>NZ_DLOD01000010.1:267815-320380 GCF_002479565.1 Brevibacterium sp. UBA7493 | reverse complement strand
CGCCGTCGAGGCCGCCGGCGGGAAGGCCAAGACCGCCATCCTCATGATCCTCGCAGGCCTCGATGCGCCCGCAGCCGAAGACGCACTCGCCGCAGCCGGCGGCGTACTGCGTGAAGCCCTCACCACCCACACCCCGAACTCCCCGAAGGAGCAGTCATGACCGCATCCCCGCAGACCATCTCCCAGGAGGTGCTCGCAGCCCTCGGCGGGCCCGGCAATGTCGACTCCGTCGAGAACTGCATCACCCGCCTGCGCCTGCCGGTAAACGACCAGGACCTCGTCGACACCGCCGGCCTCAAGGCCATCGACGGTGTGCTCGGCGTCGTTGAGGACCAGACGATGCAGGTGATCCTCGGACCCGGCCTCGTCGACGAGGTCGCCGGTGAGATCGAGCGGACCCTCGCCTCGGGACCGGCAGACGATCAGGCGACCGGCACCTCGGGAACGGACACCTCGGGAACGGGCGCCGCAGCCGGAAGCACGGCCGCCAGCGCTGGCGCGGCTGCCGGAACCGCGGCAACCGAGCCTGACACGGCCGGGCGGCTGCAGCAGCGCGGCTCGGACATGAAGGCTAAGCAGAAGGAGCGCAACCGCACGCCGGTCAAGGCGTTCCTGCGCCGGGTGGCCAACATCTTCCTGCCGCTCATCCCCGCCCTCATCGCCTGCGGCATCATCGCCGGCATCAACGGCCTGCTCACCAACCTCGTGCAGAACGGCACGTGGACGTGGGCGGCCGGCGTCACCCCGATCCTCACCGCGATCGCCAGCGGATTCATGAGCCTCATCGCCGTGTTCGTCGGCATGAACGCCGCCAAGGAATTCGGCGGCACCCCGATCATCGGCGGCGCGGTCGCAGCGATCATCCCATTCGCCGGTGTCGCCGAGGTCACGATCTTCGGCACCGAGCTCGCCCCCGGACAGGGCGGGGTCATCGGCGCGCTGCTGGCCGCCGTGCTCGCCGCCTACGTCGAACGCTGGACCCGCACCTGGGCGCCGCGCTCGCTCAGCATGCTCATCGTGCCGACCTTCACCGTCCTCGTCGTCGGCGTGCTCACCCTCTTCCCGCTCATGACCGTCGCCGGCTGGATCGCCGAGGGCATCGGCGTGGTCGCCAACCAGCTGCTGCAGGTCGGCGGTGGCATCGCCGGATTCGTCCTCGCCGGGCTCTTCCTGCCGCTGGTGATGTTCGGCCTGCACCAGGCGCTCATTCCCATCCACGCCACCCTCATCGAACAGGCCGGCTTCACGGTGCTGCTGCCGATCCTCGCCATGGCAGGCGGCGGCCAGGTCGGTGCGGCCGTTGCAGTGTTCCTCAAGGTCAAGGACGCCAGCATGCGCCGGACCATCAAATCCGCGCTGCCGGCCGGTGTGCTCGGCGTGGGTGAACCGCTCATCTACGGCGTGACCCTGCCGCTGGGCCGGCCCTTCATCACCGCGTGCATCGGCGGGGCGTTCGGCGGTGCGTTCATCGGCGTGTTCAACCAGCTCGGCACCACCGTCGGGTCGACGGCGATCGGCCCGAGCGGGTGGGCGCTGTTCCCGCTGACCACCGGCAACCAAGGCATCGGCCCGGCCGTGGCGATCTACGGATTCGGTCTGCTCGTGTCCTATGTGGCAGGCTTTCTGGCAACATACTTCTTCGGGTTCTCCAAGCAGAGCCTGGCAGAGCTCAACCGGCCCGAGGCTGAGCATCCCGTCACCGACTCAGAGCAGGGAACAGCGCTATGACCACACCCATCACCGCCCCGATCTCCGGCACCGTCATCCCGCTGTCGGAGGTCCCCGACCCGGTCTTCGCCGAGGAGATCGTCGGGCCTGGTGCCGCCATCGACCCCGGTGAGGCAGCCAACCTGACCGCCGTCGCCCCGGTCGCTGGGACGCTTTCGAGCCTCAAGCCGCACGCCTTCGTCGTCTCGACCGCTGACGGCCGCGGCATCCTCGTCCACCTCGGCATCGACACCGTCGAACTCTCCGGCGCTGGCTTCGAACTCCACGCCGAGCAGGGTGCTGAGGTCGCAGCCGGCCAGAAGCTCATCACCTGGGACACTGCGCCCTCGCGTGAGGCCGGCAAGTCGCTCGTCGTGCCGGTCATCGTGCTCGAAGCCGAAGCCGGCGACCTCAAGGTCACCCCCGCCGCCGAGGTGGCCGCAGGCGACGGCCTCATCGAACTGGCATGAGCGAGTCCGCCGACCAGCAGGCCAGCACACAGCCGGGCGCGGGGACGCTGCTCATCGACGACGTCCGCCTCGTCGACGCCGAACGCGACATTGCGTCTGGCTGGGTGCTCGCCGATGCCACCGGGATCCTCGACCTCGGGGCCGGCACCGTTCCCGAGGTGCCGGCTGGCTGCCAGCGTGTGGCTGGGGCTGGCCGGGTGCTCACCCCGGGGCTTGTCGACATGCACTCCCACGGGGCCGGCGGCGGGTCCTTCGACGGCGGGCCGGAGGAGGTGGCCACCGCACTGGCCACGACTGCCGCCCACGGGGTCACCCGGTCGATGCTCAGCCTGGTGACCAGCTCGGCTGATGACATCGTCGAGACCCTGCAGTCGATCGCCGCCCACGCTGACAAGCAGGCGTCCGACGCCGGGGCAGACAGCGAGGACCCGGCTGGTGCCGGGATCCTCGGCGTGCACCTCGAAGGCCCGTTCATCAGCCCGGACAAAGCCGGCGCTCACGACGTGGCCCTCATGCAGCATCCCACCCCGGAGCTCATCGACCGGTTCGCCGAGGCCGGCGGCGGCTGGCTGCGCTATTTCACCATCGCGCCCGAACTGCCCGGCGCACTCGAATCGATCAGCCATGCCGCCAGGCAGGGCATCCGCATGGGCGTCGGCCACACCGTCGCCGACTACGCCACCACCCGCGCAGCCTTCGACGCCGGGGCGACACTGCTGACGCATGCCTTCAACGCGATGCCCGGCATCCACCACCGCGAACCCGGCCCGATCATGGCCGCCCTCGATGACGAACGGGTGACGATTGAGCTCATCCTCGACGGCGTCCACGTCGTCGAACCCGTCGCAGCCCACCTGTGGCAGGCCTGCCGCAGCCGGCTGGCACTCATCACCGATGCGATGTCGGCAGCCGGATTCGGCGACGGCAACTACATGCTCGGCAAGCTGGCCGTCACCGTCGAGAACGGCGTCACCCACCTGACCGGCACCGACACGATCGCAGGCTCCACCCTCACCCTCGATTCCGCTCTGCGCCGGGCCATCGGCCTCGGCGTCGGACTTCAGGAGGCCATCGCAGCCGCCACCTCGGTCCCGGCCGCCAGCCTCGGACTCGCCGACCGGTACGGAACTCTGGCCCCAGGCCAGGCGGCTGACTTCGTACTATGGGGTGACGACATGACCGTGACCGGCGTCTTCCGAGACGGCCGCGAGATGAGGAGTGAACAATGATGCACGTGGTGACCGGCGAGGACATCGCCGAACTCATCTCCGAAGCAGCCGACCAGGTCGAAGAGCTCGTCCGCGCCAACCCCGAGGCCGTCATCGGCATCGCCACCGGCTCAACCCCCGAACCGCTCTACGCCGAACTCACCCGCCGTGCCGGTGAGGGTCTCGACCTCTCCGGTCTGCGCATCACCTGCCTGGACGAGTACATCGGCCTGCCGGCCGAGCATCCGCAGAGCTACCGGCACTACATCGCCGAGCAGATCCTCGAACCCTGGGGCATCGACCCTGCCCACACGGTGCTGCCCGAAGGTGACGCCGCCGACCCGGACGCCGCTGCCGCTGCCTTCGAAGATGGCATCACAGGACTCGGCGGAGTCGACCTGCAGATCCTGGGGATCGGGCCCAACGGTCACATCGCCTTCAACGAACCCGGCTCACCGGCCGACTCCCGCACCCGGGTCGTCGACCTCACCGCTGAGACCCGCGAGGCCAACTCCCGGTTCTTCGACTCGATCGACGAGGTGCCCACCCAGGCGCTGACCCAGGGGATCGGCACGATCCTCGAATCGCGCAAGGCGATCATGCTCGCCTTCGGCGCAGGCAAAGCCGAGGCGGTCGCCGCGATGATCGACGGGCCGGTCGATGAGGCCGTGCCCGCCAGCGCCCTGCAGGACCACCCCGCGCTCGAGGTGTTCCTCGATGCGGCAGCCGCCTCCCGCCTCGTCAGCGGAGACCCCCGAAGCACCGACGCCGGCTGAGACCAGCAGGCTGAAGAGGAGACCGACCGCATGCGACTGACCTGCCGGGCCATCCTGTTCGACATCGACGGCACACTCGTCGACTCCACCGCCTCCGTCGAACGCACCTGGCGGACCTGGGCAGGCGAACAGGGCATCGACGCCGACGCGATCCTGCGCACCAGCCACGGCCGGCGCAGCCAGGACGTGCTCATCGAGCACATCGACGCAGACCAGGTTGAGGCGGCCATGCGCCGGCTCAACGAACTCGAAGTCAGCGACACCGACGGCGTCATCGCCCTGCCCGGCACCCGCGACATCCTCACCTCGCTTCCGGCCGGCAGCTGGGCTGCCGTGACCTCAGGCGAACGGCACGTTATGGTGCCCCGGCTCAAGATCACCGGGCTGCCGGTGCCCGAGGTGCTCGTGACGTCTGAGGACGTCGAGAACGGCAAACCCGATCCCGAGGGGTATCTCGCCGCTGCCCGTCAGCTCGGTGTCGACCCGGCCCAGTGCCTCGTCATCGAAGACGCCCCGGCCGGCATCCGTGCCGGGCTCGCAGCCGGTGCCCATGTGCTCGGAGTAGCGACCTCGCATGCGATTGATGAGCTCACCAACGCGCATGCCCGCGTGCCCGATCTGACTGCCTGCCGGTTCACTCCGGCAGACGACGGGATCATCGTCGAGATCACCGACTGATTCGAGGCCGGCTGGCTGAGCAGAGCAGCCGACAGGTCGCTCAGCTGCGTGGCCGCAGCCGGGCGTTCGGCAGCCGCGGGGCCGGCAGCGGATCCGGCGTGCCGGCCGGGAACGGACCGAAGTCCATGCCTGCTGCCGCAGCCGGAAGCTCAGTGTTTCGTGCCTCGGTGCCGGCCGCCTCGGCGTCGGGGTGACCGATCTCAGCCTGCCCGCCGGAAGGCGATGACCTCGTCATGGCTGCGGGCGACGAAGTTCCACCACATGACGATCTGCTCACCCAAAGGCCGGCCGCCGATGAGCACCGCGCGCACCGCCTCGTCACCGGCGGCGATCGTCAGCTGGTCTGAGCCCGGCGGCACATAGGCAAGCTCGCGCGACGTCACCGCGGTGGCGTCCCCGCCGGCAGACGCCACGCCGCCGCTGGCCCTCAGCTGTGCGGCACCCTGGTCGACGAGCAGCCCGAGCTCATATTCCGGGTCGACGTCGAAGCGTACCTGCTCGCCGGGTTCGACGTGGATCTGTGCGGCCAGCGCTTCGACCCGTGTCTCAACGGGGGAGCGCAGGCCGGCGCACTCACCCAGATACGTCCACACCTGCCCGCCGGGCAGTTCGACCGCCTCGGCGACATGATGCTGGGAGCCCGGCTGGCCGAAGCGCTCGGATTCCGGCAGCGCGTACCACAGCTGCACGCCGTGCAGGATCCGGGTGGCGGGGTTGGAGAACTCCGAGTGCGAGATCCCGGAGCCGGCGATCATGAGGTTGACCTCGGCGGGTCTGACGGTGTTGGCGAAGCCGGTCGAATCGGTGTGCTCGACCTCGCCGGCGAACAGCAGCGTGACCGTCGCCAGGCCGGTGTGCGGGTGCCGGGGGACGATCATCCCGCCGGTGGCGGCGACGTCATCGGGGCCGAAATGGTCGACGAAGCACCACGGGCCGATGAGCGACCGGGCCCGCTGCGGCAGCGTGCGGTGAACCGTCATTGCCCGCGGCCCGCCCAGCGGCACCTCCCGGGGTGTGAGGATCTCGGTGCCGGCCGCCTCGGTCCCGGCGCACACCCGCTCAGGCGGATCAGGTTCGGTGTTACTCATCGCAGTCCTCTCGTCTCCCTCAGTCTAGAGAGCACTCGGGCCCCGGAACAGGGTCGTTCCAGGGCCCGAGTGCGGGGCGGGCAGGCACTGACTCTGCCCGGGCTTTAGGGTCAGTCCTCGCTGCGGACGAAGGCTGCGTCGATGGTGATGGTGACGGTGTCGCCGACGAGCACACCACCGGCCTCGAGGGCGGCGTTCCAGGTGATGCCGAAGTCCTTGCGGGAGATCTTCGTCGTCGCCTCGAATCCGGCGCGGGTGGCGCCGAACGGGTCGACGGTCGCGCCGCCGAACTCGACATCGAAGGTCACCGGGCGGGTGGTGCCCTTGATGGTGAGGTCGCCGGTGAGCTCGAACTCCTCCTCGGTGCCCTCGACACCGGTGGAGACGAAGGTCATCTGCGGGTGCTGGGCGGCGTCGAAGAAGTCCTCGCCGGTGACGTGGGCGTCGCGGTTCTCATCGCCGGAGTCGAAGGAAGCGGTCTGCACGCTGGCCTCGACGCGGGAGTCGGCGATCGAGTCGCCGACGGTCAGGGTGGCGTCGGCGTCATTGAAGCTGCCGCGCACTTTGCTGATGCCAGCGTGGCGGACGATGAAGCCGATGAGCGTGTGCGACATATCAAGCTTCCAGGTGCCAGGGGTGAGAGTGGTCATGATGCTCCTTCACGAGATCGGGAATGTGCTGACGGCGGCGGTCTGCCGGCCGAACAGTCACTACTCTAACGCCATGTAATTTAAACTTCAACTAAAGGGGGTGTGTGATGCGCCACGCTGGGTGTGCTCCAGGGGCCGCGCCCGAGGCGGTGGCTGGCTTGGGTGCATCGGATAGCCTGATCCGGTCGACAGTCAGCAGGCAGGAGGGGAGCCGATGCGCACAGGCCGGGCCTCTGAGCTCTCACCGCTGCTGCTAGCCGCTGTCTTCGCAGGCACCGCCGCTGGCAGCCTCGCCCGCTGGGGGCTCGGGCTTGCGATCCCGGCCGGCTACGGGATGCTCGCGGTGCTCATCGTGAATCTGGTCGGCAGCTTCTGCCTCGGGCTGCTGCTCGAAGCACTCGCCTGGAGGCAGGACAGAATGCCGGCTGACTGGTTGCGGCTGGCGCAGCGCGGCCTGGGCACCGGGCTGCTCGGCGGGTTCACCACCTACAGCGCCCTCACCGTCGATGCCGCCGCACCATTCGCTGCAGCGCTCGCCAGGCCGGCAGCGCTGACCGGACAGGCGACAGGTCACGGAGTCGAGACCGGGATGCTGCTCTGGGCAGCCGGCAGCGTCGTCATCACGCTCATCGGCGGGGTCATCGCGGCCGCGCTCGGGATTGCTGCGGCTCGCCGGTGGACCCGACCGCGCGGGGAGGTGCGATGACTGCTGTCCTCCTCGCACTGGCCGCCGGCTGCGGCGGGGTGCTGCGCTATGCCCTCGACATCCGGCTGGCGCGTCTGCGCGTCGCGCAGGTGCCGATGGCGACGGCGCTCATCAACGTCACGGGCTCCTTCGCCCTCGGCCTGCTCACCGGACTGGCCATGGCCCTGACCCGCACAGGACTGCCGGGCAGCGCGCTGCCTGGCTGGCTCGTCATCACCGGAACCGGCTTCCTCGGCGGCTTTACGACGCTGGGCACCGCAAGCGTCGAGACCGCCCGGCTGCTGGCCGGGGGCCGGATCCGCGCCGGGCTCACCTACGGGCTCGGGATGATGCTCACCGCCCTGGCCGCCGCGGCCCTCGGGGTACTCACCGGCTGGCTGCTGGCCGGGTGAGACGACAAGACGGCCGCATGAATGTGCGACGGCGTTTGCCGGCTCCCTGCCCAGATGGGAGACCGGTTTCAAGGGTTCAGTCCCAGTTGCGGGCATCGACGAGGATGCCCTCGTCGCCGGGAAGCTCATCGACGGCACGGACCTCAGCATTGAACCGCAGGCCCGCCCGGATCTCCTCCGCCGCTGAGGCGAGAACCGCCTCGGCGTCGGCACCTGCGGCGGGCACGATCTCACACGTGACCTCATCGCGGTGGCCGGTGCGGGTGATGACGAACCGGCAGGATTCGACACCGTCGACCCGGCTCATCACCTCGGCCGCCTGGCGGGGGTGGAGGAACATGCCGCGGACCTTGATCGCCTGCCCGACCCGGCCGAGCACACCGGCCAAATAGCGGCGGCCGCGGGCATCGGTGGCCGGCTGGCCGTCACCATCGGTGACCCAGGCCGAGAGATCCCCGGTGCCGAACCGGATGAGCGGCGCCTCGGGACGCACGAGCGAGAGCACGACCTCGCCCTCGTCGGCATCGAGGCGCTCACCGGTGTCTATGCTGCACACGGCGACATCGATGCCGTCGGCGGTCACCATGCCCGGATGCTGCCCGTCCTCATAGGCGATGAGCCCAGCCTCGGCTGAGCCATAGGCCATCCGGACGCTGGGCACCCACTCGGTCAGTGCCGCACGCAGCTCATCGGGCAGCGGCTCGGCGGTCACGAGCGCCCAGCGGACCGGGAAGTCGCCCGGGGTGCCGCCGGCAGAGGCGTGGACGTCGATGAGGGCCTTGAGGTAGCTCGGCAGTCCGACGTAGCCCCGCACCCCGAGGTCGGTCAGCGCCCGGACCTGCAGCTGCTGGCTGCCGATCCCGGCCGGCAGGACGGTCGCCCCGGCGGCGCTGATCGCCTCATCGAACATCGCCCCAGCAGGGGAGAGGTGGTAGCCGAAGCAGTTGGCGACCACATCACCGGGTTCCAGCCCTGCCGCACGCAGCGCCTCGCCCCAGCGCCACGGGTCAGCGCCGGGAGGCTGCGCCTCGTAGATCGGGCCGGGGGACTGGAAGATCCGGCGCGGGGTGAAGCTCGGGCTCAGATGCGCGCGGCTGGCGAGAAGCTCGTCCTTGCTCTGCACCGGCAGCGCATCGAGGTCTGCCAGCTCAGCAGCGCCTGCCGGGTCGAAGCTGTGCTCGGCGAACCGGGCTTCAAGTTCCGGGTTGCCGGCCAGCGCCTCTTCCAGCTGCTGGGTGAAACCGGCGGGCACACGGGTGTCCTGGGCGTTCATGTTCTCTCCTCACCTCAGCGATCAGAGCCAGCGCTTGCGGCGCTTGTAGTGCTTGACGTCGCGGTAGCTCTTCTTCCCGTCGCCGCCGATGCCGAGGTAGAACTCCTTGACATCCGGGTTCTCGGCCAGTGCCTTGGCCTCGTCTTCGAGCATGATCCGGCCCTGCTCCATGATGTAGCCGTGGTGGGCCACCGACAGCGCGGTCTGCGCGTTCTGCTCGATGACGAGCACCGTCAGCCCGGTCTCGGCATTGAGCCGGCCGATCGTCTCGAAGATCTCCTCGACCAGCAGCGGGGCCAGGCCCAAGGAGGGCTCATCGAGCATGAGCAGCTTCGGTTCGGCCATGAGCGCCCGGCCGATCGCCAGCATCTGCTGCTCGCCTCCGGAGAGGAAGCCTGCGGTGCGTGAGCGCATGTCGCCGAGCTTGGGGAAGAACTCGTAGACGAAGTCGAGCTGCGAGCTGATGTTGCCCTTCTTCGTGTACCCGCCGGCGGCGAGGTTCTCGGCCACCGTCAGGTGCGGGAACACATGCCGGCCCTCCATGCACAGGCTCAGCCCGTGCTTGACCCGCTCGGGTGCGTCCATCCGGGTGATGTCGGTGCCGGCGAAGGTGATCGACCCGGAGGCGACCTCACCCTGTTCGCTCGGCAGCAGCCCGGAGACGGCCTTGAGGGTGGTCGACTTGCCGGCGCCGTTGGAGCCGAGCAGGGCGACGATCTGGCCTTCGGGCACGGTCAGCGACAGGCCGCGCAGGACGAGGATGACGTCGTCGTAGATGACTTCGATGTTGTTGATCGCCAGCAGGGCGGCGGGCTGGTCGCCGGCCCCCGGCCCCGGGCTCGCGCCCGGGGCCGTCAGCGGTTCGGCGGTCATGGGGTGACTCCCGATTCGATCTCCTCCATCGCGCCGTCCTTGACCTCGTAGAGGTTCGACGACGTCGAGCCGCGGTGGGAGTCCGCGGAGAACTCGACGGTGCCGTCGCCGATGACCTCACCGGTGTCGATGCCGCCCATGGTCTCCAGTGATTCGCGGATGTTCGCGCCGGTCAGGTCGTTGCCCTCCTTGATGGTGTGGCGGATGCCCTCGGCCATGACGTGCATCGTGTACCAGCCCTGCACGTAGCTGGTGATCTTCGAGTCCGGGTCCTCGTTCTTCTCCTCGAGGTAGGACACGATCTGCTCGTGGCCGGGCTTGTCGGCGTTGAGCGGGGCGATCGGCTGGACCATGACGTGGCCGTTGGCGGCATCACCGGCAGAGGTGATGAACAGCTCGTTGGCGCACCAGTTCAGGCACACGATCTTCTGGTCCCCGCCCTGGGCCTGCAGGTCCTTGGCCAGCTGCGCGGCAGGCGATGAGACGTTCTGGATGACGATGTACTTCGCGTCGCTGACCTGACTGAGCAGGCCGGCGTAGTTCGTGGTGCCAGCCGGCATCGCGTAGGACTTGTAGTCGATGTCGAGGCCCTTCTCATCGACCCAGGCCTTGCCGTCCTCGACCGGGGAGGTGCCGAACGGCGAGTCGTGGTGCAGCACGGCCACACCAGCATTGCCGCCGGCGTCCTCGGCGATCCAGTTGAGCGCCACACGCATCTGGTCGGAGTAGGTGGGGGCGACGAGGAAGTTGTACGGCGACTCCTCGGGATCGGTCAGGTCCTCGGCGAAGGATCCGGACATGAACGGCAGCTCGTCGTTGGCCACGCGGGTGCGCAGCGCTTCCGTGTCGCCGGTGCCTTAGCCCTGGATGGCGACGGCCTCGTCGTTGACGTAGCGGCGGTAGAGTTCCTCGGCCTTGGGGATCTCGTAGGCGTAGTCGTTCGACTCGGCCTTGATCTCCCGGCCTTCGATGCCGCCGTTGGCATTGAGGTAGTCGACGTAGGCGAGCATGCCCTGGTTGTAGGGGGCGCCGACGTCGCCGGTAGCGCCGGACTGGTCGGCGATCATGCCGATGACGATCGGCTCATCGGAGTCGGCGCTGGCCGATCCGCCCCCGCCGCATGCGCTCAGCAGCATGAGGGAGGCCGCCGACAGGGCGATTCCCGAGGTGATGGTGGTGCGTTTCATGGTTCCTCCTGATGTTGTGCACCGGTCCAGTGGTGCGGCTGCTGCGCAGCGGGTGGTGATGGTGGATGATGTCGAGGTCGGATGGTCAGTAGCGGAACGGCCAGTAGCCGAAGTAGTCCTTGATCCGCTGCCAGATCCGTTGGAGTCCGCGCGGTTCGGCGATGAGGAAGACGATGATGACAAGGCCGAAGATCGCATGCTCGAAGGCCGGCAGCTGGCGCTGCAGCATCGGTGCGACCCCGCCGAGGGCGTCGGCGACCATGCGGACCATGACCGGCAGGAAGGACATGAAGATCGCCCCGTAGATGGAGCCGGCGACCGAGCCCATGCCGCCGACGATGATCATCGCCAGGTACAGGATGGAGACGTCGATGGTGAACTTCTCCCACGAGATGATCTCCGTGTAGTGCGCCAGCAGCGCACCGGCGAGTCCGACGTAGGCGTTGGAGACGGCGAAGGCGGTGAGCTTCGTGCGGGTGAGGTTGACGCCCATCGCCGAGGCGGCGATGTCTTGGTCGCGCACGGCCATGAAGGAGCGGCCGACGCCGGTGCGGAAGAGGTTGGTGGCGGTGATGGCGACGATGACCGTGATGATGAGCAGGATGACGTACCACTGCTGTTCGAAGCTGGAGCGTTCGATCCGGAAGCCGAAGACCTCCAGCCGGTTGACGTCGACGAAGCCCTGTCCTTCGGTCAGCCAGCCCCAGCGGCGGACGATGAAGATGATGACCATCTGCGAGGCCAGGGTCGCGATCGCCAGGTACAGTCCCTTGAGCCGCAGCGCCGGCAGGCCGATGATGACGCCGATGACCGAGGTGAGCACGACGGCGCACACGATCGAGGTCGGTGCCGGCATCCCCATCCGGTCGGTGAGGATGACCGAGGTGAAGGCACCGACGGCGAGGAAGCCGCCCTGGCCCAGTGAGATCTGGCCGGTGTAGCCGACGAGGATGTTGAGGCCGATCGCACCGACGGCTGCGATGAGTGCGGTGTTGGCGATCGAGAGCCAGTAGTTGTCGAAGATGAAGGGCAGGAGGATCGCGATGACGGCCACGAGTGCCATCCGGACCATCTGCGGGCGGGTGTGCCACAGCCGCATCTCCGAGTTGTAGGACCGGTGGTGGCGACCGGTTTCGATAGCTGCAGACATGGATCAGACCCTTTCGATCCGCTTCTCGCCGAACACGCCGTAGGGGCGGACGAGCAGGATGAGCACGAGCACGATGTACGGGATGACCTCCGCCAGGCCGGGATCGAGGTAGCCGGAGACGAAGGCGGTCAGCAGGCCGATGGTCAGGCCGCCGACGATGGTGCCGGGCACCGAGTCGAGTCCGCCGAGGATGACGACGGGGAAGACGAGCAGGCCGAAGCTGACGATGTTCATCTCCACTGCGGTGACGTCGGCGAGCAGGATGCCGGCGATGAGCGCGCTGATGGCGGCCAGCCCCCACGACATCGCGAACACGCGGCGCACGGAGATGCCGACGGTCATCGCCGCCTGCTGGTCATCGGCGACCGCGCGCATCGCGATGCCGTGCTTGGACTTCTGGAAGAACAGCGTCAGCAGAGTCAGCACGATCGCGGCGATGAGCAGCACCCACAGCCGGTTGGCCGGCACCGATCCGCCGAGCAGGGACACCGAGTTCGTCGGGAACAGTGCGGGCATCGCCCGCGGCTGGGTGCCGTAGAACATCTGCACGAGCGCACTGAGCAGCCCGGCCAATCCGATCGTCACCATGATGATGGAGATGTGGCTCTGCCCGACCATCGGCCGCAGGATGAACCGCTCGACCACACCGCCGACGATGACGGCGATGACGATGCCGATGATGAGCGCGACGATGAGCGGCAGCTGGAAGATGACCCAGGCGGTGTAGAAGGTGTAGGCGCCCATGAGGAGGAACTCGCCCTGCGCGAAGTTGATGACGCCGGTGGCCTTGTAGATGAGCACGAAGCCCAGCGCGGCCAGCGCCAGGATGGCGCCCTCGGAGAGGCCGAAGATGACAAGGGTGATGAAGGTGCTCACTGTCGACCACTCCAGACTTTTCTGCGTCCCCGGCCGGCGGGAACGGTGTAGGACTCAAGATCGAAGATCCGCAGCGGGATCGACCGTTCGACGACGGAGCCGTCCTGGTAGGTGATCGCCGCGGAGATGGTGACTTCATCGACCTCCGAGGCCAGCGCCTCGATGATCGAGCCGTAGCGTTCGGCGATGACGGAGCGGCGGACCTTGCGGGTGCGGGTGATCTCATCGTCATCGGGATCGAACTGCTTGTGCAGCAGCACGAAGCGCCGGATCCGGATCGTCTCGGTCAGGTCCTCATTCGCCCGGGCGAGCTCCTCGGCGATGAGTTCGTACACCTCGGGTTTGGCGGCCAGGTCGGTGTAGGTGGTGAACGACAGCTTCTCGTGCTCGGCCCACGCAGAGACGGTCGCCGGGTCGAGCGTGACGATCGCGCACATCGGATGCTCGGCGTCGACCGTCTCGGGGTTGGTGACCCCGGTGCCGGCGAAGACGACGGATTCTTCGATGTAGGGGGAGAACTTCAGCTTGTTCTCGATGAAGGCGTGCGAGTACATGGTGCCGTCGGCTGCGGTGACGACGTCCTTGAGCCGGTCGACGACGACGAGGTGACCGGCCTCGTCGAGGTAGCCGGCGTCGCCGGTGTGCAGCCAGCCCTGCGGGGTGACGGTCTCGGCGGTGGCTGCGTCGTTGAGGTGGTAGCCGCGGAACACCGAGGAGGAGCGCAGCATGATCTCCTGGTTGTCGCCGAACTGCAGTTCGGTGCCCGGCAGCGGTTCGCCGACCGAGGTGTAGGAGACTCCGTCGTCGCGGTGGACGACGGCGATGCCGCAGATCTCGGTCTGGCCGTAGATCTGCTTGAGGTTGACGCCGATGGCGTGGAAGAACTGGAACACGTCCGGGCCCAGCGGGGCACCGCCGGTGTAGCAGCGCTTGATGCGGGTCAGCCCCAGCTGTTCGCGCACCGGGCGGGTGGCCACCGCATCGGCGATCGAGCCGATGAACTTGTCCCACCCGCTCAGCCGCTTGCCGGAGGTGCGCTTGCTCGCCAGCCGGTCGGTGATCTCATAGCCCCAGCCGAAGATGCCGCGCTTGATCTTCCCGGCCTCGTCGATGCGCACCTGCACCTCTGAGAGCATCGACTCCCAGATCCTGGGTGGGGCGAACATGACGTCGGGGCCGATCTCGCGCAGGTCGGACTTCTGGGTGGTGGCGTCTTCGGGGAAGGAGATCGTCAGCCCGCAGTACAGGCCGCAGGCGACTGCGAGCATCTGCTCGCCGATCCAGGCAAACGGCAGGATCGAGACGTAGCGGTCCTTGGCGACGATCGGGTCGATGGCTGTCAGGTGCTCGGCCATCGACAGCAGGTTGGCGTGGGAGAGCTCGGCGAGCTTCGGCTTCGAGGTCGTGCCCGAGGTGGTGCAGATGACGGCGAGGTCATCAGGGTGGCCGGCGGCGATCTGCTCATCGAGCCAGCCGGGATTCTCAGCCGCCCAGGCACGGCCGGCGTCTTCGACGTCGGTGAAGTCGAGCAGAATCTCATCGGTGTACTGCTCCAGGCCGTGCGGGTCGTAGAAGACAATGTGCTCGACGAGCGATTCAGCGCCGAGGTCGGCGTGCAGGCGCAGCAGCTTGTCGACCTGCTCCTGGTCTTCTGCCACGACGACGCGGGAGCCGGCGGTGTGCAGGATGTGGGTGAGCTCGCTGCCAAGCGAGGTCGGGTAGATGCCGACGACGCTGGCGCCGAGAGACTGGCAGGCGAGCTCTGCGATGAGCCACTCTGGGCGGTTGTCGCCGAGCACGGCGACGATGTCCCCGCGCTTGACGCCCAGCGTCACGAGCCCGTGGGCGAAGTCGCGGACCCGCTCGCGGTAGAGCTGCCAGCTCATCGGCTGCCAGATACCGTAGCGCTTCTCCTGCATCGCCACCCGGTCCGGGTGGGCGGCGGCGAGCGCGTCGAGGTACTGCGGCATCGTCTTGGTGATCGCGTGCGGGGGCCGGTCGGCGGTGAAGCCGCGGCTGCCAGTGGTGTTGTGCTCAGGTGCGGCGGTCATCGGACTGCCTCCGTTCCCAGATAGGCCTCGATGACCTGCGGATCGGCCATCACCTCAGCAGGAGTGCCGTCGGCGATGACGCGGCCGAAATCGAGGACGGTGACGCGGTTCGAGATGTCCATGACGACGTTCATGTCGTGTTCGATGAGGACCATCGAGACGCCGGCGAGTTCGTGGACGTCGAGGATGTAGCGGGCCATGTCCTCCTTCTCCTCGGCGTTCATGCCGGCCATCGGCTCATCGAGCAGCAGCAGGGCCGGCTGCAGCGCCAGCGCCCGGCCGAGCTCGACGCGCTTCTGGATGCCGTAGGCCAGCGTGCCGACCGGCTTCTTGCGGTAGGCCTGCAGCTGCAGCAGGTCGATGATCTCCTCAACGATCTCGCGGTGCTCGATCTCCTGCCGGCGGGCCGGGCCGAGCCACAGCATCGCCGAGAACACGTTCTGGCGCATGTGGATGTGCCGGCCGAGCATCATGTTCTCCAGCACCGTCAGATGCTCGAAGAGCTCGATGTTCTGGAAGCTGCGGGCGACGCCGAGGCGGGCGACCTTGTTCGGTGCCAGGCGGGTGAGCGTCCGGTCGGCGTACTCGTGCGGCTGGTCGGTCGAAGCGCGGCGTTCGCGCTCCTCGGGTGAGTGCTCGCCGAGGTGGCGGCCGGTCTCGCCGACGACGTAGCGCAGCGCGATCTCGCCCTCGGTGGGCTTGTACAGTCCCGACACGCAGTTGAGCAGTGAGGACTTTCCGGCGCCGTTGGGGCCGATGACGGCGTGGATGGTGCCGGAGGTGACGGTGAAGCTGACATCGGAGAGCGCGCGCACTCCGCCGAATCGCAGCGACAGGTCGGACACCTGCAGAAGCGGCTGCCCCGGCGGCATGGTGCTCCCGTTGAGGGAGTGTCGGTAGGCGCGTGTTCGCACGTGATCTCCTTGCGTCGTTGCGAAAGCGAGAGTGAGACAGACCGCTGTGATCGGCATCACTGTTGAGATAGACAATAGGTTTTCAATATGTGAAAATCAATACTCTCAATAGAAAAACTTTTCAGTCTTTCGGTTCTGCATGTCACGTTTGCATGTGGCAAGCTGACAGTCAGGCATCCGGTGACCGCCGGTGGCTTACGTTCAGGAAGGGGGCCGCATATGGCCGGTGAGGGCAATGGCGTCGGAGCCGATGGCAGCACCACCGGCAATGGCTCAGCCCGTGGGGGCCTCGGCACCATCCGCAACGCGGTCAGGCTGCTCGACCTGCTCGCCGAGGGCCCGCCGCTGCACCACCTGACCGACCTCGCCGCCCGCTCGGGCATGTCGGTGCCCACCGTGCACCGGCTGCTGCGCTCACTCGTGCAGGCCGACTACGCCGTGCAGGACCCGGCGACCTCCCGCTACGGGCTCGGCCCGCAGCTCACCCGCCTGTCGAAGCACTACCTGGCCCGCAACACGATCCTCGCCGCGCTCGCCCCCTTCGTCGTGGCGCTGCGCAACCAGCTCGACGCCACCATCAGCATCTACGTGCTCGCCGGCCGCGAGGTCATGTGCATCGACCAGGTCGACGGCGATGACCGCGGGCCCTTCCGCCACTCACCGCGCGCCCTGCCGGCCCTCGACACCGCCGCCGGGCGGGTGCTCGCCGCCCACGCCGCACCCGAGGTGTGGGCTGAGGTCCTCGCCGGCGCCTCACCTGAGACCGTGGAACTGGCAGAAACCCACCGTCAGCAGTGGGCGAGTGCGAACCACATCCACCTGCCGGCCATCGTCGCCGACCACGTCGACGAAGTCGCTGTGCCGCTGCGCGACGCCGAAGGCGCAGTCGTGGCAGCCCTGGCCGCCGATGTGCCTGCCGGAGCCGACGAGGCCCACGTGCGCAAGGCGGCTGCGGCGCTCGAGCGCACCGCGGTCTCCTGCGGAAGGAGCATCGGCAATGGCTGAGGCACCCGCGCCCTTCACCGGCATCGACCCGAACACGCTCACCGCCGACTGGCAGCCGATCATCGACCTCCTCGACTGGACGGCTGCTCCCAGCAGTGTCTGGCAGCCCGGACCCTATGGCGGGCAGTGGTTCCCCGGTGGCCGGATCGACCCGCTTTTCAACCTCGTCACCCGCCACGCGCGCGCCAACGGCTCGAAGATCGCCCTGCACTGGGAAGGCGAATCCGGTGAACGGCTCTCCTTTACCTACGCCGAACTTGCCACCGAAGTTGCCGCCGTCGCCACCGCGCTGCGCGGCCGCGGCGTCACCGACGGCGACGTGGTGGCCTTCCACACCGGCTGGCTGCCCGAGACGGTGTTCGCGGTGCTGGCCTGCATCGACATCGGCGCCCGCTGGTCGATGCTGCCGATCTCCCTGCCCGCCGAGGCCCTGGCCACCCGGCTCGCTCAGCTGCAGCCGAGCCTGCTCATCACCCAGGACGGCGCCTGGCGGCACGGCACCGTCATTCCGCTCAAAGTCCGCGCCGATGACGCCCTGGCTTCAGCTGAAAGCGTCGAACACACCCTCGTCATCCGCCGCACCGGCCTCAACGTGCCGTGGTTCCACGGCGACCACTGGTTCGACGACCTCACCCACGCTGCTCGCCCGGCCGCCCGCCGCGTTGAGACTGCGACCAGCGCAGTCGATTCCGGACGGCCGATCGACGCCCACCTGTGCGCCGGCCACCTCGCAGCCCCCGGCGCTCCGAGTCTGACGACCTGGCACTCCTTAGCCGCCGTCTTCGCCACCGCCGCCGCCTTCCATGGTGCGGTGCGCACCGGCGGCACCTTCTGGTGTGCCGGCGACGTCTCCTGGGCGGTCTCGCAGTGGCACGGCCTGCTCGGCCCGCTGCTGTACGGCGACACCATCGTCGTCTACGAAGGCACCCTCGACGTGCCCCACCACCAGCGGGCCTTCGAGATCATGAACCGCTACGACGTCTCGACCTTCGTCACCACCCCGGCCGTCATGCGCACGATGCGCTCCTGGCACGACGACGTCACCGCCGCCGGCAGCGTCGCCGCCCTGTGCCGCGTCGTCACCGCAGGCGAACCGGTCGAACCCGAGCTGCGCCGCTGGATGCAGCGCGCCTTCGTCGAAAACGGCTGCGAGGTCGTCGACGGCTGGGGCCAGATCCTCTTAAGCGGCATCGTCTTCGTCCACGGCGGCAGCTGCCAGCTCGGCCGCGGGGTCATCTCTGTCACCGACGCTGATGACCGGCCGGTCGAACCCGGCCACACCGGCGAGCTCATCGTCACCGCACCCCTGCCCGGCATGGTGAGCACCGCCTCGGGAGCGGGCGCCGAGGACACCATCTGCGCGCCCTTCACCCGCCGCCCGGACCTCGGGTTCGCCAGCGGCGACCTCGTCCTCGTCGAACCCGACGGCGGCTTCACCTTTCAGGGCCGGATCGACCCGGCGATCTCCGTGTCCGGCCAGCTCGTCTCGCTCACCGCCGTCGGCCAGCTGCTCGAAGACCACCCCTTCGTCGACGCCGCCCGCGCGGTCGCCGTGCGCGACCCCGAGCACGGCCGCAGCGTGTGGGCCGCCGTCGTCACGAGCGAACCGGCCTCCCGCCAGCTGGCCGTCGACCTCATGAGCTCGGTGTGCGAGATGCTCGGCGGACTCGCGAGGCCGCGGGCGATCGTCTTCGTCGACACCCTCGATGCCGACCTCGACCGGCAGCTGCTCGGCCGGGCCCTGGCCGGGCTCGTGCCCGCAGGTGCGGAATGGGGACAGCTGCGCTGGGCCGATGTGCTCGCCCACTGCCGCCTGCAGGACCGCAGATCTCGCTAGACTGAGAACTGCTGACACGCACTCCACCCGAAAGGCGGATGACAGATCATGGCAGGACTTCTCACCGGACGGAAAGCTCTCGTCACCGGAGGCACGCTCGGCATCGGCCGCGGCATCGCCGAAACCCTCATCGAACACGGCGCCACGGTCGGCGTCACCGGTGTGACCGACGATGAGGTCACGGCCGCCCAGAACGACGGGCTCAGTGCCTACCTGCTCGACGTGCGCTCCCGCGACAACTGCGAAGAGGTCATCGCCTCCTTCGTCAACGACCACGGCGGACTCGACCTGCTGTCGTCGAACGCCGGGGTGTACCCGCAGGCCCGCATCGACGAGATGACCGATGAGGACCTCGAATCGATCTTCGCGATCAACACCTTCGGCACCGTCCACATCGTGCAGGCCGCCCTGCCGGCCCTGCGGAAATCGCAGGCCGGCCGCATCGTCGTGACCTCGTCGATCACCGGCAACTACACCGGCTTCCCCGCCTGGTCCCACTACGGAGCGACGAAGGCCGCCCAGATGGGCTTCGTCCGCTCCGCCGCCATCGAACTGGCAGCCGACGGCATCACCATCAACGCCGTGCTGCCGGGCAATGTGCTCACCCCGGGCCTGAAGGACATGGGTGAGGCCTACCTCAAGCAGATGGCTGCAGCCGTGCCACTGGGCTACCTCGGTGAGCCCAGCGACATCGGCCACACCGTCGCCTTCCTCGGCTCCGACGGCGCCCGCTACATCACCGGCCAGGGCATCGTCGTCGACGGCGGGCAGATCCTGCCCGAAAGCCCTGAGGCCCTCGCCGAGGCATAACCCGGCCACCGCCTCGGGACCGGGACCACCGCCTCGGGAGCGGAACCACTACCACCTGCAGACGCGGCACCCCATCAGACGGGATGCCGCGTCCAGAGTGTTCCGCCACGGATGCGCCACCGGTAATGTGACAAGTGCCCCCTGCAGCCGCGCTGCGGCCGCGCCCCGAGCCTCCAGGAGAGAGCCATGGGCACCATGAAAGCCGCCGTCGTCACCGAATTCGGCAAAGACCTCAACGTCAGCGACTCCACCGACATCCCCACCCCCGGCCCGCACGAGGCCCTCGTCAAGCTCATCTCCACCGGCGTGTGCCACACCGACCTGCACGCCGCCCACGGCGACTGGCCCATCAAGCCCAGCCCACCGTTCGTCCCCGGACACGAGGGGGTGGGCCGCGTCGAAGCCATCGGCGACGACGTCACCTCCGTCAAAGTCGGCGACATCGTCGGCAACGCCTGGCTTTGGAGCGCCTGCGGCGACTGCGAATTCTGCCGCACCGGCTGGGAGACGCTGTGCGAGAAGCAGCAGAACGGCGGCTACTCCGTCGACGGCTCCTTCGGCGAATACATGCTCGTCGACGCCCGCTACGCCTGCGGGAGGTGGTGCTGGAACCGAGACCGATGTGCGGGAACTGTTACACGATCGTCGTCTCAACCTGTGGGCACCGGCGATAGGCTGGAAGCCACACCTCTCACGCCCCCAACCCAATAGGACTGGAGCACTTATGGACATCGGCGCGATCATCGGGATCCTCGTCGCCCTCGGCGTTGTCATCGTCATCCTCATCGTCGTGGCAGCCCTGCTGTTCGGCGGCCTGCGCTCAAGCATCTTCTTCACCGTGCACACGCAGGAGAACGTCATCGTCGAGCGCTTCGGCAAATTCAAGAAGGTCGCCAAGCCCGGCCTCAACACCAAGGTCCCGTTCATCGAGACGACGACCAAGCCGATCTCGCTGCGCGTCCAACAGCTGGAGGTCAACATCGAGACGAAGACGAAGGACAACGTCTTCGTCATGGTGCCGGTGGCCGTGCAGTACCTCGTGAGTGAGGACAAGGTCGTCGACGCTTACTACCGGCTGGCCAACCCCGAAGAGCAGATCCGCTCCTACGTCTTCGACACCGTCCGCTCAGCCCTGTCGACCCTGACGCTGGATTCGGCCTTCGAGTCCAAGGACGACATCGCCACCAGTGTTGAGCACCGGCTGTCGGCGCAGATGGCCGGCTACGGCTTCCGCATCGTCAACACCCTGGTCACCGACATCTCCCCGGATCAGCGGGTGCGCGATTCGATGAACTCGATCAACGCCGCCCAGCGCGACCGTGTGGCCGCCCAGGCACTGGCCGAGGCCGACAAGATCAAGCGCGTCACCCAGGCCGAAGCCGAGGCCGAGTCCAAGCGCCTGCAGGGTGAGGGTGTCGCCGGACAGCGCAAGGCGATCGCCACCGGTATCGCCGAGCAGTACGAGATGCTGCGCCGCGCCGGCATCGAATCGACCGCCGAGCAGCTGCTGCTCATGACCCAGTACTTCGACACGATGCAGGATGTCGCCCGCAACGGCCGCTCGAATGTGCTCATGCTGCCGAGCAACCCCGGTGCGCTCGGCGACCTCACGACCGAGATCCGCAATGCGCTGCTGACCTCGCATGAGTCCGAGCGGGCGATCTCCGACTCCGACAGCGACTCCCGCCAGGAGCGCCTTGAGGCCCAGCGCCGTGAGCGCGAAGAGGCCGACCGTGCTCGTCGCGCTCGCGAGCAGTCCGCTCAGCAGCAGGCGCGCCGGGCAGCCGACCAGGCTCGCCAGCAGCAGCGCCGCGACTTCCCTGAGCCGCCGGACTTCATGCCCGGCATGTGAGGCTGAGGCTCACGCTCCACGCACCACAGCACGCCCCGACTGGCAGCCGCCAGGCGGGGCGTGAGTGGATTCAGGGGTCGCGCTGATGATCGCCTTTTTGCGGGCGTTGCCGTGGATGCCGGCAGAACGTGCTCGGTAATCCTCCGGTGAAGCGCCGCCGGTGCGCGAGACCGAGTGAAGCTCGGGACTCTTGGCGTGTGCGCGTAATCGATTTCGTTCGCGCTATTGTGAGTAGAGCTTCCATGGTCTGAAATTGAGGTGTGGAGCATCGACGCTGAGTTGATTGAGCCATGGGTAGCTTCGTTGGACGAAGATTCACGTGCTCAGCTGTTCGCAGCAATCGAAGTGCTGTAAGCAGCCGGTCCGCAGCTCGGCCGGCCGCTCGTTGACACAGTGACTGCATCGCGGCATCGGAATATGAAGGAGCTGAGGCCCGGTTCGTCGGGCCGTTCGGAGTTGCGGGTGCTTTTCGCCTTTGATCCGGAGAGGCGGGTGATCATGCTCGTTGCTGGTGACAAAGCCAGGAACTGGGCTCGCTGGTACAAGGTGAATATCCCGGTGGCCGACGATCTATTCGATGAGCACGTACGACGATTGCGGGGGAGTGATTGAAGTGGCATTGAGTTATGAAGAGCTGAAGGCGAAGCATCCCGTGGATCGGGCGGCGGTCGAGGCGCACAAAGCCCGCATGCTCGCCGAAGTCCGTGCCTACCGGTTGCGTGAGCTTCGTGAGCAGGCCGGACTGACACAGGCTCAGCTTGCCGAGCGCATCGGCGTTGGTCAGCGGCAGGTGTCAAAGATCGAATCCGGTGATTTGGACAGCGCGAAGGTCGGAACGGTCCGCCGCTACCTCGAAGCGGTAGGCGGGAGTCTGGCAGTCGAATACGTCATCGGCGATCAGCGAGTTCAGGTGGCGTAACTGAGAGTTGGGGTGTCCCCAGAACGTGGTGACTATTCGGACTCGAGCGTCGTTGCGCCGGACCAACGACGGTGTCACCCGGTGCCGAGCTGAGCCTCACCCTCTGAACGCCGTGACGTCAGGCTTGTGGGTCAGATCTGCGCCGCTGTGCACGGCAGAGTCGCCCGCTTGTGCCGTTTCGTCCTACCGAGGCGTATACTTGGACATCGTCCGCGCCGAGGTGCGCCCTCGTGGCAGTCGGACACACCCCACCATCTGAGACGAAAGGCACGCGGCACCCCCGTGAGCACACAGCACCAGGACACCACCGCCTCGGGCGCGGCAGGCGGATTCTTCGGAACCGGCGGCACCCTCGACCGCTTCTTCCACATCACCGAGCGCGGCTCGACGATCGGCCGCGAGATCCGCGGCGGCTTCGCGACCTTCTTCGCGATGAGCTACATCGTCGTGCTCAACCCGCTCATCATCGGCGCCTCGATGGACTCCACCGGCCACTTCCTCGGCGGCGGCACCGAGCCGAACCTGCCGGCCGTGGCCGCGGCGACCTCGCTCGTCTCGGGTATTCTCACGATCCTCATGGGCGTCGTCGGCAACTTCCCGATGGCCGTGTCCTCCTCGCTGGGGCTGTCAGCCTTCCTCACCTACGGCATCGTCGTGCTGCCGGGCATGACCTGGGCTGATGCGATGGGCCTGGTCGTCATCGAAGGCGTCATCCTCCTCATCCTTGTGCTCACCGGCTTCCGCGCGGCGATCTTCAACGCCGTACCCGGCCAGCTCAAGACCGCCATCAGCGTGGGCATCGGCCTGTTCATCGCGCTCATCGGCATGATGAACGCAGGCTTCCTCTCCAAGGGCGAGGGCGCGGCTCTCGAGCTGGGCACCGGCGGATTCCTCTTCGGGTGGCCGGTCCTCATCTTCCTCATCGCGCTGCTGGGCCTGTTCGTCATGTGGTCAGCCCGCGTGCGCGGGGCGATCCTCTACTCGATCCTCGGGGCGACTGCGCTCGCCCTCATCGTCGAGGCGATCGTCGGCATCGGCCCGAAGACCGGCGCCGACGGCGAGATCGCCAACCCCTACGGCTGGGGTCTGACCGTCCCGACGCTCAACCAGGAATGGCTGAGTCTGCCCGACCTGTCGCTGCTCGGCAGCTTCAACCTGCTCGGCTCCTGGCAGCACATCGGCATCGTCGCCGCCTCACTGGCGGTGTTCACACTCCTGCTGGCGAACTTCTTCGATCTGCTCGGCACCATGGTTGCGATCTCGAAGGAAGGCGACATCGTCGACGCCGACGGCGAGATCCCCAACTCCAAGCGGGTCATGGTCGCTGACGCCTTCGGTGCGATCGGCGGCGGACTGGGCTCGATGTCGTCGAACTCCGGGTTCATCGAGTCGACCGTCGGCGTCGGCGAGGGCGCGCGCACCGGCCTGGCCAACGTCATGGCAGGCCTCATGTTCCTGCTCACCATCGTCGCCGCGCCGCTGGCCGCCGTCATCCCGACCGAGGCGGCCGCCCCGACGCTCGTGCTCGTCGGCTTCCTCATGATGCAGCAGGTGCTGCGCATCGACTGGGCCGACGTCGAGATCGCGATCCCGGCATTCATGACCGTCGTCCTCATGCCGTTCTCGTACTCGATCACCAACGGCATCGGCGCCGGCTTCATCAGCTACGTCGTCATCAAGGTGCTGCGCGGCAAGGCCCGCGAAGTCCACCCGCTCATGTTCGTCACCGCGGCGCTGTTCGTCGTCTACTTCGTCTCCGGGCCGATCCAGAACGCCCTCGGCAGCTGAGGTCGGCCGGCGGCAGTCGCGGTGGCGGCGCGAGTTGCGCCGGCCGGTCAGTCGAGGATCACGCGCCTGAGCGCTGCCAGCCGCTCCTGCGGGTCGGCCGGGATCTGGCCGGCGAGGTCGTCGCCGGCCGCCAGCGCTCGGCACCACCGCATGACGAAGGCGTTCTTGCCCACCGGCACCCCGAGTGTGTTGCCGATGCGCACGATCTCCCCGCCCAGGTAGTCCGTCTCGATCGAACCGGTGCCGCGGGCCAGCGACTGCCAGGACGACGAGGCGAACTCCTCGACACCGTCGACTTCGCCGATCTGGATCCGGTCCTCGATGTCGAAGGCCTTCGGACTCGAGCCGACGTGGTCGATCCCGGCTGCGGCGTAGACGGCCTTCGCCTCGGCCTTGAGCGCATCGTTGAGCTCGCCGTATTCGATCCCGGGCCCGAGGATCGAGTCGAGCCCATTGGCCAGATTCGTCAGAAGCTTGCCCCAGATATGCGGCCACAGCTCATCGGCACTGCCGAGCGCCTCGGCGGCGAACCCGGCCGTGCGCGCATCGGTCACGAACTTCCGGGCGGTGGCCACCGCCTCGGGATCGGCCGTGACGGGACCGGCGAAATAGGCGCCGTGATCCGGCTGCATGCGCGTGATGACCTCGCCGGGGGAGAGGAACAGTGCCGGCATCCACACGGTCGCCGCGACCACCGTGCGGAAGTGCCGGGGTGCCTGCCGGGCGGCCTCGGTGCCGTTGAGCAGCAGGACGATCGGCAGCAGCTCACCGGCGGTGCCGATGACCGTGCCCGAGGCGCCGGTCACCGGGCGATCGGCCCACTGCGGCAGGGCGGTGAGCGCCTGGTTCGTCTTCGTCGCCAGCACGAGTACGTCACCGGTGCGCAGCTCGACCTCTTCAGGGGAGCGGGCGAGCTCGGGGCGGGCGGTGATGGTGCCCGACGGAGTGCGCATCGCAAGGCCGCCGGCGGCGATGGCGTCGGCGTGCTCGCCGCGGGCGATGACGGTGATGGACAGGCCGGCGTCGCTGCCGGCCGCTGCCAGGGTGCCGCCGATCGCGCCGGCCCCGATGATGACGTACCTGTTCATGCTTCCACGCTACCAATACCGGCGGCAGCGGGCAGGCGTGGGAGAAGTTTGCAAAGTTATTCACGGTCTCACGTCTGGATTCCATGAATAACTTTTCTCACTTTCGCCGGCGGATGCTTCAAGGGAAAAGTTTGTGGAGCTGTTCATATGTGGAGGCTCTGAAAATATGAATAGCTCTACAAACTTTCGCCTCGACCGCCGGTGCCTAGGTCACCGGTGCGCTCCAGCCGTTCCCGTTAGGGTGGAGGGGTGGCCTGCCGGCCCAGCACCGTTTGGGCCGAGCAGCACCACCGCCGCACCGCCCGCACAGCCGTGAAGGAGCCCCATGTATCAGCCCGTCGCCGTTCCGCCGCGCCGCACCGTCGCCCTGACCGGAGCCCGGCTGCTGCCGATCGCCGACGCTGAGGGCAACCCGGCACCTGAGATCGCCTCCGGCACGATCGTCCTCGACGAGGGCACCATCACCGCCATCGGCCCCGACGCCGAGGTCGAGGTGCCCGCCGGTGCCGAGGTCATCGACGCCTCCGGCACGGTCATCGCCCCCGGCTTCGTCGAAAGCCACGCCCACATGGGCGTCCACGAGGACGGTGAGGGCGGCGAGAACAACGACGTCAACGAGATGACCGACCCCGACGGTTCGGCCCTGCGCGCCCTCGACGCGATCAACCCCGCTGACGTCGGCTTCAAGGACGCGCTGCGCGGCGGCGTCACCACCGCCGTCGTCAAGCCCGGCTCCGGCAACCCGATCGGCGGGCGGACCGCCGCTCTCAAGACCTGGGGGCGGGTCGTCGACGAGATGCTCATCAGCCAGGACATCTCGGTCAAGTCGGCGATGGGCGAGAATCCCAAGCGCATCTACGGCGAGCGCAAGCAGACCCCGGCCACCCGCCTCGGGGTCGCGAAGGTCCAGCGCGAGGCCTTCGTCAAGGCGCGGAACTACATCGCCAACCGGGCGGCCGCCGCCGAGGTGGGGGTCCCCTTCGATCGGGACCTGGGCCTGGAGACGCTGGCCGATGTGCTGACCGGTGACCTCGTGTGGGATCAGCACTGCCACCGCGCCGACGACATCGCCACCGCGATCCGGCTGGCCGAGGAGTTCGGCTACCGGCTCATCATCAACCACGGCACCGAAGGCCACCTCATCGCCGACTACATCGCAGAGAAGGGCCTCGACGTCATCGTCGGCCCGCTCATGACCTCCCGGTCGAAGGTCGAGCTGCGCCACCGCACACTGGCGACCCCGGCAGCGTATGCCAAGGCCGGGGTGCGGTTCGCGCTCACGACCGACCACCCGGTGGTGCCGATCTTCTTCTTCGTCGACCAGGCCCGGTTCGCCGTGCGCGAGGGACTCGACCCCGCGATCGCGCTGCAGGCGATGACGATCCACCCGGCGGCGATCCTCGGTCTCGATGACCGTGTCGGATCCTTAGCGGTGGGCCGCGACGCTGATATCGTGCAGTGGAGCGCCCATCCGCTCGACTTCGATGCGCGTGTCACCAGCGTCTACGTGTCCGGCCGGCACGTGTACACGCACGATTTCGCCAGCGGTGAGGCATTCGTGGCCGACCCGTTCGGCCCCACCCGGATCCACGAGCCGTGAGCACCGACCGTTCGTCCAGCGGCAGTTCACGTGAGCATCAGATCCATCAGGTAGAACCGAGATCAGACACAGTGTGACGGACAAGAAGGACCAGTGGCAGAAGACAGCGATCGCCCACCGCGCCGGCGCCTGCTGCGCCCGCGCAGCCGCAGCAACGGATCACGTGCCGCGGCAGGCGATGGCGCACGCCACGACTCACACGAGAGCGAAGCTGCGCGGCGAGCCGGAGCCGAACGGCAGACCGGAACGAGCGATCTCGGTGCGGACGCCAACCAGCCGCTGAACACCAACGAGTACACCGGATCGACCGCCGGCGCCGCACTGCGCACCACCGGCGGGATCCCGCAAGAGACCGTCGCCGAGGCCACGGAGAAGGCCCAGACCGCCCGGCGGCGCGGGCACAAACAGCTCAAGACCCGCGCTCCGCGCGGCAGGAACGGCAGGCGTGCCGGCTCGGCATCTGCTGCCAGCCCGGCCACCGCCTCGGGAACGGCCACGACTCCGGCGACCTCACGCCTGGAGCAGGACCCGGTCGACCCGTCCGAGGCGCTCACCCCGCCGGTCGCCCGCGGCGCCGACGGCAGCTACGGCACGGGTCGGTCGTCCTCCACCCAGCGGTTCCGCCGCAACGGCAGCTCCCGCAGCATCGTCGAGAAGACCAACGCCGCCGGCTCCTCGTCGAAGCGGATGGCCGAACGGCTCGCCCGCAAGGCCGTCGGGCAGATCACCGGCGATTCGATGCCGGCGACCGACCCGATCCCGATCGTCGCCACCCTCAAGGGCACCCCGTATCAGGCGCCGGTGCAGAGCCAGGCGAAGGGCGAGGAGGAAGCCCGCAAGATCATGGAGCTGGCCGTCGACATCGGCTGGATCATGCTGCGCGCCGGCGCCCCGACTGCCGACGTCGAGGTCTCCGTCATCGCCACCTGCACCGCGCTCGGCCTGCCGACCGTCGAAGTCGACCTGACCTCGAACTCGCTCAATGTGCACTACTCCGACCCTGAGGGCCGGCTGCTCAACGTCATGCGCGTCAGCCGCGAGGAGTCGATCCACTACTCGAAGCTCGCCTCCGTCCACAAGCTCGTGACCGACATCGTCGACGGCAAGGTCGAATACCTCGAAGCCAGCGAGCGGATCGACGCGATCCGCCAGCAGCGCCGGCCGTTTGCCGGCTGGTTCGTCGCCCTGGCCTGGGGCATGCTCGTGACCTGCTTCGTGCTGCTGCTCGGCGGCTCGGCAGTCTCAGCGGTCATCGGCTTCGGCATGGCGATCATCATCGACCGCTTCGGTGCGCTGCTCGCCCGCTTCGACGTGCCCCCGTTCTTCACCGCGATGGGCCAATCGACGTTTGCGACCGTGCTGGCAATGGCGGCCTGGACATTCGGGGTCATCGCCGCGCCCCAATATCTCGTCGCCGCGGGCATCGTGCTGCTGCTGCCGACTGCCGGTCTCATCGCCGCGGTGCGGGACTCGCTGACGAACTTCCCGCTCACCGCCTCGGCGAAGGCCGTGGCCGTCGGCACGACCCTGGCCGGCATCGTCTCCGGCATCGCCCTGGGCATCATGATCGGCCGGGCGATCGGGCTCTCACCGATCGAGGTGATCGTCACCTCCGGCGGGGTCGAGGCGCTCACAACGATCATCTCGCTCATCGCCGCGATCCTCGTCGGCATGTGCGGTGCGATCGGCATGCAGGCGGCCAAACGCCAGATCGTCATCGCCGGGCTCATCGGCGGCGTCGGCTTCGTCATCTACGTCGGCTGCACGCTGCTGGGCCTGGGCAATGTCGTCACCTGCTTCATCGCCGCCACGGTCGTCGGGCTCATCGTCCGGCCGGTGGCGCTGCGCCGCGGCGCCCCGCCGATCGTGCTGCTGCTGCCGGGCATCTTCCCGCTGCTGCAGGGCCTGTCGATCTTCTCCGCCGCCTACCAGATCGTCCAGCCGCAGGATGCGATCCCGCTGTCGATGGGCCTGTCCTCGCTGTTCACCGCCGTGACGGCCAATGCCTCGATCGCCGTGGGCGCGGTGTTCGGCGACTTCCTCGCCCGCCCGATCTACCAGCGGGTCAAGGACCGCCGCGAGAAGTCCGATGCCGTCGCCGACGCGACCGCCGGCGCCCACCCGACGTCGACCTCGGGCACGGGGCAGGTCTCCAGCTGAAGCAGCCGGCGCCTCCCGGCTGCTTAGGGCAGCTGCCAGTCGATCGGCTCGCCGCCGCGCTCAGCCAGCAGCGCATTCGCCCGGCTGAACGGCCTCGAGCCGAAGAACCCGCGCGAAGCGCTCAGCGGCGACGGGTGCGGGGACGCGACGATCGGCACATCGCCCAGCCGCGGTGCCAGGGATTGCGCATCCCTGCCCCACAGGATCGCCACGAGCGGCCCGCCGCGGGCGGTGAGCACCTCGATCGCCCGATCGGTGACCGCCTCCCAGCCCTTGTTGCGGTGCGAGGCCGGGGAACCGGGAGCGACCGTCAGCACCCGGTTGAGCAGCATGACCCCCTGCTCCTGCCAGGGGCGTAAGTCCCCGCTGCTCGGGGCCGGGGCACCGAGATCGGCCTGAAGCTCTTTGAAGATGCTCGTCAGCGAACGCGGCAGCGGCCGCACATCCGGAGCGACAGCGAAGGACAGCCCGATCGGATGCCCGGGCGTGGGATACGGATCCTGACCGACGATGAGCACCCGCACCCCGGACAGCGGTTCGCGGAAGGCGCGGAACACATCGTCACCGGCCGGCAGGTACTGGCGGCCGGCGGCAAGTTCGGCGCGCAGGAAGTCGCCCATCGCGGTGATCTGCCCGGCCACCGGGGCCATCGCCTCAGCCCAGTCCGGGGCCATGATCTTCTCAAGACTCATACCGCCATCGTAGCCAACGGTGACCTCCACAACCCCCGGCGTGACCGGCAACACAGGCGGGCGCTATGCTCAACACAGCGCGTACACCCGCATCGATCCGAAAGGACTCCTATGTCGACGATCGCATGGATCGGCCTGGGCCACATGGGCCTGCCGATGACGAAGAACCTTATGAAGGCCGGGCACACTGTGCGCGGCTTCGACCTCTCCGAACCTGCCATGAACGCCGCCGCCGAGGCGGGGGTCACCACGTGTGCCTCGGCCGCCGAGGCGCTCGACGGCGCCGAGGTCGTGTTCACGATGCTGCCCAAGGGCGAGCACTCGCTGGCAGCCTACGGCGGCGACGAGGGCATCTTCGCCAAGGCCGCACCCGGCACCCTGCTCATCGACTCCTCGACGATCGACGTCGCCAGCTGCCAGCAGCTGCACGACCAGGCCAAGGAAGCCGGCTTCGAGTTCGTCGACGCGCCGGTCTCCGGCGGCATCGCCGGTGCCGAGAAGGGCACCCTGGCGTTCATGGTCGGCGGCGAAGAGGCGGCAGTCGAGAAGGCGCGCCCGTTCATCGAGCCGATGGCCGGCAACGTCATCGCCACCGGTGCTCCGACGACCGGGCAGGCGGCGAAGATCTGCAACAACCTCATGCTCTTCATCAACATGGTCTCCACCTCCGAGGCCGCGGTGCTCGCCGACCGCCTCGGACTCGACCACTCGGTGTTCTACTCGATCGCGAAGGTCTCCTCCGGTGACTCGTGGCCGCTGCGCACCTGGTACCCGTACCCCGGCGTCGTCGAAACCTCACCGGCCAATGAGGACTTCGCGCCGACCTTCACCGCCGACCTGGCGCTCAAGGACATCAACCTGGCGCTCGCCGCTGGTGAGGACACCGACACCGACCTGACACTCGGCACGATCGTCAAGGGCATGCTCCAGCAGGTCTCGGATGCCGGATCCGGCGGCAAGGACTGCTCGATTGTCAAGAAACTGGTCGACGGCTCCTTCGGCGCCTGAGCTGGCTGCAGCCGCAGCGGGCACACCGCTTTGAACCCCTGTCTCCCCTCACACTGAGGGCCCCTGTTGTGAAAGGACCACACGATGTCAGATTTCCCGCAGCCCACTGACTGGCACATGCTCATCGGCGGCGAATGGGTCGACGCCCTCGACGGGTCGCGCGCCGATGTCATCACCCCCATCGACCGCAACGTCGTCATCGCCCACGTGCCCAACGGCAAGGCCGAGGACGCCGACCGCGCCGTCAAGGCCGCCCGCGCAGCCTTCCCGGCCTGGTCGGGCCTGCACTTCAAGGAGCGTCAGAAGATGCTGACGAAGTGCGCTGATGCCCTGGAGGCCAACATCGACGAGCTCGCCGAGCTCACCGCGCTCGACACCGGCAACGCCAAGCGCACTCAGGCCCGTCCCGAGGCGACGATGCTCTCGGAGATCTTCCGCTACTTCGGCGGTGTCGCCGGCGAGGTCAAGGGCAATACGCTTCCCGCCGGTGAGCAGCAGCTCAACTACACGAAGCGCGTGCCGCTCGGCGTCGTCGCCGGCATCCTGCCGTGGAACTCGCCGCTCATGATCGCCGGCTTCAAGACCCCGGCCGCACTGGCCGCCGGCAACACGATCGTGCTCAAGTGCGCTGAGGACGCACCGCTGACGATCCTGAAGATGGCCGAGATCTGCTCGGAGTTCCTGCCCGACGGCGTCCTCAACGTCGTCACCGGCAAGGGCTCGGTCATCGGCGAGGCCCTCGTCCAGCACCCGGATGTCGACAAGGTCTCCTTCACCGGCTCGACCTCGGTTGGCCGCCACGTCGCCGAGGCGGCTGCCAGCCGCCTGGCGCACTCCTCGATGGAGCTCGGCGGCAAGAGCCCGAACATCATCTTCCCGGATGCGGACCTCGAAGCCGCACTCGATCAGGTGCTGCTCGCCACCCGTTTCGCTCGCCAGGGCCAGTCGTGCACGATGGGTTCGCGCCTGTTCCTGCACGCCGACATCTACGATGACTTCCTCAGCAAGCTCGTCGAGAAGGTCAAGGGACTCACGGTCGGCGACCCGCGCGATGAGGCCTCCGACATCGGCTGCGTCATCAACCAGAAGCAGTACGACCTCGTCCAGGAGTACATCGACCACGGCAAGGCCGAAGACGGCGTCGAGGTCGCCTACGACGGCCATGACAGCCTCGAGGTCGGCGAACCGGGCTTCTACCACGCCCCGGTGATCTTCGCGCAGGCGAAGAACGACTGGAAGACCTCCCAGGAGGAGATCTTCGGACCCGTCCTGTCTGTCATCCGGTTCTCCACCGAAGACGAGGTCGTCGAGATGGCCAACGACTCCGACTACGGCCTGGCCGCCTACGTCTTCACCGGCGACCTCGGCCGCGGACTGCGGGTGGCCGACCGGATCCAGTCCGGCTGGGTGCAGGTCAACCAGGGCGGCCCGCAGGTCGTCGGCCAGGCCTACGGCGGCTTCAAGACCTCCGGCATCGGCCGTGAGCTCTCCCTGGAGGGCATGCTCGAAGGCTTCACCCAGATCAAGCAGGTCAACGTCAAGATCGGCTGACCCGCCCAGCAGACCCGCGGCTGACCCGTTCGCGGGTCTGCCCAGATGCGAGGCGCCGGTGCGGTGCTGCAGTCCAGCACCGCACCGGCGGCTTCTGCATGACCGGCACGCCCGCCTGAAGCACATGCGTGTCATTCTTCGCTAGACTGTGGCTATCCGACAGAAGGCAGGTGGCATGAGCGAGCAGGAGCTCACCGAACTCGAATCCCGCGTACTGCGCTTCGAGCGCCAGTGGCATACCTACGGAGGTGCCAAGGACGGCGCGATCCGCCAGGAGTTCGACATGTCGGCCCCGGCCTACTTCCAGCTGCTCAACACCCTGCTCGACAGCCCCGCGGCCTATGCCGCCGACCCCATCCTCATCAAACGGCTGCGCCGCATCCGCGAGAGCCGTCACCAGCACCGCGCCCGCACGCGCATGGCGAGGTAGCCGATGGCCAAGTACCCACGCGACGAATTCGACGACCTGCAGCCCACCGGACGCAAGGGCGCCCACCGCCGAGGCGGGCCGATCTCGCAGGGCGGGGCGATCGCGCTCATCGCCGTGCTCGCCATCGCCGCACTGCTCGTCGTATTCGGTGCTTTCAACATCATCCGCCAGTCCGCCTCGAACCCCGAGGAGAACGTCGCCGAGACCCCGGCAGCCACCGAAGGGGCCGAGCCGACCGAAGAGGAGACCACCGATCCGGCCGTCGACGTCGTCGACAAGACCGCCGAGGTCCACGTCCTCAACGGCTCCGGCGTCACCGGTGCTGCCGCGAAGTTCCGCGAGCACCTCGAATCCAACGGCTGGAACGTCACCGACGTCGGCAACCACTCGACCAACGAGTCGTCCTCCGTCGTGTACTACTCCGATGACGAGTACGAGATGCAGGCCGGCGCACTGGCCGCCGAACTCGGTGTCGAGACCGTCGAGAAGTCTGCGGAGTTCCCCGGCCAGGTCACCCTGCTCATCACCTCCGACATCGCCGAGAAGGACCTCGACAGCCTCGGCGGCGACGGCGACTCGACCGACGGTGCCACCGAGGGCACCGGCAACTGAGCACCGCGGTTCCGCATCCGCTCGGAAACGCGCCATTCCGCGCCTGTGTTTGCAGGGAGCGCCAGCCGTGGCATAGGCTGGCGGCAATGTATGAGATACAAGGAAACTTGCCGTAACCGACAGTCTTCCGGGCATACAGTGACCCGCGTCGATCGCGGTGCTGCCTCACCAGGGCAGCGGCGTGACCGGCACGAACAACGGAGTTCCTCGGATAGGTGCCCCGCTGCAGTACGCATGATATGGAGTAGAAATGACGCAAGGCACGGTCAAGTGGTTCAACGCTGAAAAGGGCTACGGCTTCATCACCGTAGAAGGCGGAGACCAGGACGTCTTCGTCCATTGGACCGCGATCGAGATGGACGGATACCGCTCGCTTGAAGAAGGCCAGCAGGTCCAGTTCACGGTCGGTGAAGGCGGCAAGGGCCCGCAGGCAGAATCGGTCACGGTGCTCTGAGCACTCCCGACCGGCGCTGCCCGCCGATCACCAGAAGAGCCGGGTTGCCCCCGGCTCTTCGCATGTCGCCCCTGCCTGCACCCGCACCGCTCCCGAGGTGTGGGTGCAGTTTTGCACTCTCGGGTCGAGAGTGCTAAATCTAGTACTGGTAAATCTCGGCCCCGAGAAGTGAGACAGGCTGCTGTGGAAGGGAATCAGCAGAACCGGCTCTGCCGTCGCGGGCGCTTGGGACCGGGAAGACATGCCACTCCGTTCAGGGAGGACCAGCCATATGGCAAAGCTCATCTCATTCGATGAAGATGCACGCCGCGGACTCGAAACCGGACTCAACACCCTGGCCGATGCGGTCAAGGTGACCCTGGGACCGCGCGGCCGCAACGTCGTGCTCGAAAAGAAGTGGGGCGCACCGACCATCACCAATGACGGTGTCTCCATCGCCAAGGAGATCGAACTCGAGGATCCGTACGAGAAGATCGGCGCCGAGCTCGTCAAGGAAGTCGCGAAGAAGACTGACGACGTCGCAGGCGACGGCACCACCACCGCCACCGTTCTCGCTCAGGCTCTCGTCCGCGAGGGACTGCGCAACGTGGCCGCCGGTGCTGACCCGCTCAGCCTCAAGCGCGGCATCGAGAAGGCTGTCGCAGCTGTCTCCGATGTGCTGCTCGAGACCGCCAAGGACGTCGAGACCAAGGAGCAGATCGCTGCGACCGCTGGCATCTCGGCAGGCGACCCGGCCATCGGCGAGCTCATCGCCGAGGCGATCGACAAGGTCGGCAAGGAAGGCGTCGTCACCGTCGAGGAGTCGAACACCTTCGGCCTGGAGCTCGAGCTCACCGAGGGCATGCGCTTCGACAAGGGCTACATCTCCGGTTACTTCGTCACCGACGCTGAGCGTCAGGAGACGGTGCTGGAGGATCCCTACATCCTCATCGTCAACTCCAAGATCTCGAACGTGAAGGACCTGCTGCCGGTCCTCGAGAAGATCCAGCAGTCGGGCAAGCCGCTGCTCATCATCGCCGAGGACGTCGAGGGCGAGGCACTCGCTGTGCTCGTGGTCAACAAGATCCGCGGCACCTTCAAGTCCGTGGCCGTCAAGGCTCCGGGCTTCGGCGACCGCCGCAAGGCGCAGCTGGCCGACATCGCCATTCTCACCGGTGGCCAGGTCATCGCCGAGGAGGTCGGACTCAAGCTCGAGAACGCCACCCTCGACCTGCTGGGCACCGCCCGCAAGGTCGTTGTCACCAAGGACGAGACCACCATCGTCGAAGGTGCCGGCGACGCCGATGAGATCCAGGGCCGCGTGCAGCAGATCCGCACCGAGATCGACAACTCCGATTCCGACTACGACCGCGAGAAGCTGCAGGAGCGTCTGGCCAAGCTGGCCGGCGGCGTGGCAGTCATCAAGGCCGGAGCCGCAACCGAGGTCGAGCTCAAGGAGCGCAAGCACCGCATCGAGGATGCCGTGCGCAACGCCAAGGCCGCAGTCGACGAGGGCATCGTCGCCGGTGGTGGCGTGGCACTCATCCAGGCCGGCAAGACGGCCTTCGAGAAGCTCCAGCTCGAAGGCGACGAGGCCACCGGTGCCTCGATCGTCAAGGTCGCCATCGACGCCCCGCTCAAGCAGATCGCCACGAACGCCGGCCTCGAGCCCGGCGTGGTGGCCGAGAAGGTCCGCAACCTCGACTCCGGCCACGGCCTCAACGCCGCTACCGGCGAGTACGAGGACCTCATGGCCGCAGGCATCAACGACCCGGTCAAGGTGACCCGCTCTGCTCTGCAGAACGCCGCCTCGATCGCCGGCCTGTTCCTCACCACCGAGGCCGTCATCGCCGACAAGCCTGAGAAGGCACCGGCCATGCCGGGCGGCGAGCCGGATATGGGCGGCATGGGCTTCTGAGCCGCTGAGAACTGAACGACCGGCCGCATAGCCGGCGCGTCAGAACCCAGCCAGGCGGGGTGGAAGAGTCAGACTCTTCCACCCCGCCTGCTCTCATTCACCACGCCCCGAGCAGCGCCCTGACCTGCACCGCACCAAAATCTCAGCAGCCGCAGAACCTCCCGCTGCAGGGCTTATGAAGCGCTAAGCTGAGCTCATCATGCCCGTCATCACCTTCATCCTGCTCGCCGTCTTCGTCGGCGCACTGTCCCAGCGCGTGACAGGGATGGGCTTCGCGCTCGTCTCCGGGCCCTTCCTCGTCCTCCTTCTCGACCCGATCTCCGGGGTCGTGCTCGTCAACATCGTCGGGCTCGTCTCCTGTGCCGTCGTCTTCGCCCGCACCTGGCGCGACGTCCACTGGGGTACACTCAAGATCCTCGCCATCACCTCGGCGATCGGCACGATCCCCGGGGCCTGGCTGGCCTGGACGATGCCCACCGCACCTCTGCAGGCCCTCATCGGTGCCATCGTCGTCATCGCCCTGGCAGCCTCGATCGTCATCGGCCGCGTCGGCAAGGTGCTGCCGGTCAACACCGGCGGCATCGCCACCTCGGGGCTTGTCGCCGGGGTCATGAACGCCGCCTCCGGCGTCGGCGGCCCGGCCTTCAGCACCTATGCCGTGCTCACCCGCTGGGAGCAGCGCAGCTTCGCCGCGACGATGCAGCCTCTGCTGGCCATCGCCTCGGTCATGTCGATCATCGCCAAGGTCGCCTTCGACCGCACCGCGATCCCGCACCTCGGGCTCGGCCAGTGGCTCATGGTCTTTGCCGCCCTGGCCGCCGGACAGATCATCGGCGAGCTGACCGCCGAGCGCATCCCGGTCAAGGTTGCCCGCGTCGGCATGATCACCATCGCCTTGGCCGGCGGTGCCGCCACGCTCGTCAAGGGACTGGCGGGCCTGTGAGCTGAACCCCGCGCGCCGTATTCACGCGTGCTCCTCAGAGTGCACTAAGGTTCGCCGGTGATAATGGGGCAGTCAGCTGCACTCGTGATGGAAGAAGGATCGGACGGGGCATGGGATACGTCTTTCTCGGTTTGCTCATCATCGTCGGTTCACTCATGTTCTTCGGCTCCCGGCGCCAGAAGCTGCGCGAACGGGAGGAACAGGCAGAGGAGCTCAGCTTCGTCACCCAGTCCGCAGCCGAGGACGTCACGTCCTTCGGCGAAGAGGTCGCTGACCTCGACATCGTCACCACCGGCGCCGACCTCGACGAAGGCGGCCGCCAGGACTACCAGCGCGCACTCGACGCCTACGACACCGCCAAGGAGACCCTGGAGCGCGTGCAGAAGCCCGAGGACATCCGGCACGTGACCGAAGCGCTTGAGGACGGCCGTTACGCGGCCAAGTGCGTGCGTGCCCGCGTCAACGGCGAGCCGCTGCCCACCCGACGTCCGCCGTGCTTCTTCAACCCGCAGCATGGACCCTCGGTCGAGGAGATCGACTGGGCTCCGGTCGGCGGCCAGTTGCGCCCGGTGCCGGTGTGCGCTGCTGACGCTGAGCGCATCGCCGTCGGTGCTGAGCCTGCCGTGCGCAAGGTCGCCACTGCTGACGGGCTGGGCCGCCGCGCCTATTGGGAGGCCGGCCCGAGCTACGCCGAATACAACCGCGGCTACTTCAACTCCTACGCCGGCTCCGGCCTGCTTCCCGGCGTCCTCATGGGCGCTATGCTCTTCAACGGCTTCGGCCACGGCTGGGACGGCTCCTACGCTGACGGCTTCAACGACGGCATGAACGCTGACCCCGGCGGCATGGACGGCGGTGACGCGGGAGGCTTCGACGGTGGAGGCTTCGGTGACGGAGGCGGCTTCGGCGATGGCGGTGGCTTCGGCGACTTCGACTTCGGGTTCTGATCCGTGGAGACTGTCGAGATCAGCTCCGGCGATATCCGCCTCGGTCAGCTGCTCAAGCTCCACGGCGTTGCCGAGCACGGCGTCATGGCCAAGGACATGATCGCGTCCGGCGATGTCCTCGTCAACGGCGAAGTCGATACGCGCCGCAGCGCCAAGATCGTCACCGGGGATGTCATCTCCGTCCCGGCTGCCGGCGTCGAGTTCACCGTCGCCCAGGCCCTGGAGCCTCCTGCGGTCAGCTGACCGGCCGGCAGCAGCACTGCCATCCCCTTTCTGACATTTCGTGCAGACTCCAGAATCGTCGAGTCTGCACGAAATGCACATTCAGCCGAGTTCAGGCGTGCGTTTCGTGTCGGCTCGATGATCGAGCAGTCGACACGAACTGCACGCGGGTGCGTCTCAGCGGGTCAGCTCTGGCCCAGCGGTCCGGTCCATGCCCGGGGCATCCCACAGCGGTGACCACTTCGTCAGATCCTCTTCGAGGGGAACCTCGCCTTCGAGCAGGCCCTTGAGCTGGATCTCCAGGGCGTTGTCGCGTCGGTGCTGGCCGACCTGCACGAAGGGGTAGAAGGTGCCGCGCTTGTACAGGTAGACGATCGCGGCCGCGCGGCCGTCGGCGTCACGGAAGTACAGGGCGGTGCACAGCAGCATCGTGTCGAAGCCCTGGTTGACCAGCGCTGAGTTGATGGCGTGCATGTTCGTCGCCAGGTTCGAGATGTTCGCCTGGGCGTCGGTGATGACCTGCCAGGTGAAGCCGTAGCCGTCGTTGACCTGTTCGACGTCGCAGTCGGGGTCCTTGGCGATGAGCTCGCGGCTCTCCTGCTCGGCCTCGGCGAAGGCGCGGCCTTCGACCTCGCGGAAGCACACGGCGCCGACGCCAGTCGGGGTGAACGTCGAGGATGACTGCAGGGTCAGCGACAGGTTCGGCAGCGCGAACAGGTCATCGAGGTTGGCTCGCTTCGGCTTGCTGCGGCCCAGAATCGCGTCGAGAAATCCCATGCGCTCAGTCTACGAGTCCGGTGCCGAGGTGTGGAACCAGCGGTGAGGTCATGACGGGCGGGAGAGTTGGCCGGAGATCTTGTTCAGCTGCTCCAGGCGCTTCTCCAGGCTCGGGTGGGTGGAGAACCACTGGCGGACGTCGCGGCCATTGATGGCCGGGACGAGGGCGAGGTGGTTGGCGCTGGCGGTTTTGCGCAGGTCCTGCGAGGGGATCTGCGTCATCTGGCCGCTGATCTTCACCAGTGCCGAGGCGAGTGTCGATGGCTGGCCGGTGAGGATCGCGGCAGCACGGTCAGCGGCCAGCTCCCGGTAGCGGGAGAGCACGCGGATGAGCACGAAGCTGAGTGCGTAGACAACAGCACCGACGATCATCATCGCCAGCATCACCGGCAGGCCGTTGTTGTTGCGGCTGCGTCCGCCGGTGTAGAAGCCTGCGCGCACCATGAGCGAGGCGACGACGCCGGTGACACCGGCAACCGTCATGACGGTGACGTCGCGGTGGGCGACGTGGGAGAGCTCGTGGGCCAGGACGAGCTCGACTTCCTTGGGTTCCAGGGTGTCGAGGAGACCGCGGGTGACGCAGACGACCGAGTGCTTCGGCGACCGGCCGGTGGCAAAGGCGTTGGGCACCGGCGAATCGGAGTACGCCACCCGCGGTTTGACGGTGTCGGACAGCTGGCACAGCCGGTCGACGATGACATGCAGTTCGGGCGCCTGTTCGGGTGTGACAATCCGGGCGCCCATCGCCTTCAACGCGATCGAATCGGAGAAGTACCACTGGAAGAAGAAGGCGCCTGCGCTGACGATCACCGCGATGACGACTCCGCCTGGGCTGCGGCCCAGGATGTACCAGATCGCCACCATGAGCAGCACGAAGATGAGGCCATTGAGGAACATGGCCGTGCTCATCCGGAATGTCAGCCCGTGGTCTTTGACGAAACGGTTCTTCATAGTCCTTCTGCCTTGCTGCTGTGCCAACGGCTGGTTCTGCTCAGCCCTGAGGGCCGGGGGAGTCCAGGTCAGGGATCAGGCCAGAGCCGTCGACCAGCTGTCGGATGTCGTCGATGCTCGCATCAGCGAACGGGACGACGATGTCGGAGGTGCCGAGGAAGTCATCTGCCACGGGCGTGCCGTGGGAGAGGATGTAGGAGCGCAGGTCGTGAAGCGCGGCACTCGTCTGCTCCTCATCTCCGGACTGCACGGCCTGCTCGACCTTGTCGTCATAGGCCTGGAGGGCGTCCTGTTCGACGTCGGCGACGTCGAACTGGCCTTCGCCCATGATGCGCACGATCATGATCAGCCCTCCTGCCGGGGGTTCTCAGCCGAGGCCTGCGAGTCGGCGGTCTCTGCGTCGACGGGGGCCTCGCGGATGATCTCCGGGCGGTTCGACTGGCCGCTGGGCAGACCGTCGCGCAGTCGGGCGAGCTCCATCTCGACATCGCTGTCGCTGGAGAGCGCGTTGAGCTGGGCGTCGATGTCGTCATGCGGGGCACCGGTCGGATCGTCGAGCGCACCGGAGGCCAGCAGCTCGTCCATCGCACCGGCGCGAGCCTGCAGCTGCGCGGTCTTGTCCTCGGCGCGCTGGATCGCCAGACCGACATCGCCGAACTCCTCGGAGATTCCCGAGTATGCCTCGCTGATCTTGGTCTGGGCTTCTGCGGCGTTGTAGTTGGCCTTGAGGGTCTCCTTGCGGGTGCGGAAGGAGTCGACCTTGGCCTGCAGGCGCTGCGAGGCCGTCGTGAGCTTCTGCTCCTCGGCCTGCAGGTTCTGGTGCTGGGTCTGCAGGTCGCCGATCTGCTGCTGCAGGCCTGACTTGCGGGTCAGCGCCTCACGGGCGAGATCCTCGCGACCGACTTCCAGGGCCTTCTGCGCCTGGGACTGCAGCTTGTCCTGCTGCTTCTCCAGCTGACCGATCTGCAGCTCAAGACGCTTGCGGCTCGTGGCCACATCGGCGACGCCGCGGCGCACCTTCTGCAGCAGCTCGAGCTGCTTCTGGTACGAGTAGTCCAGCGTCTCGTTGGGATTCTCGGCCTTGTCCAGGGCCGAGTTGGCCTTGGCGCCGAAGATCATCTTGATGCGTTTGAAAATGCTCATCCCGGGGAGTCTCCTTCGAGCTCAAGCTCAGTTCTGCGTTCTCCCTCACTCTACTGCGTGAAATTGGAAAAAGCTTGAGTCGGATCGGCCTGAATGCCAGGCCCCGGGTGGGTTCTGTGGAGTTGAATGACGCGGCGCCACCGGCACGCTGCAGCCGGATTCATCTGCCGGATCATCCCGGCCTCATCCGGCTGCTTTCCGGCGCACCGGCGGCGCGCACCATCAGCGGGAGAAGCGCTTGCGGTTGGCCTCCTCCACCTCCGAGTACTGCACGCCGGCAGCCGAGAGGGCGTCGCGGATGCTCTCGATGCTCTCCTGCACCTGCCGCTGCACGACCTCCCATTCGCCAGCCAGCTGCTGGAAGCTCTCAGCGGCACCGCCGCGCCATGAGTTCTCCAGACTGCGCAGGTGGCTCATGAGGCTGGCCGCCTCATTGTGCAGGACCGTGCATGATTCCCGCGTGCGCGTGACAGTGGCTTCGATCTCCTGGGCATCGACCTGAATGACAGCCATCCCCGGCTCCTTTCCTGTGGTGAGAATTGCTGTCCTCCATTCCACGGGAGAGCACCACGGGTCACCACACGACAACGGCCGGGTGTGGACAGCGTCTCGTGTCCACACCCGGCCGCGCGATCGTGTCAGCTGCTGTTCACGGCAGGCTGCCGGTCACTTCGCCAGCAGCGTCGTGTCGATCTCCTGCTCCTGGCCACCGCGCACCAGGGTGATCTTGACTGTCTGGCCGACCGCATGGGAGCGGATGAGCGCCTGCAGTGCGACTGCGTTGTTCACCTGGGTGCCGTTGACAGCGGTGATCTCGTCATCGGCCTGGATCCCGGCCTGCTCGGCAGCCGAGCCGCCCTGCACCTCGGTGACCTTCGCAGCACCGCGGGCGATGCCGTTGTGATCGACCTGGGAGTCCTGCACCGCCACGCCGAGTGCGGCGTGCTCGGCCTGGCCGTTCTGGATGAGCTGGTCGGCGATGTTCTTGGCCTGAGCGACCGGGATGGCGAATCCGATGCCGATCGAACCGGCCTGGCCGCTCTGCTGGGCATCGCGCAGCGTTGCTGCCGAGGAGTTGACGCCGATGAGCTTGCCGTTGCCGTCGACGAGCGGGCCACCAGAGTTGCCCGGGTTGATCGCTGCATCGGTCTGGATGGCGTTGGTGATTGTCAGCGCCCCCTGCGGGTCCTCGGCGTCCTCACCGATGTTCTCGGTGGTCACAGGCCGGTTGAGCGCGGAGACGATGCCGGTGGTGACGGTGTCGGCCAGGCCGAGCGGGTTGCCCAGCGCCATGACCGGGTCACCGACGCGCAGCTGGCTGTCATCACCGAGCGGCAGCGGAGTCAGGCCCTCGGGTCTCTGGCGCAGCTTGAGGACGGCGATGTCGGTCTCGGGGTCGCGTCCGGCGATATCGGCCTCGACCGTGTCGCCGTTGTTGAAGACGACGTTGACCTGGCCGCCGGGGGTATCGGCTGCGGCGATGACGTGGTTGTTCGTCACGATGTGGCCAGCACCGTCGTACACGAAGCCCGAGCCCAGTCCGTGCACCTCACCGTTGACGCCGACCCGGATCGCAGCGACCGACTTCGAGGCGGTGTCGGCGATCGCTGCCCAGTCCGGGGTCTCCTGCGTGCGCTGCGGGGTGTTCTGCGGATCGGTCTGGGATTCCTGCTCCTGCCCGCCGAAAGCCTGCATGCCGTACATGGTGCCGGCACCCAGCGCGCCACCGAGCAGTACGGCCAGCAGCGTGAACAGGGTCAGCGCACCCCAGCCGGGACCGCGTCGCTCACGGCGTGCCGGGGCGGAATGCGGGCCTCCGTCGATGGGCCCGCCAGGAGGCGGTGTCTGTCCGCCGCCGAAGCCATAGCTCGGCGAGCCGGTGCCGGTTGCACTGCCAGTCGCTGTCGGTCCGCTGGCTGCGTTCGCACCCAGCCCACCACCGAGGCCGGTCCCAGCGCCGAACCCGGTTCCGGCTTCAGCCGCTGCTCCGGTTCCAGCACCGTGGCCGGGTCCGTCACTGCCGGGCCCCGAACCGACCGGCCCGCTGGGATGAGTACCGGGACGAGTGCCAGGCTGGTGTGCCTGCGGTGCGCTCGCCGGGGCCTGCGGGAACGTGCGCGGGGGCTGGCTGGGCCGCGGCTCGGCTGCGGGCGGGAAGGGCCGACCGGCCGGGGTGCCCGCGCCGGAACCCTGACCGGAGACAGGACCAGAACCGTATCCGGAACCGGGCAGCTGGCTGGGCTGGGAGCCGTAGGAGGCCGTTGGTGAGGCGGGACGCAGAGGGTCGTCGCTGGTGGGGAAGGTCCGTCGGGTCTGCTGGGAGTGGCGGCCGGGCTGCGCCGGTCCGGCGGGGCGCTCGTAGCCGTCGGCAGGGTGCTCAGGCGTGTGGCTCATCAGTGTCCTTTCCTTGCGCTTCGGACGCAGCGGGGGTGTCGAGTGGGATCGGCAGGTCGACGCGGAAGGTCGCGCCGCCGCCGGGAGTGGGGTGCACGGTGATCCGGCCCTGGTGGGATTCGACGATCGCCTTGACGATCGACAGGCCCAGGCCGGAACCTCCGGTGTCACGGTTGCGGGAGGCATCGAGGCGGTAGAACCGCTCGAAAATGCGTGGGACGTCCTCCGCGTCGATGCCGTCGCCGTGATCGCGGACCTCGAAGCGCACCCGGCCGGCGGGGAACCCAGCGAGCTTCTCGCTCACGCTCACACCCCCGGCTGCGGAGACGTCGGGGACGATTGTCTGCGCCGTGCCCGAGGCGGCGGTTCCGGTCTCGGAGGCAGCGGCGCTGCCGGTGGCCGGTCTGGTCTTGGGGTCGGTTCTGTCGGTCTTGTCGCGTTTGAAGATCCGAACCGGGCCGGTGACGAAACCAGGCGCCTTGGGCTTCGGATCCACCGCCTCGGGAGCGGGAGGCTCGGCGGGCACGCCGACGACGCCGACGGCGAACTCGATCGCCGTCTGCGGTGGGGTGTGGCGCACGGCATTGCCGGCGAGGTTGACGATGACCTGGCGCAGCTTGGCCTCTGAGCCGTAGATGACCGGGATGTTCTCATCAGCGTCGCCGCCGTCGAGGCCGATGAAGCTGATGTCGCGATCCGGGTCCTGGGCGGCGGCGTCGGCGGCGGCGTCGCGGACGATCGCGCAGATGTTGACCGGGCCGAGCTCTGCCTCACGGCGCTCATCGAGGCGGGCGAGGACGACGAGGTCTTCGACGAGCACGCCCATCCGCTTGGCCTCGGCTTCGATGCGGTCCATCGCCTGGCCGATGTGCTCAGGGTCCTTGAGTGCGCCCTGCCGGTAGAGCTCGGCATAGCCGCGGATCGTCACAAGCGGGGTGCGCAGCTCATGGGAGGCATCCGACACGAACTGGCGGATGCGCTTCTCTGAACGCGTCTGGCCGTCGAAGGAGTCCTCGATGCGGCCGAGCATGGTGTTGAGCGCTGCTGAGAGTCGGCCGAGCTCAGTGTTGCGGGGATACTTCGACACACGCTGAGAGAGGTCGCCGGCGGCGATTCGCGAGGCGGTCTCCTCTATGTTCTTCAGCGGCCGGAAGGTGTTGGTGATCGCGAAGTAGCCGACGCCTGCCACCAGTGCCAGGGCGAGCAGGCCGATGCCGACCATGGTGTTGCGGGCTCGTTCGCTGATGCCGTCGACGTCCTTGTCAAAGGGCACGGCGACGGCGACGAGCCACGGGGTTCCTTCGACTTGGAGCGCGAGCGCCCGCCAATGCGAGGAGGTGCCCTCGACGGTGAAGGGGTGGCCGGCGCGTTCGCTGACGAGTGACTGATTGATATCGGGCAGGTACGGCACATTCGTCGGGTCCGGAGCGACTGGCTCGAAGGCGGTATTGCCGTCGTTCGAGTAGAACTGCACGTAATAGGAGCCGGGCAGCAGATTGCGCAGCGACTCCTCCTGCGGATTCGACTGCACCTGATCCCCGCCCTGCAGGGGTGCGGGTAGGAACACCTGCTCAGCGGCCTGAATCGCCAGGGCATCCGAGGCGCTGATGAGCCGCTCATCGGTGCGCTCGATGAGGCTGGCGCGGAGGTTCTCGAGCACCCATGCGCTCGTGCCGGTGAGCACGAGCAGCATGAGCGTCATCATGATCGTCAGCAGCTTGGTGGTCAGCGACCATTCCTCCCAGATGACGGTCTGCTTGCTCTTGCGGTGACGATTCACAGGCGTGACGATTCTCAGCTCGATAGGGGGTCAGGTGTCAGATGCTCACTTGGTCTCGGGTGTGCGCAGCATGTAGCCCACGCCGCGCTTCGTCTGGATCATCGGGCGCCATTCGGCCTGCACCGGGTTGCCGGCTTCATCGGTTTCCGGGGCGGTGTCGATCTTGCGGCGCAGGTAGGAGATGTAGGACTCGACGATGCCGGTGTCGCCGCCGAAGTCGTACTCCCACACGTGGTCGAGGATCTGCGACTTCGACAGCACGCGGTTGGCGTTGAGCATGAGGTAGCGCAGCAGCTTGAACTCGGTGGGCGAGAGGTCGACGAGGATCCCGCCGCGGCGCACTTCATGGGTGTCGTCGTCGAGTTCGAGGTCGCCGACCTGCACGACTGCTCCCTCGTCCTCTTCGAGGCTGTGGGTGCGGCGCAGCACCGCGCGGATGCGGGCGACGACTTCTTCGAGGCTGAAGGGCTTGGTGACGTAGTCATCGCCACCGACGGTCAGGCCGGTGATCTTGTCGGAGGTGTCGTCACGGGCGGTGAGGAAGACGACCGGGATGTGCCGGCCGGTCTGGCGCAGCCGGCGGGTCACGGTGAAGCCGTCCATGTCCGGGAGCATGACGTCGAGGACGAGCAGGTCGGGTTCGCTCTGCTCGGCCAAGCGCAGGGCCTCAGCGCCGTTGCCAGCGGAGATGACGTCGAAGCCGGCGAAGCGCAGGCTGGTGGAGAGGAGTTCGCGGATATTGGGCTCATCATCGACGACCAACAGGGTGGCCTCAATGTCTTCGTGTTCGAGATGTCCTGAAGTCATGGCCCCATCCTGGCACATGAGTCTGGAGGTTTTCTGGACTCTAGCTGGATGCAAATGTGCTGTGCGTCACATGTCAACCGACCGGTTTGTCATCGGTGTCGACATCGGGGTGGACGGTCTCGCCCTCGCCTTCCTCCTGATGGACCCAGTTGGGTCCGAAGAAGTCAGCAGTAGCCTCGTTCCAGTCCTCCAGCCACCCGCGCGGCGGAGCTTTGAGCAGCTCGCCTTCCTCCATCCAGTTGAAGACGTGCGCGTAGGACATCACCTCGGTCTGGGAGACGCGCTTGCGCAGCATCTTCGGCGAGAGCTGGTCCGGTCGGGCGACGCCGAGAGTCGAGAGCATCTGCTTGGCTTCATCGACGGTGGCCTTGTGGTAGTTGTGGACGGCTACGGATTTCGAGGGCACGTGCAGCGAGCGGGCGAGTTTGGGGTCCTGCGTAGCCACACCGGTGGGGCAGTGGTTGGTGTGGCATCGCTGTGCTTGGATGCAGCCGACTGCCATCATCATCGGCCGGGCCGCCAGGCAGAAGTCGGCGCCCTGGATGAGCCGGCGGACGATGTCGTTGCCTGAGGCGATCTTGCCCGCCACCCCGAGCTTGATGTGCTTGCGCAGCCCGACGCCGACGAGCGCGTTGTGCACAACGTGCAGGCCCTCGGTCAGCGGGGTGCCCATATGGTCTTCGTATTCCAGTGGCGCGGCGCCGGTGCCGCCCTCGGCGCCGTCGATGACGATGAAGTCGGGCAGAATGTCGGTCTCGAGCATCGCCTTGCACATGCCGAGCACGTCACGGCGCATACCGACGCACAGTTTGAACCCGATCGGCTTGCCTCCCGAGAGCTCGCGCAGCTGAGAAATGAACTCCATGAGCTCGCGAGGGGTCTGGAATGCCGAATGGGCAGGCGGGGAGATGCAGTCCTCGTCGAGCGGTACGCCGCGGGCCTCAGCGATCTCCGGGGTGATCTTCTCCGCCGGCAGCACGCCGCCCAGACCGGGTTTCGCGCCTTGGGAGAGCTTGATCGAGATCGCCTTGACATGCGGGTGGCGGGCTTTCTCCTCGAACTGCTCGGGATTGAAGTTGCCCTCGGAATCACGGCAGCCGAAGTAGCCGGACCCGAATTCCCAGATCAGATCGGCGCCGCTTTCGAGGTGGTACTTCGTCAGCCCGCCCTCTCCGGTCTCCTGGGCGAACCCGCCGCGGGCTGCTCCCTGACTCATCGCCATGACGGCGTTCTTCGACAGGGAGCCGAAGCTCATCGAAGAGATGTTGAACAGCGAGGAGTCGTACGGCTGGCTGCACTGCGGTCCACCAATGCGCACCCGGTGCTCGCCCTCCGGGATCGGGCCGGGCTGTGCAGCATGGATGAGATACTCGTAGCCCGGTGCACGCACCTCGAGCTCGGTGCCGAAGGACTTGACCGAATGCGTGCCGTTGGCACGCTCATAGATGAGGTCGCGGACATCGCGGTCGAACGGCTTGCCGTCATAGTTGCGCTCGACGAAGTACTGCTGGACCATCGGGCGGATGGTCTCCATCATGTACCGGCCGTGGCCGATGACCGGGAAGTTGCGCAGCACCGCGTATCGGTGCTGCACCACGTCGTAGACGGCCACGAGCAGCAGGATGGCTGCGGCTAAGACGAGGATCCACCACCACGCGCTCAGTGCCAGCGCCATTGCCGCACCGACCGCCATGACGAAGAGTATGCCGATGAAGATACCGATCGCGATCATATTCTTTAGCCTACGACCAAAGCCGAGCTGCCTGAGGGAGGAACGTGCCCTGCTTTTCGCGCTGTCGGCGCACAGCTCAGGCCGGTTGCTCCTCCTGTCGCTTGCGGTAAGCGGCCACGTGGGTGCGGTTGGCGCAGTTGCCCGTGTCGCAGAAGCGCTTCGATCGGTTGCGTGAGAAGTCGACGAACACGGCGTTGCAGTCCTCGGCCGCGCATACCTGCAGGCGGGAGAGCTCGTGCTCGCGGATGAGGTCGATGAGCGCAAACGCGATGTCGATGGCGAAGCGGTCCGGCAGCGGCGCGGTCTGGGCGGTGCCGTGCAGGTGCCAGTCCCAGCCGTCATGGCGCACGAGCTGGGGGAGTGCGTTGCAGCGCAGCAGTGTCGAGTTCACCGCCGCGACCACATCCTCGATCGCATCGGAGTCGAAGACGGTCTCGAAGTCCTCCCGCACCGCGTGGGTCAGGTCGACGTCGGAGCTCGTCGCCGCGATCGGGGCCGAGAAGTCGTGCCGACGCGCGAACTCCTCGATGGCTCCGGCATCGGCCAGCAGCTCCTGGTCGTTGCGCCCGGAGTTGATGAGGTCGACGAGCATGACCAGGACGGAGCGGTTTTCATCGGTGAGAGACATGCTGGCCACAGTGTAGCGAATACAGCCTGTGATCAAGCTCACGCGAAATCTGTCTCGTCATGACCATCGTCGCGTTGACTCGTGAGCTCTGCCTGCTGTTCACTAGAATGAGTGTCAGTCCGTCATGAGTCAAAGTGGTAACACTCATGACACGCCACTCCGTTCGTCGTGGGGAGGGAAACCGTGAATCGTCAGGCTGTCTCGGGCCTTGTGCTCATCCTGCTGTCCGCCTTCTGCTATGCCGCAGCCGCACCGATCGGCAAGGTCATGTATGCCGGCGGCTGGACCCCGGAGGTCGTCGTGTTCCTCCGCGTCCTCGGCACCGGCCTCGTCCTCCTCATCCCCACGCTCATCGCCATGCACGGCCGCTGGCACGCGTTCGCCCGCTGGCAGACCTGGCGCGACGTCATCACCTTCGGCATCGTGTCTGTCGCCGGAGTCCAGCTGCTGTTCTTCATGTCGGTCGAGCACCTCGATGTCGCCATCGCGCTGCTGCTCGAGATGACCGCCCCGCTCATGATCGTCGTGTGGGTGTGGCTGCGCAGCCGCATCCGCCCCAGCTCGCTCACCTTCGTCGGCATGGGCCTAGCGATGTTCGGCCTGGCCTTCATCCTCGACCCGCGCGGCGCGCAGCTCCACCTCGGCTCGGTGCTGCTGGCCCTGGGCGCAGCCGTCTGCCTGGCGTGTTACTTCCTCGACTCGGCCAAGGCTGAGATGTCGGTTCCGCCGATCGCGCTCGTCGGATTCGGGATGTTCGTCGGCGCTGCCGCCGTGGGCGCCTACGCCTTCGCCGGCCCGCGCGCCCAGCAGCTGACCACCGCGCCCATGTCGCTGGGCTCAGTGCCGGTCACCTGGTGGCAGGCGATCGCGCTCATCGTCCTCGTCACCGCTGGCGCCTACGTCACCGCCGCCTTCGGCATCCGCATGATCGGCGCGACGGTCGCCAGCTTCGTCAACCTCATCGAGGTGCCGTTCTCCGTCGTCATCGCCTGGCTGGTGCTCGCCGAGCTGCCGGTCTACGCGCAGGCCGTCGGCGGTGTGCTCCTGCTCGCCGGTGTCGTGTTCATCAAGATCGGCGAGAGCCGCACGGCCGCCCGCGAGGTCATCGTCTCCGACGTGCCGGTCGCTTCGCTTCCGGTCATCGAGCACATCGCCGTGCCCGAGGCGCTGCGCACCCGCAGTGCCGCTCCCGAGGCGGTTGGCGCCTGACCTCCGGCCGGTTCAGTCGGCATCGTCGTCGCGTTCGGCAGGTGGCCTCCGGTCATCGAGATACCGGTTGACCACCGGGATCCAGGACACGGCGACGCCGATGAGAACTGCGGCGATGCCTGCCACGGTCAGTCGTGCGCTGACGTCGGCTGCTGCGCCGATGATCGGGTTGACGGCGATCCCGACGAGGCTGCCGAACGAGCTGGCGATGTTGAGTACGGTCGCCCGGCGTGCTTTCGGTATCACCTGATTCGCCACCGCCAGGGTGATCGGGCCGCGGGCGTGCATACCGATAACGACGAGGACGAAACCGCTGATGACGCACACACTGTGGGGCACCGCCATGAGCCCGAATCCTGCTGCCCCGCAGCCCATCGCCAGCAGCAGGGCGCGCTTCCTGCCGATCGCTGCCTCGATCCAGCCGGCCCAGTGGTTGTAAAAGGCCGCAGCCAGCTGCGCACCCGCAGCGATGAATCCCCACGCGGCCACCGGAACCCCGGAAGCTGCGAACAGCGGCTGATTCAAGGTGAAGACCGCATGGAACAGCACGAAGCACGCACCTGAGGCAGCAACCACATGCAGCAGGATCGGGGTGGAGAAGAGCAGGACGACTCCCTGCCGCAGCTGGTCCAGCGAGGATTCGCTCTCACGCGTCGGTGAACTCGTGCCGGTCGGCTGGGCTGGCAGCAGGCCCGTGGCGAGAGCGCCGATTGAGGCTGCGACTGCGGTGGCGATCGCTGGCCAGGTGATATCGACCGCAGCGAGCAGGCCGCCGCAGGCTGAAGCAATGACTCCGGCGGTCAGTTCCAGTGAGCTGAGGTGTCCCCACACTCCGACGCCTCGGTCCTCAGCTGCAGAGCCGAGCGCGTCGTAGATATAGGCGTCGAGTGCGCCGGTGAGCATGGCAATGCCCATACCGCTGAGGGCGAAGGAGACACTGAAAGCGAGATGGGACCCCGCGAGTGCGAACAGCGTTTCGGCGACAGCGATGAAGCCGAACCCTGCGATGATCACCCATCTGCGGTCGATGCGATCGGCGACGATGCCGCTGGGCACCTCCGCGACGAGGATGCTCGCACCGAGGATCGTCTCGAAGATGAAGATGTCTGAAAGAGACTGACCCCGGCTCAACAGGAACAGCGCGCTGACCGGGACGTAGAAGCCCAGGCCGCTGGCGACAGTCGCCAGGGCGATGGGGAACAGGTGGGCATTTCCCCAGACGTCAGTCCAGGGTGAGCGGTTCTATCGCATCACGACTCCATCTTCTTCGGTGATCTGACCTTCACCCTACCTGCCGGCAGGCGGTCTCGTCGGGGGACCGAATCACATACTGATCCTATGGCGGCACCAATCTCGGGCTCAGCTGAGCTGTTCGATCGGATCAACCGGTGTGCCCGGGAACAGGGGCTGACGCCGGTGGCGCTCATCGAACGACTCCTCGATGACGAGGATCGTCGCCGGCGCATAGAGGCCTTCGGCCGCGCCATGCGCAATGCCCCAGATGACTATTGGGGTGAGTTCAGCCGCTGGGAGGCTGGCACCGGGTCCCCGCTCTAACGCCCGAGCTGGTCGGCGTTGAGGATGGTGTAGCTGTATCCCTGCTCGGTGAGGAATCGGCGGCGGTGGGCGGCGAAGTGCTCATCAACGGTCGAGGCCGCCACGACCGTATAGAACGTCGCAGCTTCAGCGTGCGGCTTGGGTCTGAGGATCCTCCCGAGGCGCTGGGCCTCTTCCTGCCGGGAGCCGAAGGAGCCGGAGACCTGGATGGCGACCGAAACCTCGGGCAGGTCGACGGAGAAGTTCGCGACCTTCGAGACGACGAGCACTGAGATCTCCCCGGCCCGGAACTTCGCGAACAGCTCCGTGCGCTCCTTCAGCGGTGTCCTGCCGGTGAGCACGGGGGCGTCGAGGGCCTCGCCGAGCTCTTCGAGCTGGTCGAGGTACTGGCCGATGACGAGCACCTGCTGGCCGGCGTGCTGGGCGGCGATCTTCTTGACCACCGGGATCTTCGCATCCGAAGCGGCTGCCAGCCGGTAGCGGTCCTCCCCGTCGGCGTGTGCGTAGGCGCGCCGGGTGCCGGCATCGAGCCGAACCCGCACCTCGTAGCAGTGGGCCTCGGCGATGAAGCCGGCGGCCTCGATCTCCTTCCACGGCGCCTCGAACTGTTTGGGGCCGATGAGGGAGAACACCTCTTCCTCCCGTCCGTCCTCGCGCACGAGAGTGGCGGTCAGGCCGAGCCTGCGGCGGGCCTGCAGACCTGCGGTGAGGCGGAACACCGGGGCCGGCAGCAGATGCACTTCGTCGTAGATCACCAGCCCCCAGTCGCGGGCATCGAGCAGCTCCAGGTGGAGGTAGGAGCCCTTCCGGCGGGTGGTGAGGACTTGGTAGGTCGCGATCGTGATCGGCCGGATCTCCTTGACCGAACCGGAGTACTCGCCGATCTCGTCGGCGGTCAGGCTGGTGCGCCTGAGCAGCTCGGCCTTCCACTGCTTGGCCGCTACCGAATTCGTCACGAGGATGAGCGTCGTCGTGCCGACGGCGGCCATGGTCGCCGCCCCGACGATCGTCTTGCCCGCCCCGCACGGCAGCACCACGACCCCGGACTCACCGTGGGTGAACGCATCGACGGCCCGCTGCTGGTACTCGCGCAGATGCCACGGCTGACTGTTGCCCACGACACCGGTGCTCTCCGCTCCCGAGGCACCGGTGCCCTCCGCACCCGAGGTGCCCGTCGCCTCGGTGCCGGTGTCCCCGGTGGTGGCCGACAGCTCGATCTCATGCTTCTCACCATCGACGTAGCCGGCGTGGTCGGAGACCGGGTGGTCAAGGCGCAGCAGCCGGTGCTTGAGCTCGCCGCGCTCCGAGGGGTGCACGCGAACGGTGTGCTCATCGATCCGGGTGCCGACCAGTGAGACGATCTCCGGATGCGTGATGAGCTCACTCAGCAGTTCCGCGTCCTGGCTGTGCAGGACGAGCCCGTGGATGGGGGACTGCTCGAGGGTGAGGACCCCGAAGCGCTCCATTGTTTCGACGATGTCGAGCAGCAGCGCGTGCGGGACCGGGTGCTTGGCGTATTCGAGCAGTGCGTCGATGACGGATTCGGGATCGTGGCCGCTGGCCCGGGCGTTCCACAGGCCCAGCGGGGTGATCGTGTACGTGTGGATGAGCTCCGGCGTCTTGGCCAGCTGCGCGAACGGGGCGATTGCGATCGCCGCCTCGGCGGCCTCCGGGTGGGTCGATTCGAGCAGCACAGTGCGATCGGCCTGGACGATGAGGGGACCGTTCACAGGCGGTCCTCGCTGCCCGTTCCCTCGCTGCCCGTGCCCGAGG
>NZ_DLOD01000010.1:0-267601 GCF_002479565.1 Brevibacterium sp. UBA7493 | reverse complement strand
GGGGGGGGTGTCCCAGGCGAAGGTGGGTGTGGTGCCGCCGTCACCTGTGCCGGCGGGAGCGGCGGAGATGATGCGGGCGAGCCCGAAGGTCAGTTCGGTGTCGCGGGCCGGGCCGGTGCGGGCGCGCACCCGCCCGCCTGCCACCTGGATCGGGGCGATGCGGACCTGGCGCTGGGAACCCTCGCGGCCGACGACGGTGAGGTCGACCTCGGTGCCGGTGGCTGCGGCTTCGCGCAGCACATCGGCGATCGTCGACGGTGATTCGGTCTCCGGTTCCTCGCTGCCGGAGCGCAGAGAGGAGATATAGGAGGACAAGCGCGAGTCAGGCACTCGGGTGGTGCGCCGGGTGGTGGCCGGCCGGCGGGCGAGGCTGGTTGCGCGCGGGGGAGCGGGGTTCTCTGGGGCGGCGGCCATCGTTTGGTATTCGGCGGCTTCGAGCAGCATCGCCAGCCGTTCGCGCGAGACGTTTGAGACCGCGACCGTCGCGCTCAAGCGGGTGAGCCCGGCGGGGACGAGAGCGGAGTCGGCGAGCATCGCGGCGAGTTCGGCTTCGTCGTCGACGACGATGACGCTGCGGGCGGCAGCGATCTGGATGCGGCCGAGCCGCCCGGCGGTTTCGGTGATGAGGAACTCGAGCGGCTGGGGCAGCGTGTCCTGTCCGGTGACCTCGCGCAGCCGGGCGGTGATGTCATCGGCGCGCAGCCCGGACTTCAGGGCATCGGAGATCGTCGTCTCCGTGAACCGGTACACAGTGCCCTGCCCGCGGGTGTCGACCTCGGCGAGATCGGTGAGCGCAGCATGGATCTGCGGCGCCAGCGGGCCGGTGGCGATCGCGGTGAGGTCGGACTGCACGACGACGCGGGTCTGCAGCTCGGGCAGGATCCCGTCGACCCGGGCGGGAATTGATTCGGGCACCGAGACCGCAGTGATGTCAAAGCCGGTGACGGCACGGGCGGTGTCCATCGCCTCTGCGAGGTGCGTGGTGAGTACCTTCCCGAGTCGGGTGAGGGCGTGGGCGTGGCCATCAGCCAGCGGGGTGCACAGCAGCCCGAGCAGCGCGGCTTCGTCGATGAGCCGGGTGAGCGTGGCGGTGCTGGCGGCGGCCAGCAGCGGGTGGCGCCATTGGATGTGGGCGATGAGCAGATCATCGGGCACCGCCAGATGGGTGCCATCGTCTCCAGTGCTGCCGCCGCCAGCTGAGTCGTCTGTCAGTTCAGCCAGCGTGTGCAGCAGCGCGTACCGGGCGTGCGGCAGCGGCGGCTGGGACTGCGGGAACCCGGCATAGGCGGCCTTGCGGTGCAGACCTGCCGACGCGGCCAGCGACTGCAGCCGGTCCCCGCGCTCGGTGCTCCCGGCCAGCACATGGGTCGTATCGACGGCACCGGTGAGCCAGGTCTGCAGCAGCATCGCGTAGACCTCGCTGCGCTCGGCGGCGAGCACTGTGTCGAAGGCCGCAGTCGGCAGCCAGCGCGGATCGAGATCAGTCCCGCCGATGCCCAGCAGCCCGACGGCTGCGGCCAGTTCGGTCAGCATCACCGCATCAGGAAAGCTCGCCCCGAGTGCGCGGGCGATGGCCTGCATATCGCGTTTGCCGGCCCCGCCGCTGGTGAGCTGGGAGACCTCATGAGAGGTGAAAGCGTCGACAGCCGAGAGCACCCCGGACACCGTCGCCGAGGCGGCCGCTGCCTCGGCATTGGCAGCGATCGCTTCGGCGACCGGCCGGGTGTACTCGGCCGGATCGGCCGGGGCGGTGGCTGCCACCCAGTCCGGGGGAGAGCGCAGCTCCGCCGCCGAGGTCGGCAGCAGGCTCATCGTCTCCGCATGCGTGCGATATGCACGATCCCCGACCGGCCACAACAGCCCGCGGGTCTTGAGCGTCTCCACCACCTCGGGCGCGGCCGCCAGCGTGGATGCCGGCACGGCAGGATCGACACGGGTCGCACACGCCGCCCGGTGCACCGCCTGCAGGGCGGCCGTGTCGAGGGATTCGAGACCGGTGGCCACCGCGGTGCGCGACCCGGCGGCCGCGGCGACATCGCGCAGCCGGGGCAGGTCGGTGCGCATGAGGTCCCGGCGGGCGCGGGAGAACGCAGCGAAGTCCGCATCGGGAAGCTCGCGCAGCCAGGCGGCGAAGGAGGTCAGCGTAGCCATCGAACCCAGTCTAGTACCGCCGCCGCACCCGGCCCGGGCCTCGGCTACAATGGTCTGGCCAGCCGCAGCAGGCCCGAACGCAGCAGAAGGAGGTGGCCACGGTGAGCGCACACGCACAGAACGCACAGACGCAGACGGCACCGCCGCACAGGCGTGCGAGTTCGCGCGCCGATGCCGCGCTCACAGCAGCTGCGGTGATCTTCTCGCTCATCGGGGTGCTTGCGATCGCGGTCGTGCTCATCCAGGCCGCCATGCAGGCCAGACCCTCGGCGCTCATGACCTACACGGGAATGATCTGCCTGCCGATCGGGTTTGCAGGAATGCTGGCCGTGCTCATCCGCGCCACACTGCGCCGCCGCAGCAGCTGAACCGGCCCGCCGGAGCCCACCGCCCGGCCCGCCAGAACACGACAGCCACCCGGCACCCGCGGCACACACCGCACCACCGGCCCACCGGCCGCACCACCCCACCAACTCAGAGCAATCCGCTTCTGCTGCGGCACACCTGCCGCCAGAAGCCACGTATGTGAAAGGACGCTATGCCCACCGGACGCGTGAAATGGTTCGACGAAGGCAAGGGATTCGGCTTCGTCACCGCCGATGACGGCGAACAGATCTTCCTCCACGGCTCCGCCCTGCCCGCCGGAGCGCAGGTGCGCACCGGCACCCGCCTGGACTTCGACATCGTCGACGGCCGCAAGGGCAAGCAGGTGCTCAAGGCCCGCGTGCTCGACGCCCCGCGCAAGGTCCGCCGCGACCCGGAGAAGATGGTCGTCATGGTCGAAGACGTCATCCGCCTCCTCGACGACACCGCCGCCGGCCTGCGCCGCGGCCGGTACCCCGATTCGGCACATTCGCATAAGGTGGCAGAAGTGCTCCGCGCGATCGCCGATGACCTGGAGGGTTGATGTCGCACCTGTTCGATGCCTGGCTAGAGGACATGCGGGCCAGCCGCAGCCGCACAGGCGCCAGCCCCGCTGACTCCGGCGAGCCGGCTGCCGCCGCCGCGCCCGAGGCGGGGGAACCGGAAGCTGCCGCAGCTGCGGATCCGCAGTCGGCTGAGACCGCCGCCGAGGCGCCGCGCACCACCCGCAGGTCCGCGAAGATCGCCGACGACGCACTGCTGCTCGCCGCCGTCGACATCGCCCGCGAGGCCATCGCCGAGGCGGCCGAAGCCGAGCACATCGGTGGGCACCTGTCCGCTGTCATGGAGGGCCAGCGCCTGGCCACCCACGCGTTCGCCTGCACGATGCCCGGCTACCGCGGCTGGCACTGGGTCGCCGTGCTCGCCCGGGCGCCGCGGTCGAAGAAGGTCACCGTGTGTGAGACCGCGCTGCTGCCCGGTGAAGACGCGCTCGTGGCACCGCGCTGGGTGCCGTGGTCTGAGCGCCTGCAGCCCGGTGACATGAGCGCCCGCGATGTGCTGCCGAAGGTGCTTGACGACCCGAACCTCGAGCAGGGCTTCGAACAGGTCGGCGGTGAGGACACCGGACTCGGCCCCGGTGACGAGATCGACCAGATCCCCAACTTCGAATGGGGACTCGGGCGTCGCCGCGTGCTCTCCCGTGAGGGCATCGCCAACGCCGCGACCCGCTGGGAGAACTCCGACGCAGGCCCCGAGGGCGACTTCGCCCGCCGCGCCTCTGCCCACTGCTCGACCTGCGGCTACCTCATGCCGATGGCCGGCTCCCTGCGCACGCAGTTCGGCGTGTGCGCCAACGAATGGTCGCCCTTCGACGGCCGCGTCGTCGCCCTCGACAACGGATGCGGCGCGCACTCGGAGACCGACGAGCGGCGCAAGCCCGAACCGATCCCCGACCCGGTCATCGACGACTTGGACGAGGACTTCGACATGGTCGCCACCACCAGCGACGACGACTCCGGCAGCAGCGAACAGCCCGGCACCAGCGAGACCAGCGGTGCGGACACGGCACAGCCGGCCACCGCCTCGGGAGCGGCAGAGGCCAACACCGCCGCCGAACCCGAACGCGAGGAGGCACACGCCAGCCGATGAGCTCGATGTTCCGGTCGCTGAGCGAGCCCAACTACCGCCGGTGGTTCTCGGGTGCGCTGGTGTCGAACACCGGAACGTGGATGCAGCGCACGGCGCAGGACTGGATCGTCCTTACCCAGCTGACCGACAACGACGCGACCGCGCTCGGCATCTGCATGGCTCTGCAGCTGGGGCCGCAGCTCATCATGTTCCCCGTCGCCGGGGCGATCGCCGATAAGTTCCCCAAACGCAAGCTGCTCATCCTCACCCAGGCCCTCCTCGGTGCCTGCGGGCTGTTGCTCTTCGCGCTCGCCATCACCCATCTGCTCGTGCTCTGGCACGTCTACGTGCTCGCCTTCGCCCTCGGCATGGTCGCCACGATCGACAACCCCGCCCGGCAGGCCTTCGTCTCCGAGCTCGTCGGCGAGAAGCTGCTGCCCAACGCCGTCTCGCTCAACTCTGCCTCCTTCAACGGTGCGCGCATGTTCGGCCCGGCGATCGCCGGCGGGCTGACCGCACTCATCGGCGCCGAACCGGTGTTCCTCATCTCTGGGCTCGGCTTCGCCGCCACCATCGGGGTGCTCGTTACGCTCGACCGGTCGACGCTGCACTCGACGAGTGCCCGGAAGATGGGCAAGCGCGGGGTCCTCGGCGGGTTCACCTACATCCGCACCCGGCCTGACATCATCGTCGTGCTCACGATCCTCGGGATCGTCTCGACCTTCGGGTTCAACTTCAGCGTCTACACCGCCACGATGGCCAAGATCGAGTTCCACCAGGACGCCGGCGGGTTCGGGCTGCTGTCCTCGGTCATGGCGATCGGCTCGGTCGCCGGGGCGCTGACGGCCGCCAAGCGGGAGAAGCCGCGGCTGCGGATGGTCTTCGGTGCCGCCGGTGGGTTCGGGATCGCCTGCCTGCTCGCGGCGATGGCCCCGAGCTACTGGGCGTTCGCGATCGTGCTCACCGGCGTCGGCTTCTCCGCGATCACAATGATGACCTCAGCGAACGCCTATGTGCAGACGACGACGCCGGCCGGCTACCGCGGTAGGGTCATGGCGATCTACGCCGCCGTCGTCATGGGCGGCACCCCGATCGGCGCACCGGTCGCCGGCATCGTCGCCGACCTCCTCGGGCCCCGCGCTTCGCTCGTCGTCGGCGGGCTCTCGGGTGTCATCGGTCTGTCCGTGGGGCTGGGCTGGATGATCTTCGCCAAGCACCTGCGCGTCCACCGTCCCCGCCGGCGCCGCCGCCTCATCCACCTCAGCTACGACGGCAAACCCTGAGATCAACCGCACCCGAGGTGTGGGGCGGCCGGTCATCAGCCGGTACGGCGCGCCTGCCCAGGTCAGTGCCGGGAAGTGCTCGTACACTGAGGGCGCACCCTGTTCCCGAAACGTGAGGCCACCTGGCAGTGAACGCAGAGATCATCACGACCGTCCTCGTCGGACTGGCCATGCTCATCGGTTGCATCGGCATCATCGTCCCGGTGCTGCCCGGTTCCATTCTCATCGCCATCGCCGCGATCGTATGGGCCGTCGTCATCGGCACGGCCACCGGCTGGGTGACGCTGGCCGTCATCCTGGTGCTCGTCGGCATCGGCATGACCGCCTCGTGGGTGCTGACCGGCAAGCGGCTCAAGGCCCGGCAGATCCCGAACTCCTCGCTGGTGCTGGCCGCGATCTGCGCGTTCATCGGTTTCTTCGTCATCCCGGTCGTCGGGCTGTTCGTCGGCTTCATCGCCGGTCTCTACCTCGCCGAATTCCGGCGGCTGAAGGATCCGAAGGAATCGTGGCAGTCGAGCTGGACGGCGATCAAGGCACTCGGTATCGGCATCATCGTCGAGTTCTGCTGTGCGGCAGCCGCACTGACGGCCTTCGTCGTCGCCAACGCCATCTATTTCGTCAACGCCTGAGCTGAGACAGCCGAAACGGCCGGCCACCCCGCGGGGTGACCGGCCGTTCTCAGATCTGCTGGAGTAGGTCTGCTGGCTCAGGCGCTCATTTTGTGACGGCGGTGAGCACGAAGTCGATGCAGGCCAGCAGCGCCTTGACGTCCTCGGGCTCGACCGAGACGAAGGTGGCGATGCGCAGCTGGTTGCGGCCGAGCTTGCGGTAGGGCTCGACGTCGACGACGCCGTTGGCGCGCAGCATGTCGGCGACAACTGCCGCATCGATGGAGTCGTCGAAGTCGATCGTGCACACGACAGCCGACCGATCCGCAGGGTCGGTGACGAAGCAGGTGGCGACATCGGAGTTCTCCGCCCACCGGTAGACGAGCTCCGATGACGTCCGGGTCCGTTCGGTCGCCCAGGCGAGTCCGCCGTTGCCGTTGATCCACTCGATCTGCTCAGCCAGCAGCAGGAGAGTCGCGACTGCCGGGGTGTTGTAGGTCTGGTCCTTGCGTGAGTTCTCGATCGCGGTGACGAGGTCGAGGGAGGCTGGGATCCAGCGGCCGGAGTCCTTGATCTCATAGGCCCGTTCGATCGCGCGTGGGGACATGATCGCAATCCACAGACCGCCATCGGAGCCCATGTTCTTCTGCGGGGCGAAGTAGTAGACGTCCGTTTCGCGGATGTCGACCGGCAGGCCGCCGGCGCCCGAGGTCGCGTCGATGACGACGAGCGCATCATCAGCGATGCCAGCCGGCCGCCGGATCTCGGTGGCGACACCGGTGGAGGTCTCATTGTGCGGCCAGGCGTAGACATCGGCGCCAGCCACCGCCTCGGGAACGGCACCGGTGCCCGGCTCTGCGTCGAGGATCGCGGACTCCGCCAGGAACGGGGCTGTGTTCGTGGCCTTGGCGAACTTCGCGCCGAACTCGCCGAACTGGGCGTGGGCGGCCTTCTCGCGCACGAGCCCGAAGGTGGCGACATCCCAGAACACGGTCGATCCGCCGTTGCCGAGCACCACCTCGTAGCCGGCGGGCAGGTCGAACAGCTCGGCCAGGCCGGTGCGGATGCGGCTGACGAGCTTCTTGACCGGGGCCTTGCGGTGGGAGGTGCCGATCACCTCGCGCCCGGCAGCGGCCAGCGCCTTGAGCTGCGCATCGCGCACACGGGCAGGCCCGGAGCCGAAGCGGCCGTCGGCGGGCAGGAGTTCGGATGGGATCTTCACGGAATTCGGTGCATCACTCACCCCACCGATTCTACGACCCGCGCGTGAGAAGCCGGGGACGGGGTCGCGGAGTAGGCTTGGGCCATGACTTCCGAGACCCCCGAGACGCAGGCCGCCGGGCGCGAGACGATCGCCGACCTGGCCCGCCAGCGCGTCGAATACGGCAGCGACCATCTCGACGAGGTCGCAGCCGACCCGCACACCCAGTTCCGCACCTGGTTCGCTGAAGCCGAAGACGCCGTGACCGAACCGAACGCAATGCTGCTGGCCACTGCGGACGCCTCCGGCCCGGCCGCCCGCATCGTGCTGCTCAAGGGCTTCGATGCCAGCGGGTTCACCTTCTTCACCAACTACGACTCGGCCAAGGGCCGTCAGATCGCCGCCCAGCCGATCGTCGCGCTCACCTTCCCGTGGCTCGAGCTCCAGCGGCAGGTGCGCGTGTGCGGGATCGCCGAGCCGATCCCGGCAGCCGACTCCGATGCCTACTTCGCCGTGCGCCCGCGCGGGGCGCAGATCGGGGCGGTCGCCAGCCGGCAGTCGGCACCGGTGGCCAGCCGCGAGGCGATGCAGCAGGCCTATGATGACGCCGCCGCCCGCTACGACGGCACCGAGGTGGCCCGGCCTGAGAACTGGGGCGGCTACCGCGTGCGCGCCTTCGAGATCGAGTTCTGGCAGGGCCGGGCGAACCGCTTCCACGACCGCTTCGTCTACATGAGCACCGGCGGACAGCCCGCAGACCTCGCCACCGCAGCCGACTGGTCGATCACCCGCCTCAACCCCTGAGCCGGCCACCGCCTCGGCGCCGGCCGCAGACCAAGGTGGGCCGCTGGGCGAACCGGTGCGTGACGCCGCTCACGCGGGGGATAGGATGAGCGCGACGGCCGCAGCGTCCGCGGCCACGTGAGCGAATCAGAGAGGATGCTGCCATGACACAGAACCAGCCGGCCGCCTACGGGCCCGACGAGCTGTTCGACAACCTCATCGCCGGTCAGTGGGTCCCATCGGAGGACCGCAGCCGCAACATCAACCCCTCGGACACCTCAGATGTCCTCGGCCAGTTCGCCCGCGCCGACGCCGCCACCGTCGAACGCGCCATCGCCGCAGCCAGGGAATCCGCCGAGACCTGGGCGCACAGCCCCATCCAGCAGCGCTTCGACATCCTCGACACCACAGGCACGCTCATCAAGGAGCGCGCCGACCAGCTCGGCGAGCTGCTCGCCCGTGAAGAGGGCAAGCAGCTCAAGGAGGCCACCGCCGAGGTGCTGCGCGCCTCCCAGCTGTTCAAGTTCTTCGCCGGTGAGACGCTGCGCAACACCGGCGAGGTCGTCGACTCCGTGCGCCCCGGCCTGCGGGTGGAGATGATCCACGAGCCGGTCGGTGTGGTCGGCATCATCACCCCGTGGAACTTCCCGATCGCCATCCCGGCCTGGAAGATCGCCCCAGCACTCGCCTACGGCAACACGATCGTGTTCAAGCCCGCCGAGATCGTCCCGGCCAGCGCGCATGCGCTCGTGTGCATCCTGCGCGAGGCCGGCCTGCCCGACGGTGTGCTCAACCTCGTCATGGGCCCCGGCCGCGTGGTTGGGGATGCGATCTCGACCAGCCGCGACGTCGATGCGGTCACGTTCACCGGATCGGTCGGCGTGGGTGCCGGCGTCATCGCCAACGCCTCGGCCGCCGGGTCGAAGGTGCAGTGCGAGATGGGCGGGAAGAACCCGCTCATCGTGCTCGGCGACGCCGACCTCGATGCGGCCGCCGATGCCGCGATCAACGGTGCCTTCTTCTCCACCGGCCAGCGCTGCACCGCCTCCAGCCGCCTCATCGTCACCGCCGATGTCCACGATGAGTTCGTCGCCAAGCTCAGGGAGCGGATGACCGGACTGACCGTCGGTGACGCGCGTGCAGAGTCGACGGTCATCGGCCCGGTCGTGTCGGCAGACCAGCTCAGGCAGGATGAGGAGTACATCCGCCTGGCCGCCGATGAGGGCGGCACCGTCCACGGCGGCGAGCGGGTCGAAGCCGACACCGAAGGCTACTTCCTCGCCCCGGCGCTGGTGACCGAGACGACCGAGGACATGACGATCAACAAGGAGGAGGTCTTCGGACCGGTCGCCAGTGTCATCAAGGTCGCTGACTATGACGAGGCCCTCGCGGTGGCCAACCGCACGACCTTCGGTCTGTCGTCGGGCATCTTCACCGGCTCCCTCGCACGCGCCGAGCACTTCAAGCGCCACTCCCAGGCCGGCATGGTGATGGTCAACGCCCCGACCGCCGGCGTCGACTACCACACGTCCTTCGGCGGGCGGAAGGGCTCCAGCTACGGTCCGCGCGAACAGGGCCGGGCGGCACGGGAGTTCTTCACCGTGCACAAGACCATCTACGTCAACCCCTGAACGCGGCCTGACGGCTGTGACCCAGCAGGCGCCTCGGCCCCGGTCACGCAGCGACGCTGACGCTTCAGCACACGCCCCCAGCGTGCGCGCTGGAGCAGTGGCCGCAGCGGATGCGCTCGGGATGATTTTTCACCCCACACGGCGTAAAATGGAACAGTTCCAGATAAAATGGCCGGGGTTTCCTGCTCCGGGATAGACTGGTGACAACCGGAAGGGAAATGGACCAAGCTCGTGAATGACCTCATCGATACCACCGAGATGTACCTCAAGGCTATCGTCGAACTTGAGGAACAGGGCGTGGTGCCGCTGCGCGCTCGCATCGCCGAGCGCCTCGACCACTCCGGTCCCACCGTGTCGCAGACCGTAGCCCGGATGGAGCGCGACGGCCTGCTCGTCGTCGGCTCCGACCGCCACCTTATCCTCACCCCCGAAGGCCGCGACCTGGCTACCTCGGTCATGCGCAAGCACCGGCTGGCCGAGCGGCTGCTCGCCGATGTCATCGGCCTGGACTGGGAGCTCGTCCACGACGAGGCCTGCCGCTGGGAGCACGTCATGAGCGACCAGGTCGAGGAGAAGCTCGTCGGCCTGCTGGAGAACCACACCACCAGCCCCTACGGCAACCCGGTGCCCAGTCGCGAATCCCTCGGCGAGGCGCCCAAGCCCAGCGCTGACATCGTCGCCCTGTCTCAGGCCTGTCCCGGCGACCGGCGGTGCACGGTGACGATCGCGTGGATCGCCGAGCCGCTGCAGACCGATCACATGCTGCTCGGCCAGCTCAAGCAGACGGGCATCCTGCCCGGGGTCACCGTCGACTGCGAGCCGACCGGCGACTACCTGACGCTGCGCGCTCCCGATGTCGCGGATGTCCTCGACCTGCCGATCGAGACCGCCGCACACATCTTCGTCACCCAGGGGTGACAGACGCCTGCCCGGTTGGATGCAGCACGGGCTGAGATTCCGGAAGTGCCGCGATTGCGGCGCTTCCGTAACATTTTCTTGAAAAATTTCTATGGCCTCTGACCTGGGCAGATACCTGCAAAGTCACGGCGCTGTTCATATCCTTGTGACAATAATGTGACATTTTGCCGCGATCTCGGTTATTGTAGCTACCGCGGGTTGAGACAACCCGCTTCTGCAACGAGAATCCGAGTGCCGCGCTCAGTGCAGAAGACAGACTTACAAGGACCGTTGCGGCAGCGGGGGAACCACCTTCGCTTCACCGGCCGCAGGCCGCGAAGCTCGGGGCTAAGTTCCAAGCCGGAACCGGGCAACTCCAGCTCGAGCCCGACAGCTCACCCCGTAGGTAATGGAGGAGAACTTTCGTGGCAGTAAAGACGCGTGGTCGCCGCCGGGCAGACGGTCCGGCCAAGACTCCACTCACTGAACTCACCGACGTCCTCGCCGCCAACTCTGGCGCAGTCGGACGTCGCGCGGCCGTCGTCGCCGCCGCCGGCGGCCTCATGGCGGCAGTCGCACTTCCGACCGCCAACTCGGCAGCTGAAGCCGATGGCAAGGTCGTCGCACAGGACTCCGAGGTCGATCAGACCCCAGAATTCGTCAACCAGGCCAGCGTCACCGCTCCCGATGCCGAGGACAGCAGCGACGCCCTGAAGTCCTCGACCGCCAGTGTCGAGACCGGATCAGCTAAGGCTGCTCCGAGCCCAGAGCCCACCCAGACCAGCACGCCGACGCAGACCCGCGACTCTGGTTCGGCATCGCGTGATTCGGGTGCCGCATCGCGTGATTCTGATCGCTCCTCGAAGAGCTCTGACGACGTCAAGATGCCCAACGGCTCGAAGGCCGAGCAGGTCATCGGCCTGGCCAAGCAGTACAGCGGCATCCCCTACAAGTGGGGCGGCACGACCACTGCCGGATTCGACTGCTCGGGATTCACCTCGTTCATCTACGGCAAGGTCGGCGTCAACCTGCCTCGCACCTCGAGTGCGCAAAAGGGTGCAGGCACGGTCGTGTCGAAGTCCGAAGCCAAGCCCGGCGACCTCATCTGGGCTCCCGGCCACGTCGGCATCTACGCCGGCAACGGCATGATGTACGACGCTCCGAGCAGCGGCAAGACCACCGGTTACCACTCCGCCGATTGGGTGATGAAGAAGGGTGCCGTCTTCGTCCGCGTTCTCTGATCCTTGAGCCGAGTCCAGCGCCTTGCGCTGACGAGCCGGCTCTCACACCGCACGCCCGCGAGCTGCCATGGTCCTGGCAGCCCGCGGGCGTGCAGTGTTTCTGCTTACAACGGCGGCAAACCGCCGGTGAATTCCGGTGAACACATTCCGTCGATTCGGCAACCTTGCGCCCACTGTGTGCGCGTCGGAGGCGAAAACGCGCGCGCTCCGCTACTCTAGTGCGCAGTGACATGGACCACGTCCACCGCGGTGGCGGCTTGCCGCCGAGAACGGCAGTCGAGCACAGAAGGGAGACGGGCCATGACGACAGCGCAGACCGCGCCGGCACCGAGCCTGCTTCCCGAGCGCACCGACGCCGTGGACGTCTTCGACATCGTCGATTCCATAGCCGAGTCCATAGTCGACTCGATACCCGCCGTGCCTGCACGGCAGATCTCCCAGTTCCAAGGCGTTGCACGAATGTGCAGCGCCTTGTGTGTTCTCAGCAGAGGAGCGAACCTGTGAAGACCCTGGTGCTCAATGCCGGCTACGAGCCGATGTCCGTCGTGTCGTTCAGACGCGCCATCATCCTCGTCCTGGCCGGAAAGGCGACCGTGCTTGCCGCAGACGAATGCGTGCAGGTGCGCAGCGAAACACTGTCGCTCGAACAGCCCTCGGTCATCCTGCTGACACGCTACGTCCGCCCGCCCTCCAGCGCCTCGGTCACGCTCTCACGCAGGGGAGTGCTGCGCCGCGACGACGCGACGTGCGCCTACTGCCGCGGCCACGCTAACACGGTCGACCACGTGCTGCCCCGCTCCCGAGGCGGTGGCAACACCTGGCAGAACCTCGTCGCCTGCTGCCGGGCCTGCAACAACGAGAAGGGCGACCGGACACCGGAGGAGATGGGCTGGTCGCTGCCGTTCACCCCCGGCCCGCCGCGCACCGGCCGGTTCTGGCTGCGCGAGCTCGACAACCCCGCCGAGCCGTGGCGGCCCTTCCTGTCCTACGCGACGGCGGCCTGAGCGCGCAGACTGGCGCTCTCTGCATCGAGTAGCGCATCGAGCAATCTCGATGTGGTACTCGGCGTCGATGATCCGGCCGTTTCGACATCATTGACTACCACATCCTGGACTGTCGATGCGGTACTTGATGCAGATCCGGTGCGACTGCGGTGGTCGGGGGAGTGATGCTCGACGTGCGGGCGAGAACAGGAAGCCGCCTATGAATGCGGACAGGCGGTCTGCCCCGAGGGGCAGACCGCCTGCCGGCTGGGTCTCAGGCTGGAGCGCTGAGATCAGTCGCGACGGGCGCGTCCGGAGATGAATCCCCAGACGATGAGCACGATCAGTGAGCCGCCGATGGCCAGCAGCCAGGATCCGATGTCGAAGAACGCGTCGACACCCTTACCGAACAGAACGCTGCCGAGCCAGCCGCCGAGCAGGGCGCCGATGACACCGCAGACGAGCGCGCCGAGCCAGCCGCCACCCTGACGACCCGGGAGGATCGCCTTGGCGATGGCACCTGCGATGAGGCCGAGAAGAAGAAATGCTAGGAAGCCCATTGTTGCTCCTTTCGATTTGCGGAATCTGCGACTCGGCCGGGGACCGGCCGACGCTGGATTCTGCACTTACTCGTCGATCGTATCAAGTTCCCTTGATTATGGGGGCTGATAGACGCGGAACCCCTATGGTTGTTATCAGATGCATCGCTGAGCGGTTGAGCGTACGTGCGCACCCAAACAGGGTTGCGACCGGTGTATCGGAATCAATATGCCTGTTGTCCGCGCATTCCGGCAGGCGCACCGGCGTAGCACGACATGTGCGTGAAGTTGAGAATGTCGCCGTATGCCTGGTGTGTCGGATCCTGCGTGACCATATCGCGAGAATGGGCGGATCGGACAGTGTGCTGGGGCGACCGTCGGCCCGGCTGAAGCGGTATTGTGGAGATCACAATCCTCTCTAAGGAGTTACCGTGACCGAAGACGCGAACACCCAGAACACGCCCGCCCCCGATGTCGCCGACCCGGAAGCGATTCTCGTCGGCATCGACGGCTCGAAGGCCAGCCGCAACGCGTTGCGCTGGGCGATTGGCGAAGCGAAGGCGCTGGGCCGCTCGATCCGCCTCGTCGGCGCGTACACGATCCCCAGTGTCACCGCTGCCACGATCGACGTCTCCTATGTCCCGATCGACGACACCGCAATCCGTGCCTCAGTGACGGCGACTCTCAAGGAGGCCGCCGCCGAGGTCAAGGCCGCCGACATCCCCGTCGAGGCCGTCATTGAGATCGGGGATGCCGCCGGTGTCCTCGTTGAGGAGTCGAAGGCCGCCTCGCTGGCGGTTGTCGGCTCCCGCGGCCGCGGCGGGTTCGCAGGCCGGCTGCTCGGCACCGTCTCCTCGGCGCTGCCAGCCCACTCCGCCTGCCCGACCGTCGTCATCCCCGTGGGCTGGACCCCGGACGGGGAACGCGTGCCCAAGCAGACCGCCTCACGGCCGATTCGCCACTACGAGCACGGCGTCATCGACACCGACTCGGAGATGGAGACGGTGCCCGGGATGGACTTCTCCGGCTCCGTCGTCGTCGGTGTCGACTCCCTCGGCAAGGACTCACCGGCCCTGTGGGAAGCCGCCTCCCTGGCAGCCCAGCGCGGCACACCGCTGCACGTCGTCGGCGTGACGATCACGGCTGTCGTCGGCCCGGAATGGCTTCCGAGCACCGGCGACATGCGCCGCTTCATCGACGAGAGCTCCGGGGCCCTCATCGACGCCCGTGACGCGCTCAAGGAGAAGCACCCGGACCTCACAGTGCGCTGGACGCTGTTCGACGGGCAGCCGGCCGAGGTGCTTGTGCGCGCCTCCGACACCGCTGATGTCCTCGTCATCGGCTCCCGCGGCCGCGGCGGATTCGCCGGCTTGCTGTTGGGCTCGACCTCGCAATCGGTGCTGCCCTACGCCAAGTGCCCGACGATGGTCGTGCGGGTCTCCCGCTGATCACCGGCGGTGCCGGCCGGCACCGCCATCGCACCAGCTCCGCCGCTGGCCCCGCATCAGTGGGGCCAGCGGCACCGGAACTCCAGCCGAATACCAGCTGCCGAACAGAAAGTGGACCAGTGGATCTGTCACAGCGCGAGAATCTGCGAGAATACATCGATCGACTCAACACCGAAGGCTACACCGTCGCTGATGGCCACAACCCCGACCCCGACCTCATCGACCCGATGGGCAAAGCGGTCGAAACCTGGCGCGAAGGCTACCCGTATGACGAACGGATGAGCCGCGAGGAGTACGAACTGGAGAAGTACCGCCTTCAGGTCGAGCTGCTGAAGTTCCAGTACTGGAGCCAGGACTACGACCTGCGCCACGTCATCGTCTTCGAAGGCCGCGATGCCGCCGGCAAGGGCGGGACCATCAAGCGCTTCACCGAGCACCTGAATCCCCGTGCCGCCCGCGTCGTCGCACTGAACAAGCCCTCCGACCGCGAGCAGGGCCAGTGGTACTTCCAGCGCTACGTTCAGCACCTGCCCACCCACGGCGAGATCGTGATGTTCGACCGCTCCTGGTACAACCGCGGCAACGTGGAGCGCGTCATGGGCTTCTGCACCGATGAGCAGTACGAGGAGTTCATGGTGCAGGCGCCGATGTTCGAGAAGATGCTCATCGACTCCGGCATCCACATCACGAAGTTCTGGTTCTCCGTCACCCAGTCCGAGCAGCGCACCCGCTTCGCCATCCGCCAGATCGACCCGGTCCGGCAGTGGAAGCTCTCACCGATGGATCTGGAGTCCCTCGACCGATGGGAGGACTACACGAAGGCGAAGGAGGAGACCTTCCGGCGCACCGACACCGACCACGCGCCGTGGATCACCATCAAATCCAATGACAAGAAGCGCGCCCGCCTCAACGCCATGCGCTTCTATCTCAACCAGTTCGACTACGCCGGCAAGGACTCCTCGGTCGTCTACGCCGCTGACCCGAAGATCGTCCGCCGCGGTCGCGACGCCGTCGACGACTGAACCCACACCTCGGGCCCGGCCCGAGCAGACGACAGCGGCCGCATCGATCGATGCGGCCGCGGCTGCTGTGTGCTCAAGCGTGGCTGAGCCGTGTCACACCGTGGTCTCGTAGCGGGTGTTCTGCACAGTCGGCAGGAACCCGATGACGATCGAGGCGATCCAGCCGAGGCCCGGGATGAGGATGAGCAGGCCGAACCAGCCGGAGTAGTTGGCGTCGTGCATGCGGCGGAAGCTCAGCGCGAGCTGCGGGACCATGAGCGCGAGCGACAGCAGCGACAGCGGCATGGTTGCCAGGTTGCCGAATCCGGAGAAGACACCCGTGTTGAACGCCCCGGAGAGCAGTTCGGCCGGGCCGAGGATGATCGACTGGAGGATGCTGATGGCGATATTGGCGAGGACGAGGCCGAGGAGGCCCCACCAGTATTCGCTGCGGCTGGAGCGGCCGACGAAGACGAGAGCCTTGCGGAAGAGGCGGACGAGCGCGACGGAGAAGTCGGCGCCGTAGATCGGGGATTGCATGCCCGGAGGGGCCTGGAATGCTGACATCGGGGGTTCCTTCACATGCAGGACGGAGAGCTGTCGCTCTCACTGTAGTCCAGCCGTCGGCCAAGAGCGGCCGGGCGATTCCCACTGTTCACCGGGTCGTTGCCGAACGCCACGCGCCCGAGGCGGTGGCCGGTTGCGCCTGTCGTCACCGGCCGGTGCTCGATAGGGTGAGCAGTGAACCTGGTCACACGATGTGAGGAGGCGGTCATGACGACAGTGGCAGTGGTGCAGAGCGGCGCGGTGCTCTTCGAGGCGCAGGCATCGACGGACAAGGCGTGTGCAGCGATCAGCGAGGCGGCCGGCAGGGGCGCTGAGCTCATCGTGTTCCCTGAGGCGTTCATCGGCGGCTACCCCAAGGGCACTGCATTCGGTGCAGCGCTGGGATTTCGCACCGAGCGCGGCCGCGATGAGTTCGCCCGCTACCGGGCCGGGGCGATCACGCTCGACGGGCCGGAGGTCGACCAGCTCGTCCAGGCCGCAGCCGAACACCGCACAGCCGTCGTCATCGGCGTCATCGAACGGCTGGGCAACACCCTGTACTGCACGGCCCTGCTCATCTCACCCGACGACGGGCTCACCGGTGCGCACCGCAAGCTCATGCCCACCGGCATCGAACGGCTCGTGTGGGGATTCGGCGACGGGTCGACCCTCGACACCATGGACACTGCGGCAGGCAGGGTCGGCTCGGTCATCTGCTGGGAGAACTACATGCCGCTCATGCGGCAGGCGATGTACGCCCAGGGGGTTGAGGTGTACTGCGCACCCACCGTCGACGACCGCGATGTGTGGCAGTCGTCGATGACCCACATCGCCGTCGAAGGCCGGGTCTTCGTGCTCTCAGCCTGCCAGTATCTGCCGGCCTCCGCGCTGCCCGATGACCACCCGTTCGACTTCGACCCGCCGAACCCCGAATCGATCATCCGCGGCGGCAGCGTCATCATCGACCCGACCGGCACCGTGCTCGCCGGCCCGGTGTTCGATGAGGAGACCATCCTGTACGCCGATGTCGATCTCGCAGCCAAGCACCGTTCGCACCTCGACTTCGATCCCGTCGGCCACTACTCCCGGCCCGATGTCTTCAGCCTCCGCGTCGATACGCGGGCGAAGAGCTCCGTCGCCTTCGACCGCCCGGCTGCGGAGGGGCCGGGCACTGTCAGTCGGTGAGGCCCTGCATCCCGGTGGTGCGGGGGCCAGGGCTGCGCAGGTGCAGGAACACGAAGTAGGCGATCACTAAGACCAGCGCGGTGACCGAGAGCTGCTCACCGGCGCTCTCCGCCCAGTTGGCCAGGTAGCGGGCACGCGTCGACCAGCCCCACTGGCGAGAAGCCGGACCGATGCCGTCGAAGATCGCGGCGAAGAAGGCGAGGGAGGCCAGGGGCGGGACGAGGAACCAGACGATGCGCCGCGGCTGCGGGGCAGACCGGCGGAAGGCGATGATGAGCCAGGCCAGCAGTCCCGAACCGATGATCGCCCAGAACAGCAGCTCGCCGAAGTCCTGCCCGCGCAGGTTCCACATCGCCGGGAAGCCCAGGTTCCAGGCGATCGCCCCGCCGATCTCCTCATGAAGGCGCAGGGAATCGTCGGCGGCGATGAAGAAGAGGATACAGCCGGCGACCAGCAGCACTGGTGCTGCGAGCAGCCGACGCCAGAGCCAGATGAGCGCGATGCCGCCGGCGACGGCTTTCACATAGCCCCAGATCTCCAGCAGGCTGCCGTCGGGATCGCCCTCCCACAGAGGGTGGGCGAAGGCCGGGAAGATTCCCCGCGTGATGTGGAGGCGGTGGAGCATGTCGGCCAGCAGGAAGAAGGCATCGACTGCCAGCAAGGCCAGGCCGAGCCATACCAGTCGCCTCGTGATGCTGGGCAACGTCGTGTCTCTGCCTGCTGGCACGGGTGGAGCTCCTTCATGCTGATGGGCACGCGAACGCGCTCTCACGCTCGGCGCCGTGGACGGGCCAGCCAGGGCAGCTGGCGGCGGAACGCATACATTATGCACTATATGTGCATGTCTGGAGCATGAGGGGGAGCGACATCTCCGGGGCTTCCAGGGTCGCGGCGTGGGCCTTGCCCGATCGGGGCGCGGAGGAGCGGCCAGGTCGGCCCATCTGGAACAGGCCAGGTCGCATAGCACGACGGTTCGGGCTGCTCCATGTCTGCTCCACGGGCCGGGCACCTCGCGTCGGCGCGTTCATGATTGGGCTGGTGAGCGGTGCGCCCCCGGCAGGATTCGAACCTGCGACACCCGCTTTAGGAGAGCGGTGCTCTATCCCCTGAGCTACGGGGGCTCGGTGCCCGTGTCACCGGCCTGCATGCAGGCGGCGGTTGGGCAACCAGCCCAGTGTACCAGCGGCGTGGAAAATTCCTCCTCCCCGGTGCGCCAGCGCGCGAATCCGCTGGCTAATGGTTAGGCTCGATATGTGTCATCAACCGAACATGCATCGAAGTCCACAGTCGGCGAGGCCTTTGCCGCGTGGAAGGCTCGCGCTGCCAAGATCGGCGGACGCGACACCATGCTGCAGTATCGGGACTCCCGCGACGGCTCCATCGAACTGACCGGCGCCCACCCCTCCGGCCTGGCACAGCTGCTGGCCGGCAGGCCCACCCGGCTCTCGAGCCTCATCCGGGATCATGACCAGCTCTCCGACGCCCGCCGCCGGGCCCGCTCGATCCGCCAGAAGGCCGACCAGCTCGCCAGCGAACGCGGCATCAACACCGCCCATCTGGCCATCGGCTTCGCCACCTGGAGTGAAGACAGCGACTCCGGTGTCCGCCTCGACTACGCCGCACCGGTGATGCTGCGCCACGTGCGCCTCGTCCCCCGCGGCTCCCGGGTCGAGGACTACGAGATCGTCCTCGATGAGAGCATCACCATCAACCCCGCACTCGTCGACTTCCTGCACCGCGAACATGACATCGCCATCGACGTCGACGAATGGGTCGCCTCCACCGGTTACAGCCACGGATTCGATCCCAACCCGGTCTTCGAGCGGCTGCGCGAGGTTGCCCGCGGCGTACCCGGCCTCCTCGTCAACCAGCGGCTCATCGTCTCCACGTTCGCCAACATCGTCTCCCCCTACACCGGTGAGGAGCTGCCCGAGGCGCACCCGATCCTCAGGGCGCTCGCCGGCCAGACCGATGCGCTGCCCGAACCGACCGCACAGGCGGCAGCCGATGCCGAGGCGGCCGCCGCCTCGGGCCCGGTGCCGCTGCCGGATCGCAAACCGCAGGAGGAGTTCCTCGCCATCGACGTCGACGGGGACCAGCAGGCCGTCGTCGACGCGGCCGTGGCCGGCCAGTCGCTCGTCGTCGACACCCCGCCGGGAACCGGGGCCACCCAGCTGGCCACCGCGATCGCCACGACCCTGGCCCACACCGGGCGCAGCGTGCTCTACGTCGCACAGAACTCCGATGCCCTCGATGACTTCGCCACGCGGATGGAGGCCGCCGGCCTGCCGGATCTGGCGATCGACGGCCGCGACTCCGCCCGCGACATCCACCGCCAGCTCATCCGCCTCATCGCCCAAGCCGAGAAGGCCGAACGCCCCGATCTGGGCACCCTGCTGCAGCGGCTGAACGAACAGCGCGACACCCTGTCCCAGCACGCCGAGTCCCTGCACCGGATCCGCCAGCCGTGGGGAGTGTCCGTCTACCAGACGATGCAGCACCTCGCCAGGCTGACCGCCGGACAGCCCGGTCCCACCACCGGGGTGCGGTTCGGCGACGACATCATGGCCGCTGAACCCGGCCACCGCAGCCGGCTGCGGGAGAAGCTGTTGAAGCTCTCAGCGCTCGGTGCCTTCACCCTCGAAGTCGAGGACACCGTGTGGTTCGGTGCCCGCTTCAACTCCGATGCCGACGCCGAGGCCGCCCGCAGCGTCGCCGAACGGGTCGCTGCGAAGATCCCGCAGCTGACTCAGCTGTGCGAACCGGTGCTGCGCGACGCCGGCCTCAACCCCGAACGCACCGTCGCCGGCTGGGGGCAGGCACTCAAGGTGCTGCTGGGCGTGCGCCGCACCCTCGACAGGTTCTCGCCCGATGTTTACGAGCACAACCTCAGCGAGCTCATCGCTGCGACCGGCTCGAACGAGTACCGTGCCGAACACGACAACCCGATGGGCATGATGGAGCGCCGCCGCCTGAAGAAGGCCGCCCGCGAATTCCTGCGGCCCGGGGCGCATGTCGATGACCTGCACTCAGCCCTCATCGCCGCCCGCGACGAACGCGCAGCCCTCAAGGACCTCGCCGGCGGCGGCACCCGGCTCAAGGTGCCGCGCGGGCTGCTCGACGCCGACGAGAAGTACCAGGAGGTCCAGGCCGACCTCGACAAGCTCTCACCGGTCATGGCCGACACCCCTGACGGCGGCGACCTCGACGGGATGCTCGTGGAGGAGCTCCACGCCCGCCTGCAGGCGATGGGCGAGGACAAGGAGGCGCTGGCCGACCTTCCGGCGCGCACCCACCTCGATGCCGAACTGCGCCAAGCCGGGCTCGGCGAGCTCATCGACGACCTGCGCTCCCGCCGCGCTGCCCACGAACTCGTCGGCGAGGAGTTCGACCTCGCCTACTGGGCGACCGTGCTGCAGCGCCTGGCCGCTGAGGATCCGCAGATCGGCCAGCACGACTCCGAGGCGATGCACCGCACCGCCGCCGACTTCCGCATCTGCGACCGCCAGTACGTCGCTGCCGGCGCTCAGCGCCTGCAGTGGTCGCACGCCCAGGGCTGGAAGCACGCAATCGGCGAACACGGCCAGCAGGCCCAGGCACTGCGCGCAGCCCTGCGCTCCCGCCAGTTCCACGTCGAACCGCTGAGCCTCACCGCTCCCGACGTGCTCGGCGCGCTCGCCCCGGTCTGGCTCATGAGCCCGTTCGACGTGCCGCAGTACTTCGCCGACCTGCCGATGTTCGACACCGTCATCCTCGCCGACGCCGGCCGGATGTCCGTACCTGAGGTGCTGCCGGCGATCGCCCGCGGCAAGCAGATCATCGCGATGGGCGACGACCGGCTGCTCGGGCCGCGCGACTTCAGCGTCGCCGTCGACCGGCGCACCGTGCCCAACGGCTCCGGCACCCCGAGCGTGCTCGCTGAGCTGCGCGAGTTCCTGCCCGTGCGCCGCCTGCACACCAGCTACCGGCTCTCCCCGGCAGGCCTGCTCGGGCTTGTCAACGAGCAGTTCTACGACGGCACCATCACCGGCCTGCCGAGCGCCCACACGAACGAGGGCACCGGCCTGGAGTTCGCGTACGTGCCCGACGCCTTCGGCTCCCCGGACACCGCCACCGGCCAGGTCGAGAGCCTTGATGCCGAAGTGCAGCGGGTCGTGGACCTCGTGCTCAAACACGCCCGCACCAACGCCCGCCAGTCGCTGGCCGTCATCACCCTCACCCCGTGGCACGCCAAGCGCGTGGCCGCCGGCATTCAGCAGGCGATCCGCCAATACCCGTACGTCGCCTCCTTCTTCTCGGACGGGTCGAAGGAGCCCTTCGTCGTCACCGACTGCAAGCAGATCCAGGGGATGGCCCGCGACGCCGTCATCTTCTCCCTCGGCTACGGCCGCACCCGCCAGGGCCGGGTCATCTACAACTTCGGCGCCCTGTCCGAACCTGACGGTGAAAAGCTGCTGGCCGCCGCTGTCACCCGCGCCCGCCGCAAGCTCACGCTCGTCTCCTGCTTCGAGGCCGACGACTTCGATCCCGCCCGGCTGCGCCACGGTGCCGCCGTGCTGCCGGACCTGCTGGCAGCCGTGGCTGCCGGCGGGCTGAGCCCGCAGGCAGACACCGCGCCCGAGGCGGAGGGCACCTCCTCTGCCGGCGGTGAGGCTTCCGAGACGACCGGTGACGACGAGACCGACGATGCAGCCCACACGCCAGCGCAGCGAATCGGCAACGGCTCGACGGCTGCGAGCCGTGTCGCCGAGACGGACGGCGACACCTCGGAAGCGGAGCCCGGAACCACGGACGCCGGGACAGGCGATGCCGAGGCGGCACCCGTTGAGGATGCCGGTGTCGAGCTGGCGATCTACAACGACGTCGCCCCTGTCATCGATGACCTGGCCGAGCGCCTCATCCGCATGGGTGTCGAACCCCATGCCGGATACGCCGGCATCGACCTGGCTGTCGCCGTCTCCGCTGCAGGGGATGAGGGCATGGCCGTCGCCGTCGAGTCCGACGGGGCGTCCTATGTCAGCCGGCAGAGCATCCGCGAACGCGAACGCCTGCGGCCTGAGAACCTGGCCCGCCACGGCTGGCGGAGCCTGCGCGTGTGGACGACCGATGCGTTCGTCGATCCGCAGCGCGAGGCCGAGCGGATCTTCGAAGTCTGGAAGGACACCGTTGAGGAGCTCTCCCCGCAGGCAGTGCTCAATGCCGCCCGCGCGGCAGCCGTCGTCGTCGGCCGGCAGGGCAACCGCCCGCGCGTGACCCCGGGTCTGCCGGTCTACACCTACTCGGCTGAGGACCTCGATGCGATGCTCGACTGGATCCAATCCGATGGTGTCTCGCGCACCGATGCCGGGCTGAAGGACCAGCTGCGCTCCGCGCTGGCTGTCAAGAGCCGCGCCCACCGCGTCGACAGTGTGCTCACCGAAGCCGTGCAGCGATTCCGCCGCCGCGCCAACGAACGCAAGTCCACCCATGCGGGCACGAGTCAGCGGGAAGAAGACGTCTTCGTCCCGGCCGCTGATGCCGGACCGGACCAGACCGCCGTCATGCCGCAGTATGACACCGGCAAGCTGCGCGAACAGGAGCTGCTTGACGCCGGGCTGGTCGACAGTGACGAAGCGGACAGCTCCGCTGCGCCGGATGACAGCAAGGACAACAGCACTGCTGCAGGCGAGAGCACTGCTGCAGGCGAGAGCACTGCTGCAGGCGAGAGCTTTGTACGAGCGACTACCACGGCAGGTGAGAACCCCACACCGACTGCGAGCTCCACGGCAGATGAGGACGAGGCTGAGGCAGCCGACTCATCCAGCGGCAGCACGGGAGCCGAACGGAAGTCCGCCGATGCCTCCACTGTGGAGGACGCCGCATCCCCAGCAGCAGCGGATGCCGACGAGCCCGCCGGAGATGCTGCCGGGGCTGACAACCGGAAGCCCTGAGACCGTGACGAAGGATCCGCGGGTGCAGGCTGCGATCGAGGCCTATCGGCGCACTCTGCGCAACGAATCCGGGGGGTCCACTCCGGCTTCGGAGGCCAACGGCGACGAGCGGCTGCTGGCGGACCGGCCACCGCATTGGGCGACGAGATCCCACCCGGTCCCGGCATGGGCATCACGGCCGAATCCACGCCGAGTCGACTCCGCCACACGCCCAGCCGAAGATGTGCCTAAGACCGGCAGTGAAGCAACTGCCGGTGACGCAGGCGAGGCGTCCGCTGATACCGGCTCAGGAGAGCATGAGGCGGACCGCTAAAACGACGATGACAACGGCGATCGCGACGTCGATTGCCTGCCAGAGGCGCGGTTTGGCCAGGACGGGCGCCAGCGCTCGGGAACCGAAGCCGATGACAAGGAACCAGCTGACCGAGGCGGCCATCGCCCCGAGCATGAACCACCACCGTCCGTCTGCACCCTGCTGATTGGCCAGATTGCCGACCATGACGACGGTGTCGAGGTAGACGCCGGGGTTGAGGAAGGTCAGCGCCAGAGTCGTGCGCACGATCTGCCTGCGGGTGCGCGGCTGTGCATCGGCGCTCAGACCGGTGGTGTGCCAGGCGTAGCGCAGCGTGATGAGAGCGAACCACACAAGATAGGCAGCACCCAGCCACTTGAGGGCTGTCAGCAGCCAGGGCACCAGCAGAATGAGACCGCCGATGCCGATGGTGCCCAGGCCGATGAGCGCAACATCGGCGATGATGCAGATGGCCAGCACGACGTCGAGGTGTTCGCGGCGGATGCCCTGCCGGAGCACCAGAGCGTTCTGCGGGCCGACGGCGATGATGAGCGACCAGCCCGTCAGCGCGCCGGTGAGCAGGTGGAGAATCACTCAGGCATCGTAGGCCATGCGCGCCTCAAGCCGCTGGAACGGGCCGTTTCGTGAACGCAGCTGGCCGGCGGTGCCGGATTCGACGACCGTGCCGAGGTCGAGCACCCACACAGCAGCCGTATCGTCGATGAGGTCGGCCCGGTGGGTGATCTCGATGATCGTGAGGTTCTCGATCGACAGCAGCCGCTGCCGGACCTCGGCTGCGGTCTCGGCATCGAGCTGGCTGAGGCCCTCGTCGATGATGAGCACCTGCGGGTTCGGCAGCAGTGCGCGGGCCAGGGACAGCCGCTGCAGCTGCCCACCGGAGAGGCTCTGACCGCGCGCGCCGACCGGCTCTGCCAGCCGCTCAGTCCAGTCGGGCAGGCCGGCGAGCGTCAGTGCCTCAGCGATCTGCTCATCGGTGGCATCAGGGGCGGCCAGCGTGACGTTCTCCCGCAGGGTTCCGCGCAGTGTTGTCGGTCGCTGCGGGGCCAGTGAGATGCGTGAACGCAGCTCGGCAAGCGGCAGCTCGCGCACATCGGTGCCGGCCAGGCGCACCACACCGGATTCGGGGTCCCAGCCGCGCAGCAGCAGCCCAGCCAGCGTGGATTTGCCGCTGCCGGAGACCCCGACGATATGCGTCCACGTCCTCGCCTCAGCGTGCAGTGTCACGCCGTCGAGTGCTTGCGGCCCGGCGTTCGGGTCATAGCTGAAGGTGACGTCGTCGAATTCGACACTCGCAGCCGCACCGCTGCGTGAGGCGGTCGCTGCCGGACCGGAGCCAGCCTCAGATTCGCGTGCGTCACCGGTGGCAGCGAAAGCTGCGGGGGCTGTGCGGCTGGCGGAGTCGCTGACGGCAGGAACAGCGTCCATGATCTCGCGGATGCGGGAGGTGGCGGCGAAGGCGTTGTCGAGACCGGTGATGTAGTCCTCGAACCCGCGGGCGGGGCCGATGAGCCCGATGCCGACGGCCAGCGCTGTCATGATCGCAGCCGGTGAGGCTCCGGTGCCGGCGCCGACGAGGAGGACGGCGATGAGCCCGCCGCCCTGCGCCAGCACCGACAGGCCCGCCCGGGTCGCCTGGCTCGCACCGACCTGCGCGGCAGCTGTCGTGCGTGCGGCATCGACGCGCGCCAGGCCGTCGAGACGCTGCTCGACGATGCCGAAGCCGAGGATCTCGCGCATCCCCTGCACATCGTCACCGAGGCGCTCGGCGATCTGCCCGCGCCCACGGGCCACGGCGTCGGCCGAGTCGACGGCCCCGCGCCGGGTGAGCAGCGGCAGCGCCAGCAGAGCTGCGACCGTCAGAGTCAGCGTCAGCGCCAGCCGCGGGTCCACGACGACCGCCAGCCAGGTCAGCGCGATCGCGGGCACCGCGACAGCTGAGACAGCCGGCGGCAGGGTGTGGGCGAAGAACACCTCGATCCGGTCGATGTCCGAGGTGGCCCGGCTCGTCAGCTCGGCTCCCGCACGGCCCTGCGTCGCAGCAGGCGCCTGCGGGACGAGCCGGGAGAAGAAGGCATCGCGCAGCCGCTGCAGCGAGGTGAAGGCGACATAGTGGCCGGCATAGTGCTCCCCGTAGCGCAGCAACGCCTTGGCGATCGCAATGCCGGCCAGCCAGGTGACAGCCGTCCCGATGCCGATGGACTGGCCTGACAGTTGCGGGCTGGCGGCACGGATGAGCAGCGTGGCGGCGACGACGAAGAGCGCAACACCGAGCAACTGGCCGAGCACCCGGGCGATGACTGCCAGGCCGAGCGGGGCGAGAAGCCCGCGGGTCTGACTGATGAGCCAGCCGGTCAGCTCCCGGCGGCTTGCAGGCGTTGCCGTCATGAACCCACCTCCGACATCAGCTCACGCAGGTCGAGGACCCTGTCAGCGGAGAGCACCGCAAGCGGGCGGTGGGCGATCGTGAGCACGGTGCGGCCTGCGGCCAGCCGGCGCAGTGCTTGCAGGATCGCGGCCTCACCGGCCAGATCGACCTGGCTGGTCGGCTCGTCGAGGATGAGGATCGGGGCGTCGCGCAGCGCAGCCCGGGCGATCGCCAGCCGCTGGGCCTGCCCGCCGGAGAGCAGCCGGCCGTGCTCACCGACCGGTGTCGCCAGGCCTGCTGGCATGGTGCGCACATCGGCGGCCAGCCCGGCAGTCTCGAGCGCCTCCCACAGCTGGTCGTCATCGGCCTCGGGAGCGGCGATGCGCAGGTTGTCCTCGATCGTGCCGAGGAACAGGAACGTCTGCTGCTCAACGACGGCCAGCTGCTCACGCACCGCTGCACGATCCGCTTCCCCGGTGTCGAGCCCGGCAACGCTCACCTCGCCGGAGCGCGGCAGCAGATGGGCCTGGAGGAGAGCGGCGACTGTCGACTTCCCAGCACCTGATGGGCCGATGAGCGCGACATGCTCACCGGGAGCGATATCGAGGCTGAGGCCTGAGAAGACCGGCGGGCCGCCCGGCCAGCCGGCAGTGACATCGCGGAGACGGAGCGCAGGGCTGGTGGTCTCGACGTCCCCGCGGGGACGTTTCGTGTCCGAGGCGGCCGGCGCCTCGGGCGCGGTGCCGGCATGCAGGTGCTCGCTGAGGCTGCGCTGGGCGGCTCGGCCGCTGATGCCGATGTAGAAGAACCGGCCGATGATGTCGACCGGGCCGATGACGAGCGTGGTCATGAGCAGGATCGTCAGCGCCCCACCGAGGCTCAGCGTGCCCGCGGCCAGACCCTGCAGCGACAGGGCGGTCGCGGCAACGACGACGGTGAGGGAGAAGGCGGCATCGACGACGAAGATGAGCAGCTGGTTGCCGGCCAGCATCCGCATGATGCTCGACCGGTGCTCTTCGCCGCGGCGGGCCAGATCGGCAGCCGTGCGACCGGCGGCACGGGCGTAGACGAGGGTGTCGAGAGCCTGGATCGCTTCGAGGAAGGCGGCGGTCAGCCGGCCCTGCGTCATCCGGTAGGACCGGCCGATCGGGCGCACCGCCCACCGGAAACCGGCGATGACGACCGGGACGATGAGCAGCAGCAGGGCGAGGAACCCGGCGACCCGCCCGGAGACGGTGACCGCCATGATCGCCAGCACGAGCAGCGGGGTGGTCAGCGCCCCGATCATCGGGCCGATGAACGCCGCCCGGTAGTTCGCGGTCCGCTGCACCCCATCGGTGAGCAGCGACAGCAGGGAACCGGCCCGCGACTGCACATCGACAGCACCGAGGCGGTAGAGGCTGCCAAGTGCGGCCGCGCGCAGCTGCTTCTCGGCATCCGAGGCAGCCCAGGCGGAGAACCCGGCACCGGCAGCGGCCCAGATCGCGGCTGCGGCGGCGATGAGGATGAGCGTGAGGATCTCCGTCGGCAGCAGGCGCTCACCGAAGCTGAGTACATCGAGAGCCGATCCGAGGCTGAAGAACAGGAACGCCGTCGCCGCAGCCTGCGCCCACGCAGCAGCGGTCGAGACGGCCAGCACCCAGCCGGGCACAGCCTGGCGCAGCCGCTCATGCAGCGGAGCCTCCGGTGCGCTTGAGGCACCGGGATGACCATGCGGATGCGCAGCCACGACAGCCTCCTGGCAGGGGACGGGATCGGTATCGCAGACCATCATACGGAGTGGTACGGACACCGCCCCTCCCGGCCGAGAGGCGGGACATCATTCCTGGTCACACGGTGAGGTGATGGCGACGTCCGTGGGTGTGCCTAGACTCGGCCACATGAGCACCGACGCATCTGCACCCCAGCCAGCCACCGCCTCGGCGACGGCCCCCGACCCGCAGCTGCACGCAGCAGCCCTGGAGGTGCTGCGCGAGCTCACCGGCCGGGCTGACGCGCAGTTCCATCCCGGCCAGTTCGAGGCGATCGCAGCGCTGGTCGCCGAGCGCCGGCGCGCGCTCGTCGTCCAGCGCACCGGCTGGGGCAAATCAGCCGTCTACTTCGTCGCCGCGACCCTGCTGCGCCGGGCCGGGCGCGGGCCCTCGCTCATCATTTCCCCGCTGCTGGCGCTCATGCGCGACCAGGTCGCAGCCGCCGAACGCGCAGGCGTGCGCGCGGTGACGATGAACTCCTCCAACGCCGAGGCGTGGGACCAGGTGCGTGCCGACCTGGCCGCCGGTGCCGTCGACGTGCTGCTCATCTCGCCCGAACGGCTGGCCAACCCGTCCTTCCGCTCCGAGGTACTGCCTGGGCTCATGGCCGATCTCGGGATGATCGTCATCGACGAGGCCCACTGCATCTCCGACTGGGGCCACGACTTCCGGCCCGACTACCGGCGCATCGGCTCGATCCTGGCAGAGCTGCCCGGATCGATCCCGGTGCTGGCGACGACGGCGACTGCGAACTCCCGGGTCGTCGACGATGTCGCCGAGCAGCTCGGCCACGATGCGCTCGTCATCCGCGGGCAGCTCGCCCGCGACTCCCTGCGCCTAGGTGTGATGGCCAAGTCCGAACCGGCCCGCCGGCTCGCCTGGCTGTGCGAGCACCTCGGCGACTTCACTGGCTCGGGCATCATCTACACCCTCACCGTCGCCGCCGCCCAGGACGCGGCCCGGGCGCTGGCCCAGGCTGGGTGGAATGTCGCGGCATACACCGGTGCTTCGGATGCTGATGAGCGGGCGGCGATGGAGGCTGCGCTCAAGGCCAATGAGGTCAAGGCGCTCGTGGCGACCTCGGCACTCGGGATGGGCTTCGACAAACCGGATCTGGGGTTCGTCATCCACTTCGGCGCCCCGTCCTCACCGGTGGCCTACTACCAGCAGGTCGGCCGTGCCGGGCGCGCGACAGATTCAGCTGATGTGCTGCTCATGCCCGGGCCGGAGGACGAACGGATCTGGGAGTACTTCGCCACCGCCTCGATGCCCGATGAGCAGACCGCCGCCGCGGTGCTGGCTAGCCTCAGCGCCGAGGAGCCGATGTCGATTCCGGCGCTTGAGACCGTCGTGGGGGAAAAGCGGGCGAGGCTCGAGCTGCTGCTCAAGATCCTGCAGGTCGACGGGGCCGTCGACCGGGTGCGCGGCGGATTCGTCACCACCGGGGCCGGCTGGACCTACGACGCCCAGCGCTACGCCGCAGTCGCTGCCACGCGCACCCGTGAGGCCCATGCGATGCGCGAGTACGAGCGCACGCAGATGTGCCGGATGCGCTATCTCACCGGCCAGCTCGATGACGACACGACCGGTGACTGCGGCCGCTGCGACACCTGTGCCGGCCCGTGGTTCTCCACCGAGGTCAGCGACTCCGGTCTGCAGTCTGCCGGCAGCCAGCTGGCAGGCGTCGGACTGCCGGTCGCTGCTCGCGCCCAATGGCCGACCGGCCTGGACCGCCTCGGCATCGAACTGCGCGGCAAGATCGCCCCGGCTGAACGGCCGGCCGAAGGACGGGTCATCGCCCGGCTCACCGACCTGGGAATCGGCCAGCGCCTGGCCGAGACCTTCAGCACCGGGCAGGTCGACGCACCGGTGCCCGAGGCGATCGGCCAGGCTGCGGTGAGGGTGCTTACCGACTGGGACTGGCAGTCCCGACCCGAGGTGGTGATCTCGGTGCCGAATACGCTGCGGCCGGTCTTCACCCGCTCCCTGACAGCCGGGCTCGCCGCGGTGGGTCAGATGCAGGACATCGGCGAGTTCGAGCTGCTGCGCGATCCCGGCTCACCTGACGTCAACTCCGCGTTCCGGGTCAAGAACCTCTCCGGGGCATTCCGGCTGACAGACGAGCAGGCAGCTGCCGTGCAGGGAAAGACAGTGCTGCTCGTCGACGCGCTCATCGTCTCCCGCTGGACGATGACAGTCCTCGCCCGCGAACTGCTGCGCGCCGGGGCGGCTGCCGTGCTGCCGTTCGCTGCCGCCCAGCAGGCCTAGCGGACGCGGTAGCGCATGAAGCTCGGCGCGGCTGCCGCAGCGATGAGCACACCAATGATGACGAGCACACCACCACCAGCAGTCGCCCAGGTGGTGCCGATGCCGGTGGCGACATAGCCGTGCAGCACATCGGCGATGCGCGGGCCACCGGCGACCACGACGATGAACACACCCTGCAGCCGGCCGCGGACTGCATCGTCGGCGGCCTGCTGGAGGATCGTCTGGCGGAATGCCGCCGAGACGACATCGGCCACACCACCGATGGCTAGGAATACGACAGCCCCGATGAGCGCGAGCTTCCACCAGTGACCGGCTGCCGGCAGGACCAATCCGAGCCCGGTCATCGCCGCGCCCCAGACGAGGATGCAGATGACGACGGCCCGGCCATGCCGGTTGACCCGTGAGACCCAGCCGGAGAAGATCCCGCCGAGCAGCGCGCCCAGCGGCATCGCAGCCGAGAGCACCGCGAAGACCACACCACCGGAGCTCGGGCCGCCGAATGTCTCGTGAGCGATCTGCGGGAACAGCGCCCGGGGCATGCCGAAGACCATCGCGATGATGTCGACGACGAAGCTCATGAGCAGCACCGGGGCTGTGATGAGATAGGCGAAACCGTCGACGACACTGCGCACCCCAGCCCGGCGCTTCCCCGAGCCTGCCGCATCGTCTGCGCGCTGCGGCGGCAGGGACGGCAGCTTCCAGATCGCCCACACGGATACGAGCAGCGCCAGTGCGTCGAAGAGGTAGAGGAACGAGAAGCCGATGACCGGGATGAGCATCCCGCCGACCAGCGGGCCGACGACGGCGCCGAAGGTCATGAGCGTCATGTTGAGCGCATTGGCTGCCGGCAGCTGGTCACCGGGCAGGATCGCCGGCAGGATCGCGCTGCGGGCCGGCTGGTTGAGTGCGAAGAACATCTGCTGGATCGCATAGACGCTCAACAGCAGCCACACATTCGTCGACCCGAGAGCCGAGAGCAGGAAGAGCCCGAAGCTGGCTGCGACGAGGCCGCAGCCGGAGCCGAGCATGAGGATGCGCCGGTCCATGACATCAGCCAGCGCACCGCCGTAGAGACCGAAGATCACCAGCGGGACGAGCCCGAACAGTCCAGCCAAGCCGACATAACTCGACTGCCCGGTCAGGGCATACAGCTGGGCGGGGATGGCGACGATCGTGACCTGTGCACCGATGACGGTGACGATGTTCGCCGACCACAGCCGCCGGAACGTCGGCGTGCGCAGCGGCCGGGTATCGGCCAGCAGATCCTTGAGAGCCACTGCCTCAGTCTAGGGGCAGATCAGACGGGTCAGCGTTCGCGCCGCAGACGACCACGGTGACCTGCTCGCCGGGGGTCGGCCGGTAGGCACCCGAGAGCAGCGCAGCCAGAGCTGTCGCCCCGCCGGGTTCGGCGGCGATGCGGGTCTGGCGCCACAGCCACGTGCGCGCCTCCCCGATCGCTGCGTCGGTGACGAGCACCGGTGCCAATGCGTTCTGGCAGGCGACAGCGAAGCAGATCTCGCCGATCGTGCTGGCCCCAAGCGAATCGGCTGCCACGCCGCTGGGGCTGATCGGTGTGCGCTCGCCGTTCTCCAGCGCCGTGTGCAGGGCCGCACACGTCTCCGGTTCGACCGGCACGACGTTGGCATCGGATCCGAACCAGGCGGCGATCCCGCCGACGAGGCCACCACCGCCGGTGGCCACAAGCACCGTCGGGACCTCCGCCTCGGCGCCGGTGCCGGTCCGTTCTGCGGTGCCTGTCTGGTCCTTGGTGCGGCTGCGCAGCTGTGCGTCGAGTTCCAGCCCGAGGGTGCCCTGGCCGGTGACGGTGGCAGGGGAGTCGTAGGCGTGCAGGGCCCGCGCGCCGGGCTGGGCGGCGGCCTCCTGGCTGGCGGCGAACGCATCGGCATAGACCTCACCGGTGACGGTGACCTCAGCACCCATTGCTCGAAGCCGGGAGACCTTCGCCTCTGGGGCGGTTGAGGGGACGAAGATGCGGGCCGGGATGCCGAGTACGGAGGTGACATGTGCGACGGCCAGGCCGTGATTGCCACCGGAGGCGGCTACGAGGCTCTTCGGCGCCTCGGCGGCGGTGAGCGCACCGGTGAAGGCGCCGCGGGGTTTGAAGCTGCCGGTGTGCTGGAAGAGCTCGAGCTTGAGCGTCACCGGCGTGCCGTCGGGCAGGGTGATGTCGAGCAGCGGGGTACGGCGGATATGGCTGCTGATGAGCGAATGCGCGGCGGTGATCTCGTCACGCGTGGGAACGATCGACATGCCGGCCAGTCTAGCGGCGGCGAGTCAGTCGCTCAGCCCATCTGCGGTGGCCGGTTGAGCTGGAAGGTCGCCCCTTCTGGATCCGTCACCGTCGCCAGCCGGCCGAAGGGGGTGTCCATCGGCCCGTCGAGCACCTGGCCGCCGGCAGCCGTGAGCCGCTCAGCTTTCCCGTCAACGTCATCGGTGGAGAAGTACACGCGCCACATCGATGTCTCGAACCATTCGGCGGCATCGCACAGCCCGGCAGTGGCCGGCTCGCCTGGATGGTTCGTGCAGTATGCGGCAGAAGCGGATTCTCCGAACGGGGTCGGCTGCCAGCCGAGCACCGCGGCGTAGAACGACAGCGCGTCGTGGTAGCGGGCGCTCATGAGCTCGAACCACACCGGCAGCCCGGCCGTGACCGGGGTGCCGGCGCTGGTGGCCCCGCCGGCGAGGTGCTCGAAGCCGGAGAAACCCGCCGCCTGCCACAGGCCGAAGACGGCCCCGTCGGGGTCGGCGAGCACGGCCATCGAACCGAGCTCACCGACCGGCATCGGCTCGACAACGACGGTGCCGCCGGACTGTCCGGCGGTGCGGGCGGCGGCGTCGATGTCGTCGGTGTGCAAGTAGATCGTCCAGCTCGTCGGCATCTGCGCATCGGGTGTGCCGTCGGGTGCCATCGCCAGCATGAAGCCGGCGACCGGGTGGCCCTCGGCATTGGAGGCGATGGTGTAGTGGCCGAAGTCGGGGCCCTGGTCGTCGAAAGTCCAGCCGAACAGGTCAGTGTAGACCTTGCGCATCGCCGCGGGGTTCTGGTGGGTGTGGTCGATCCAGATGGGCCGGCCGGTTGAGGCGGTCATGGCAGTCTCCTCACGGGTGCGCTGACCGGCGGGAGCCGGCCGCGCCCGTTCAAGTTACTGCTGCGGGCTCACCGGCGACAGGAGATCGGGAGGACTCAGCGCTGATTCTCAGCCGCGGAGTCCTCTGTTTCACCGGCTGCTTTGGCGCGCTTGGATTCGGTGTGCACGCTCTTGGCTGTCGACCACACGACGATGCCGACGATGATCGCCAGCGAGATCCACATGGCGTAGCGGTCGATGACCTGGATGACGTCGACGGCGGCCTGCCCGAGGTTGTAGCCCAGGGCCGTCCAGACTGCGGTCATGGCTGCCGCACCGGAGATCTGGGCGGTGAGGAACAACGGCAGCGACATCCGGGAGTAGCCGGCGACCAGCCACACGATGGTGCCGGGGATGCCGGGCACCCGGGAGATGAAGACGAAGATGAACAGCAGCCAGGCCGGCAGGTTCTTCAGCTTGCTGAACCGCTTGCGCTGGCGTTCGGACTGGGCGAAAAGATTGACCGCGCCATCGCCCCAGCGACGGCCGGCCAGCCAGAACATCCAGTCGAACTTCGCCATGCCGATCAGACCGGCAATGAACACGAGGGTCAGAGACAGCTCGCCGATCCCGGCGTAGGCGCCGGCACCGACGATCGCGGACTTCGCGCCGGTGAGGAACTCCAGCAGCACCGGGTGGCTGGCGATGAGCTGCGGGCGGAAGGGCAGCAGCACGAGGTAGAACAGCGGCACCCCGAACACGCCGACGAGCAGCAGCTTGTCGACGATCGTGGCCTCGCCTTCCCACGGAGCGAGGTCCTTGAACGACTGCGGCTGGGCAGGGGGTGCCTCAGCGCGGTCCTGCGGGCGCTCGGCCGGCGCCTCGGTCTCGGGCTCACGGCGGTGGTGGGGGAGCGGGTGCTGCTCGTCGGTCATGGCGTCAAGAGTAGCCGGGCATACCCGGCGATGACAGCCGAGCACGTCAGAGACGGGAAGACAAAGAGAAAGGGCCGGGAGGATCGCGCTGATCCTCCCGGCCCTTCCGGCCGGTCACACGCCGAGGCGTGTGCGCGGTGGCATGTCAGTGGCGCGGGTCGCCTTCGCCTGCCGAGTTCGGCATGTTCTGGGCGCCGCCGGGCACACCGGGGGTGCCGGAGGCGCCTTCGACGAAGCGCTGGTCGGCGACGACGTTCTGCTGGCCCTGGGCGATGAGGTCGCGGATCTCGGCGAGCAGCTCCTCGCTGGTCGGGGGAACTTCCTCCTCCGGGGCGCCGCGCTTGCGCAGCTCGTTGATCTTGTTCATCGGCATGATGATGACGAAGTAGACGACGGCTGCGACGATGAGGAAGTTGATGAGGGCGGTGATGACCGCACCGATGTCAACCTTTGTCGCTTCTACGCCTTCACGCAGGTAGAACGACAGTGCAGGTGACTCGGGCGAGCCGATGGCGGCGATGAGCGGGTTGATGATCTTGTCGGAGATCGCGGTGACGATGGCCGTGAAGGCACCGCCGATGATGACTGCGGTCGCCAGTTCGATGACGTTGCCGCGCAGAATGAAGTCTCTGAAGCCCTTGAGCATAGTCATGTCCTTTCCAGACCCGGCAGCCTGACCGCGAAGACGCGCTCATCAGCTGCCCTATGTACCTTCCGATCATAACCCGACCGCTCATATGAGCGGCGGATTGCAGGCCTGTCATCAGCACAAAGTCTTGGAAACCGGTCAGTTGAGCACCGCGAAGCTCAGCGCGCTGCCGGCGATATCGGCGAGTGCTGCCGCCTCGTCCGAGTGCACCCTGAGCACCACGACTGTCGAGCGATCGAGCGGTGAGCTGCCGGCGTCTGCCTGTCGAATCGACTCGACGACTGCGTCCTCGACGATTGCCGGGCCGCGCCGCAGTCCGGTCATCGGGTCGCCGTCGTCTCCGGCAGGTTCGCTGCCGGTGCCGGCAGCGAAGACCCGCACATGGTGTCCTGCGCGCAGCACCTGTGCGGCCGCGGCGTCGCCGACCTCCACCGGCAGGGCGACCATGCCCTCGGGCAGCGGCTCAGTGCGCGGGGTGAGAATCGTGTGCTCGGTGATGACCGCCCCGGCCGCCACCTCGGCGGTCGCTGTCGCCCCGACGACGGTCGCAGTGTCGGTCAGCGCGCCCTCGGGTACGAGGTCCGGTGGGAAGCGTTTGAGCGACACATCGGCTGCGGTCAGCTCGGTTCCGGCGCTGATCGGCCCGCTGGCCACGAGCACGTGCGTGCCGCCGGTGCGTGGAATGAGCAGCCACACCGCCAGCATCGTCGCCACCGCCAGTGCGGCCGCCCCGAGGATCCGGCGGCGCCTCAGAGCTGTGCGGGCGTGCACCGCCGCCGAGGCGGTACTCGCTTGAGGTTCGCGGGAGCTGGCTGGCTGCCGGGTGAGGCGTGTGAGAAGCGAGAGGACCATGCGCTGAGTCTGACCGGCGCGCACACCCCGGCAGGCAGCTCAGCGCAGGCTGTGGACAGCGATCTGCCTCCCATCCACAACCGCATCTGGGGATGTCAGCCGCGCTGACCAGTGCAGATACCCAGGCAACCAGGACCCCGACCGGTGGTCATGACGCGGAGGTCGCTGCCGTCTTCGACGAGGCGGTGCTGCTCGATGCACCGGCTGAGGCTGTGCTGGCCGCACTGCTGGAGGACGAAGCTGAGGAATCCGCAGACGAAGCTGAGGAGTCAGCAGACGAAGCTGAGGAAGATCCGGAATCGCCACCGGCCGAGCCTGCCGAGCCGTTGCTGGCCGACCCGCTGCCGGCAGTCGCGCCGTGGTCGTTGCGGTAGAAGCCCGAGCCCTTGAAGCTCACGCCGATCGAGCCGAAGACCTTCCGCAGTCGTCCCCGGCACTGCGGGCATTCGGTGAGCGCATCATCGGTGAACGCCTGATGGATGTCGAAGGCGTTGGAGCACTCGGTGCAGCGGTAGGCGTAGGTGGGCACAGCAGACCTCTCTCACGGGCGGAAATCCGTCAAGAAGTATAGCCCTACTCGCATGCGCTCGCGCCGGCGCCTCCGGTCACCGGGTGCAGGCCGGTTTCGGTCGCGATCGCCGAGACCGCAAGATCCCACTCCTCACGCCTGACCTCTGACAGCACTTCGTCTGCGTAGCAGACGCCGATGACGTCCACCGCCGCCGAGGCCGCGGGCACCTGCCCCTGCGGTCCGAAGGTCCGATCGTAGAACCCGGCCCCGTTGCCCAGCCGGGCGCCAGCGGGGCCGTAGGCCAATCCCGGCACGAACACGACGCCCACCGGCGGGTGATCGGCGGTGCCGGCCACCGCCTCGGGCGCGGTGAGCACCGGCTCGGGTTCGCGGATCTGCCACCTGCCCACCCGGGGCAGGCGTTCCATCGCAGTGTCCAGCCGGCCGAAGCACAGCGGCTGCCCCGGGGTGGTGACCGGCAGGTAGACCGTCCGGCCGCGCGCACGCAGGTCATCCAGGAGCGCATCGAGGTTCGGCTCGCCGGCCAGGGCGGCGTAGGCGAGGATCGCACCTTCGCCGGGCACACAGCCGGCCAGCACCTCGGCGAAGACGGCAGCGGCCCCGTCACGGGTGCGGCGACCAGCGCGGATGCGGGTGCGCAGCGCGGCTTTGGCGGCCGCGTTCGAGGTGTCGGTCACTGCCCTCACTCCTATGCGTACACTGAGGATATGACTGAGAATAGCAACGCAGCTGTGACCAAGGCCGTCATCCCCGTGGCCGGGCTGGGCACCCGCTTCCTGCCGGCGACGAAGGCCACCCCGAAGGAGATGCTGCCGGTTGTCGACAAGCCGGCCATCCAGTACGTCGTCGAAGAGGCCGTGCATGCTGGCCTCAACGACATTCTCATGATCACCGGGCGCAACAAGCGCCCGCTGGAGGACCACTTCGACCGCGTCGACGGACTCGAGCGCGCCCTGGAGAAGAAGGGCGATACGAAGAAGCTCGCCGCCGTCCAGCACTCCTCGGAACTCGCCGACATCCACTACGTCCGCCAGGGCGATCCGCTCGGCCTCGGCCACGCGGTGCTCAAGAGCGAACTGCACGTCGGCAACGAGCCCTTCGCCGTGCTCCTCGGCGATGACCTCATCGACGAATCGAACCCGATCCTCGAATCGATGATCGCGGTCCAGCAGGCCACCGGCGGCAGCGTCGTCGCACTCATGGAGGTCCCGCACGAAGACGTCGGCCTCTACGGTTGCGCGGCCGTCGAGGAGGTCGACATCGACGGCGCGGTGCGCATCACCGGCCTAGTCGAGAAGCCCGACCCGTCCGAGGCGCCGAGCAACCTGGCGATCATCGGCCGCTACGTGCTGGCCCCGGAGATCTTCCCCGTCCTGCGCAACACCCCGCCGGGACGCGGCAACGAGATCCAGCTGACCGACGCACTGCAGACCCTGGCCGCCGACCCGGACTCCAACGGCGTCTACGGCGTCGTGTTCTCCGGCGACCGCTACGACACCGGCGACAAGATCAGCTACCTCAAGGCCGTCATCACGCTCGCCGGGCGCCGCGACGACCTCGGAGACGAACTCAACGGCTGGCTGCGCGAATACGTCGCCGGCCTCGACAGCTGAGCGATCTGATGACCGGACTGTTCGGCAGCGCTGCCGGCGGGTCCCAGGCCGCCGAGACCTACGGCGCGCTCGTCATCGCTGCCGGCCGGTCCCGCCCCTTGATGGGCCGGAAGGTGACAGCCGCTGCCGAGGCGGCGGAGACGATGCTCGATGAGTACGGTTTCGACGTCGAGACCACCGCCGCCGAGGTGGGCGAGGCGCTGCACGAGCGGCTCGCCGGCCTCGGCGGTCCTGATGCCCGGGCCCGGCTCGTCGTCATCGTCGGACGGCTGGGAGTCGGCTGCGGCCGTGACCTCGCCGCTGACGTCGGTGAGGCACTTGACCATTCGGTGCCGGGACTGGCCCAGTCGATCCGCCGCGCCCAACTCGATGCCGGATACTCCCGGTCGGTGTTCGAGTCCCCGGCCTGCGGCTGGATCGGCGGCACCCTCGTGCTCACCCTGCCCGATGACGTCACCGGCGTGCAGGCGGCCATCCAGGAGGTCGGGGCGATCATCCTCGATGTGCTCGACGAACTGCGCGACGACGACGAGGAGGCAGGCGGCGATGACACCGGTGGTGGTGCTGTCATCCACGATCTGCGCCCGAAGGTCGTCCCGCTGAACCGCAGCCCCGACTACGACCCACAGTATCCGTGAGCTCCTACTGGCCGGTTGAGCTGCGCGAGGGCGAGCTGTTGCTGCGCCCGCTGACCCGCCGCGACGCCAAGGACTACGCCGAGGTGCGCGCCCGCAACCACGCCTGGCTGAGCCCCTGGGAGGCCACCGACCCGCGCGGCGGGGAGCCTGCGGACTTCCACCACCTGCGCCGGCTGCTCCACCGGCAGGCGAAGACCGGCAGGCTGTTGCCCTTCGTCATCGACATCGGCGGCCGGCTGCGCGGCCAGCTCACGGTCTCCGGGTTCCAGTGGAGCTCGCTCATGAGCGCCCAGCTCGGCTACTGGCTCGACGAGCAGCTCGCCGGCCGCGGCCACACCCCGACCGCCGTCGCGCTGGCCACCGACTACTGCTTCACCACGCTGGGGCTGCACCGGATGGAGATCAACATCCGCCCGGAGAACTCTGCCAGCCTGCGCGTGGTCGAGAAGCTCGGCTTCCGCTATGAGGGACGTCGCGAACGCTATATGCACATCAACGGTGCCTGGGCTGACCACGTGAGCTTCGCGCTGCTGCGCGAAGACGTCCCCTTCGGGCTGCTCGACTACTGGCGGCGCACCCGCGCGGAGAACCGGCCGGACCCCTGAGGGGCAGTTTCTCGACACACCCGCCGTGATCCGATCGTGACAGTCGCTGCGGCCATACAGTTGTCGTGTGGAGGCAAGCATCACGGTACTCATCGCACTCGTCGTGCTCTTCGCGTTCACGTTGCCGGCAATCCTGCGGCGAACGGATCGCGCAGTGGCACAGCGCGAGCTCAGCGAGGTGCCCGAAACCGCTGAGATCTGCCAGCTCCCGGCCGCCGAACCGTGCACTGAGGAGCCGGCCCGCCCTGAGCTCTTCACCGCCTCCACCCCCGCCTCCCGCTACGCCCCGCCACCCGGTGTCGAGGTCGTGACCGAACCTGCGCAGTTGAGCCTGCGCCGCCCCGCCCCGGCGCTGTCCGTCATCGACGGCGGAGCCGAAGACACCGCCGTCGAAGCCGAAACCGCAGAAGCTGAGGCCGCAGAGGCTGAGACTGCGGAGGCCGAGTACATCGAGCTTCCGCTGGCTGCCGGCCAGTCCCTTGCACTGACACAGCTGCACACCTCCGCGCAGACGACGACGCTGCGCGACCGCCGCCCCGACAACCACCTGGATGCCATGATGACGAACACACCCGACGCCGGATCTTCCCCGACGCACCGTGGCCGCCCGGCTGCCATGCCAGCTCACCTGCGTCGTCACCACGACACCGCCCGCACGCAGGCCGCCACCGGTGCACGCCGACCCGCCGGCCCCGGTGCTGGAGCCGCCCGCCCCGGTGTGGGAGCCGCCCGCCCCGGTGCGGGGACCGGCAGCCACCGCCCCCGAGGCGGTGCACCGCAGGCAGGCAGCGCCCACTCGGCCCGCCGGCCGGCTCCGGAGATCGACGGGCAGACCGCAGAGAAGATCGCCGGCATCCGCTCGATCATCCCGATGGTCTCCGTGGTGTTCCTCGGCATGCTCGCCGCCACCCTCGTCACCGCCGTGCTCGCCGCCTTCAGCGTCGTGCCGTGGGCGGTGCCCCTGCTGACGGCACTCATCACAGCCGGCTCCGTCGTGCTCGTCGGCTCACTCAACAAGCGTGTGCGCACCCTGCGCCGTGAGGCAGCCGCACCGGCCGCACACACGGCACGCAGCTACGAACCTGCACGCGGCACGGAACGCCGGGCCGCGCAACCGGCCCAGCAGCGCCGCACCGCTGAGGTCGTCTCCGCGCGCCGCGCCCACGCCGCCGAGGTCCTCGACAGCTCCGAGCCCAGCCAGCCCCCCTCGGTGCCGGCCAGCTCACAGGCCCGCCGCTTCCCGCGCCACATCCTCGACATCGACGAGACCCCGGCTGCCGAGAAGACGACCGCAGACGACACCGCCGCCGAGCCAGCGACCGCTGCAGCCCCGACGCCAGCACCAGCTCCAGCACCGGCCGAGGCCGCCGAAACCGGGGCGCCGGCTGACACATCGGTCGAGGACCAGGCTGCCGAGGCCGTGCAGGACGATGAGGACTCGAACACCGAGCACGACACGACCGTCATCGTCTCCCGCACCACTGAGGCCGCCCTGTCGCTGAGCTTCGGGCCGAAGCCGGCGAAGGACAAGGACAGCGCCGCGGCCGGCGAGACCGCCGAAACCGAGGCCGCCGAGTCTGAGGCCGAGGTTGAGGCCGAGGCCGCTTCCGAGGACGAGCCCGCAGCGACCGTGGGCACCGATCCCTTCGCCCAGCGTCTGCAGGCCACCGGCTGGAAGCCCAGCCCGCTGCCGAAGCCGACCTACGTCGATGCCCCGGTCGTCGAACGCGATCAGCCTGAGCCGGTCGTTGCCGATGCCACCTCGTTCACCCTCGAGCCGCAGTCGAAGGAATCCCTGGCAGAGATGTTCGCTGCCGAGCTCGGCTACCGGCCCGAGCTCCAGGACGCTGCCCGCGACGAGGACGCCGAGTCCGGCCCGCTGTCCCACGGCCGCACCGCGATCCGCTTCAAGGCCACCGGCACCGACTCCGGTGCTGGGGTTGCGAGCATCGACGACGTGCTCGCCCGCCGCCGCGCCTGAACCACGCTCGGTCTGAAATCTTCGGTCTGGAATCGGTGCGCCGCGACCTGCGTGCGTCATTGCGCGTGGTTCACTGGCCGCTGTGAGGTTACTTTGACACGTGGCTCGTGCGCGACTATCGTAAAGACTAATAGTCCCCCCGCTGCCTCTCACCGTATCGGTGATGCACCCTGCGGGGGTCCTCTTTTGTCAGGACTTATTACGTGATCGTTCCTCCTTTCCTCACGCTCGAACAACAGGTGGATTATCTATATGAGCGTGAGTACTTCAGTCGCGGCACGATCTCCGAAGACCACAAGCAACGTTTGGCGCATCTCAACTTTCACTACTTTCTCGGTTATGCGCGCAACTATCGAGCGCTGGTCGGACGCGGAACTATTGAAAGGTCTCTGAAAGCACCTGACGATGTCCTACGAGTCGTCGATTACGACATGCGCGTCTCGACCGCCCTGCACAGCGCTCTTCGTGCGGTTGAATGGCGATTGAGGGCGTCGGCGGTTCGGCATTACTGCCAGAAGTTTGACCCAGCCGCCTCATTCCTCTCACCCAGGCAGTTCCGGGAGACTGAGCCGGGCAGTGCGAACCTCATCGTGCAGAACGTTCTCATGCATATCTTTCGCCATGACGAGCCCTACGTGAAGGACCGTCTACGAGAGATCGCAGAGGTGAGGGGCGTAGCGGTGCCCAAGTCATATGAAAAGGCAAGTCATGAGCTGTGTGTTGAGCTTGCGAGTGTCTTACCTCTATGGGCCGTCATCGACAGCTTCAGCCTGGGTCTTCTGGGCCATTTCATCATGTGTTGTGACACCGATAGAGAAGAGTCGGTGTGGCGAGAAGTAGCGAATGACCTCGGCATTAGTGCCAGGGTCTTCGAAACCCAGATCAAGTCCTTGGCCTACCTTCGTAACCTAGTGGCACATCACGCGCGGCTTTGGCGCAGGCCGACGGTCGACAGTCCTAGAGCGCCTAAGATCTTCAAGGCTCGATTGCGTGATACCGACAACAAGTCGATGTACTGGGCCTTTCTGAACTTGGCTACTTTCCTGCCTTCCGATATACGAATGAAGTTTGCGGATGAACTCGATGCTCTTGTGAAAGAAGACGACTTGTACCATTACGGCGTCACCCGTGTGGGGGCTTGATGCTTTCAGGGGTGCGGCATCGCGGTTGATTGCTTGCCTGCGGAATGTGCCTGCATCGTGACACCGCGTAGGCATGACCGTCCGACACAGCTCAAATAACAAGAAGAGGGCCCCGAACCGACCGGTTCGGGGCCCTCAGCAATGTGCCGGCTGGCATCAGCCAGCTCGCCTATCAGCTGCGCGGGGTCGTGACGTACTTGACCTCGAGGAACTCGTCGATGCCGACCTGTCCGCCCTCACGGCCGAGACCGGAGTGCTTGACACCGCCGAACGGCGCACCCGGGTTCGACACAAGACCGGTGTTGAGGCCGATCATGCCGCACTCGAGCTGCTCGGAGAGCTTCATACCGCGGGCGAGGTTCTCGGTGAAGAGGTAGCCGGAGAGGCCGAAGTCGGTCTCGTTGGCCATCTCGATGGCCTCTTCGTCGGTCTCGAAGGTGAAGATCGGGGCGACGGGCCCGAAGATCTCCTCCTTGCGGATGTCGGAGTCCTCCGAGACGTTCGTCAGCACAGTCGGTTCGTAGAAGTAGCCGGGACCGTCGACCTTGCTGCCGCCAGTGAGGACCTTCGCACCCTTCTCGACGGCGTCGTCGACGAGGCTGGCGACCTTGTCGCGGGCCTTCTCCTCGACGAGCGGGCCGATCTTGTTGTTCTCATCCAGGCCGTTGCCGATCGTCATCTTGCCCATCTCATCGGCCAGTCGCTGAGCGAACTCATCAGCCAGCGAGGTGTGGACGAAGAAGCGGTTGGCAGCGGTGCAGGCCTCGCCGATGTTGCGCATCTTGGCCAGCAGCGCGCCTTCGACGGCCTTGTCGAGATCCGCGTCCTCGCACACGACGAACGGGGCGTTGCCGCCGAGCTCCATCGAAGACTTCATGACGTTCTGCGCGGCCTGCTCCAGCAGTCCGACACCGACCTCGGTCGAACCGGTGAAGGTGACCTTGCGGGCGATGTTCGACTCCATCCACGGGGTCACGACCCGGCGGGCGGAGTTCGAGGTGACGACGTTGAGCACACCAGCGGGCAGGCCGGCGTCCTTGAGCGCCTCAACAAGCATGAGCGAGGTGAGCGGGGTGAGCTTCGCGGGCTTGAACACCATCGTGCAGCCGGCCGCGATCGCCGGGCCGATCTTGCGGGTGCCCATCGCCAGCGGGAAGTTCCACGGGGTCACGAGCACCGACGGGCCGACCGGCTCGCGGGAGACCATGATGCGGTTCTTGCCATCGGTGGACTGCATGAAGTTACCGGAGACGCGCACGGCCTCCTCGGCGAACCAGCGGAAGAACTCAGCACCGTAGGCGACCTCGCCGCGGGCCTCGGCAATGCCCTTGCCCATCTCGGCGGTCATCACCGTGGCGATGTCCTCCTGACGCTCGATGAGCAGCTCATAGGCCCTGCGCAGGATCTCGCCGCGCTCACGCGGGGGCACGGCAGCCCATTCGGCCTGCTTCTCACCGGCGACCCGGATCGCCTCCTCGGCATCGGCTGCCGAACCGTCGGCGACAGTCGCGATGACCTCACCGGTGGCCGGGTTCTCCACGTCGATGGTCTTGCCGCCTTCGGCCTCGCGCCATTCGCCGTTGATGAAGAGACCGGTGTTGACCTTGTCCAGAATGGGCTGGATGTCCATGTTCGCCTCCTTGAGAAACGAGAGTTCGTATGAAACTGCGGGGTTCCGCTGCCAGTCTAGACCGCGGCCGCACATTGTGAAGCCGGGCTGAGCGCACATGAGACACCGCAGCGCTGACCGGCGATAGAGCCGGTCAGCTGGGGCGGGGAATCAGGCGAGGTGGTCCTGCCACTGCGGGTGCTTGCCGACGTAGCGTTCGACATACGAGCACGTCGGGCGGATCCGGAAGCCGGCAGCGACGGAGTCGGTGAGTGCATAGTCGACGATCGCGCCGGCCAGCCCGCGTCCGCCCCATGCAGGGGAGACGACGGTGTGGTCGAAGTCGCGGATGCCCCCGGCACCGGCCTCACCGGACTGGTGGTAGTCGGCGAACCCGATCTGCTCGCCGTCATGGCTGATGGTGTACCGGCTGGCCTCTGCATCGTGGGCCAGGGTGAAGGTCTCGGAGTCGACGGTGATGTCCATGTGCGTCCTTTCATCGGCCTGCCGGCAGCCGGCTGGGAGTCCCGACCGCCTCGGAAACGGCAGTGTCCTCACCGCACGACCCTACTCCCGTCATGCGAGCGGCCCGAACGCGGGACGATCTGCCCGCTAGGCTGGTGGGTGAACGCCGCAGGCCCAACCCGGGAGGACCCATGAAGATCATCGACGGTGACACGATTCTCGCCCACATGGATTACGGACAGGCGATTGAGGCGCTGCGCAATGCGCTCACCGGTGACTTCGACCCTGCGAACGACGCGGCCCGGGTGTCGGCTGAGCTCAGCCGCGGCGAATTCCTCTTCATGCCCGCCGAACTCGGCCGCTACTGCGGGTTCAAGGCCCTGACCGTCACTCCGGACAACCCCGATGACGGGCATCCGCGCATCCAAGGCAGCTACCTGCTGCTCGACTCCTACAACCACACCACGCTCGCCTACCTCGACGGGATCGCCATCACGAACATCCGCACCCCAGCCGTCTCGCTGGCCGGCGTCAAGGATGTCATCGAGGAGCGGTTCCCCGACGGTGTGCGCCTGGCGCTCTACGGAGTCGGCCCGCAGGCCCTGCCGCACGTCGACGCCACCGCGGCGGTCACACAGATCCACGACGTCAAGGTCGGCGTCAAGAGCCTGGAGCGTGCCGATGAGGTGCTCGCCGGCTTGGCTGACCGCGGGCTGAGCGGCTCACCGATCCTCTCCGGCAGCGAAGGCGCCGAGCAGGCACTGGCCGACTGCGACCTCATCATCACCGCGACCTCGGCCTCCGAGCCGCTGTTCAATGCCGCGAGCATCCGCAAGGACGCGATCGTCGTGGCGATCGGCTCCCACTCCCCGGACTGCCGTGAGCTGCCGGCTGAGCTGCTCGGCCGCGGCACCGTCATCGTCGAAGCGAAGCACACCGCCGAGGCCGAATGCGGCGATCTCGTGCTGGCGATCGCGGAGAACGAGCTGACGATCGATGACGTCGTGACCTTCCGCGACGTCGTGTGCAAGGGCACCGAGATCCTCGACCCGGACAAGCCGGTCGTGTTCAAGACCTCCGGCATGTCGTGGGAGGACCTCGCGATCGCCTCGGCCGTGTACGAGGCGCTCGAACGGTGACGACACCGGCAGGAGAGGCCTTCGCCCCCGTGCAGGTGGGCGAGGCCGACATCCCCGACTGGGTGGCGCTCATCGAGTCCGCCTACCGCGGGAACGCCTCGCGGGCGGGCTGGACGACCGAGGCCGATCTGCTCGACGGGCAGCGCCTCGATTCGCAGCTGGCCGCCGAGACGCTGGCCGAACCCGGCACTGTCGTGTTCCTCGTGCGCTCACCTGATGGGACGCCGCTGGCGACCGTGCAGCTCGTCGAGCGCGATGACGCGTGTGCCTACCTCGGCATGTTCGCCGTCGCCCCGGCCGCGCAGGGCACCGGCACCGGTTCGAAGCTCATGGCCTGGGCCGAGGCGTGGGTCAAGGAGAACTGGGACGCCGCCCGGATCCGGATGAGCGTCATCCGGCAGCGCACCGAACTCATCGCCTACTACGAGCGCCGCGGCTATGCGCCGACCGGCGAAGTCGAGCCGTTCCCCTATGGGGACGAGCGCTTCGGCATCCCCAAGCGCGACGACCTGGAATTCTCGATCCTGGAGAAGCGGCTCGGCTGAGGGCTGAGGGGCCTCAACCGATCGCGACGCGTTCGCGGTTCCGGCCCATTGGCCGGCTGCGGGCGGCGAGCGTGTGGATGATGATGCCGGCGATGAGTGCGGCCAGGGCCAGCCATGCGGCAGCCGGCATCGGCTCGCCGAGCACGATCGTGCCCATGAGGGTTGCGACGATGAGCTGGACGAGCATGACGATCGCCGCCACCGGCGCGGCGATGCGTGTGACCGTGGTGAAGAACAGCGGATAGGCGACGAGGAACGTCAGCGTCGTCGTCCCGAATACCGAGGTGCCGCCGGTCGACAGACGCTTCGACGAAATCGTCATGAGTGCGTGTGCGGCAGCGGCAGTGACGGCCAGGCACACGCCGATGACCCACACCTCGGAGGCGGTCGCTCCGTTCGTCAGCCCGACGACACAGGCCATGGTGACCAGCGGCGGGATCATCGTCAGCCAGCCGGCGTCGTGATGCGCACATGCTTTGTCCGCCTAACCCTGTACAGGTACACTTGATGTGTCAAGGGTTAGGAGGCTCGGATGCGAATACGCGAACTTGGGCCAGCCTTCACGCTCGGGGACGCTCGCGCGGCGGGTCTCACCAAGGATCAGGTGTACTCCTTGCTCGATCGCGACGAGATCGAACGGGTGGGGCGGGGAGTCTATGTGTGTCCCGACGTCCTTCAGCCTGCGCTCACCGTGCTTGCTGCGGCAACCGCGCTTCGTCACGACGCGACACTATGTCTGACGAGCGCTCTTGTGCACCACGAGCTCAGCGACGCGATCCCGTTCGGTTCCGACATAGCGCTGCCGCGCGGAACTCACCAGCCCGCCGGCCTCTCGAATGTGAGCTGGCATAGCTTCGACCCGGCTACTTTCGCGATCGGACGTGAATATGCAGACGCGGGAGGAGGAGCCAGGGTTGCGATCTACTCCGCAGAGCGGACCATCGTTGACGCTTTTCGGCTCATGCACCAAGAAGGCAGCGACGTTGCGTATGAGTCGCTTCGACGCTGGCTGCGACAGCGAGGCAACACGCCAGCAGGTCTGCTGAAGGTTGCGGGCTCGTTCCCGAAGGCGCTCCCTCGGATCCGTCACGCTTTGGAGGTGCTCCTGTGACTCCGCCAACGCCCTCCAGAGATACCCCAGCGGGGCGCGCGTACAACGACCTCCGTAATCTCGCCAGGCGGCAGAACCGTGACCCAGCGGAGTACATCACCCTGTACGCGCTGGAAGGCTTCTTAGCCCGACTTGCCTCGTCCGAATCTGCCACAGACTTCGTCCTTAAAGGTGGCGTGCTCATGGCGGCCTTTGCTGATCGGCGACCAACCAGGGATATCGACTTCGCGGCGCGAGGGTTCACCAACGATATCCCCGAGGTTGAAAGACGCGTCATAAGCATCCTTGCCGTTCGCCGCGATGACGGGCTCGAGTTCGATCTCGATTCCGTCAACGGAGAGCGGATCCGTGATGAAGCCGACTACAACGGTGTGCGAGTCACAGTGACCGCACAGTTGGCGACCGCGCAGGTTGCGCTGCATATCGACGTGAACTTCGGGGACCCTATCTGGCCTGCACCCGCAGAGGCGGTCCTGCCGCTCCTATTGGGCGGCACGCTGCGCCTCCTGGGATACCCGGACCACATGGTTCTCGCAGAGAAGATCGTCACCGCCCTCGAAAGAGGAGAGCAGAACACCCGTTGGCGAGACTTCACGGATATCGCCGCCATTGCCCGCTCCCGAGTCGTCTCAGGTGCGGATCTACAGGAAGCAATCGGTGTTGTCGCCCGCTACCGGCAGGTTGAGCTGGAACCGCTTGGTCCGCTGCTGTCTCAGATGCCAGCATTCGCACAGCGCAAGTGGCAAGTCTGGCGAAAGAAGCAGAGGATCGAGCAGTCGACCCCAGTGAGATTCGCAGACCTGCTCGCAACATGTTTGGACTTCGTCGAGCCGGTCCTCGCAGGCAATACAGACCGATTGCATTGGAACTTTTCTTCTCAAGCCTGGGAAGAACCAACGTCGGTAAGTATTGAGCGTGCACTGAATAGTTCGTCGAGCCTCATTGAAGGGGAGAAGACCAGTGAACGAACAGGTACGGACTCGGCTGAGAATGGCTATAGATGACAGCGTGTGCGGCGCGAGGGCCAGCGGATCATGCGGCGCTTGATTCGAGCGGCTGCCCGTTCCGATCTGCCTCCCGGCTTTGACCGTGACCGGTGCGCTGAACTGCGTGTCGCCTCTATCGCCAGCCCGTAGTCGACTTCAGCTCATCGCGACGCGTTCGCGGTTCCGGCGCATCGGCAGGCTGCGGGCGGCGAGCGTGTGGATGATGATGCCGGCGATGAGTGCGGCCAGGGCCAGCCATGCGGCAGCCGGCATCGGCTCGCCGAGCACGATCGTGCCCATGAGGGTCGCGACGATGAGCTGGACGAGCATGACGATCGCCGCCACCGGCGCGGCGATGCGCTTGACTCCGGCGAAGAACAGCGGATAGGCAACCACCGAGGCGAAAACGGCCAGCACGGCCAGGCAGCCGATGACCGCCCACGGCCGGTCCGTGTGGCCGAGGAATCCGTTGGCTGCTGCGAACGGGGTGAGGGCGACCGAGGCGATGAGGAAGGTCAGCGTCGTCGTGCCGAACACCGAGGTGCCGCCGGTCGACAGGCGCTTCGACGAAATCGTCATGAGTGCGTGTGCTGCGGCGGCGGTGACGGCCAGGCACACGCCGATGACCGACACCTCGGCGGCGGTCGCTCCGTTCGTCAGCCCGACGACGCAGGCCATGGCGACCAGCGGCGGGATCATCGTCAGCCAGCCGGCGAGGTTGAGACGGGTGCGCAGCAGCGGCATCGACAGCACCGCCATCGCCACCGGGCTCACGGCCAGCGGCACGATCGTGCCGAGGCCGGCGCCGAGGGAGGCGACCGAGGCGTACATGAGCGACTGGGCGGCCGCGAGCGCCGAGCCGATGATGATGAGGGCGAAGCCGTGCCGGTGCATGATCGCCAGCAGGCTCGGCTCACCGCCGTGACGCTCAGGTGAGAAGACGCGGCGGGCCTCATAGGCAAGGGCGAGGATGATGCCGGCGGCGAGGAACCGCCAGAACGTCACGGTGGCAGCCGACATCGTCGAGATCGCGAAGATGAAGCCGGCGACACCGGCGCCGACTCCCCAGGTGGCAGCACCAGCAGCGACCGAGGCGACACCGGCCCAGTCGGTGCGCTCACCGACCGCCGTGGCAGGTGAGACCGGCAGGCGGGAAGCAGGCGTGAGCGTGTGCTGTGCAGGGGAGTGGACCATGAGGCTCATGGTAGGAGAAATCGGTTGGCACGCGATTGCCGCTATTGCCCTTCAGCCGAGAATCTTGGCATGATTCACTCATGGATACCATCGATCGCGCTATCATCGACCACCTGGCTCTGGACGGGCGGCTGAATAACACCGAACTGGCCGACCGGGTCGGCCTCACCCCGTCGCCGTGCCTGCGCCGGGTCCGTCGGCTCGAAGCCGAGGGCATCATCACCGGCTATCACGCCCGCATCGACCCGGCGGCGATCGACCGGGCGTGTGAGGTCATCGTCCACGTCGACATGGGCACAAAGACCAAGCAGATCGCCGAGACCTTCGAAGGTGAGCTCATCGACTGCGATGAGGTCATCGAGCTGCGCCGCATGTTCGGCAACCCCGACTACCTCGTGCGCATCGCCGTGAAGGACTTGGAGGCCGCCGAGCACTTCATCTCCCAGGTGCTCACCGCCATCGAGGGTGTCGAGCGGGTCAGCTCCCACATCACGATGAAGGTCCTCAAAGCCCCGCTGTGAATCCCGCCTACCGCGATGTGACCCAACGCACCGGGCGTGCGTCCCATGTGCGACGATTGAGGGCAGAAGGCGGATCCGCTCAGCGCTGAGCCGGTCCGCTGACATTCCGGCGGCATCAGCTGCTGCCCCATCATCTGAAAGGTCGTGTCGATGCCGGTCTCGCCGCGGATCCGCAGCCAGCTCAAGCTCATGGGCGCCCAGCTCTTCGCCGGCGCCGGCATCGCCTCAGGCTACGCCGTCGGCGGGCTGCTGGCCGAGCAGATCACCGGGCACACCGAGATGGCCGGGTTCGCGCAGATGGCCGTCATCCTCGGTGCCGGGCTCATCTCCTACCCGCTGGCCACCCTCGCAGGCGCCCGCGGGCGCCGCTTCGCCCTCTCCTTGGGCTTCGGCATCGGCGCCGCCGGCACAGTCGTCGTGCTCTTCGGCGTCATCATCGCCTGGCTGCCGCTGTTCCTCCTCGGCATGCTCATGTGCGGCTCGGCCACCGCCGCCGGCCTGCAGGCCCGCTACGCCGCCGTCGATCTCGCCGACCCCGCCCGTGCGGCCCGGGCGATGTCGCTGGTCGTGTGGGCCACGACCGTCGGCTCGGTGCTCGGACCCAACTTCACCGCTCCTGGTGCCGAGCTCGGCGAACAGCTCGGCCTCAACCCGCTGGCCGGCCCATATGTCATCTCGATGGTCTGCTTCGCCCTCGCGGTCGTGTGCACCGCCCTGCTGCCCGGCCGCCTGGCCCAGCAGCTGCCGGAACCGGCCGCCTCTGCAACGGTGCCGGAACAGAAAGTGGAGACCACCGCCTCGGGACCGGAGGCCACCGCGCCCGAGGCGGGTGAGACCGCCCAGCACCCGCACCCGCCCGGCGGGTCGCGTCTGGGACTCATCGCCGCACTGCGGTTCGTCGCCGCCCGGCCGATCCCGCTGTTCGCCATCATCACGATCGTCGCCGGGCAGATGATGATGACCAACGTCATGGTCATGACGCCGCTGCACATGGACCACCACGGCTTCCACCTGGGCGAAGTCGGGCTCGTCATCAGCATCCACATCGCCGGCATGTACGGGCTGTCTCCGCTGTTCGGGTGGATGGCCGACCGGTACGGCCCGTTCACCGTCATCATCACCGGCATCATCAGCTTCGTCATCACCATCATCCTCGGCGTGCTCGATGCGCTGCGCGAGGTCTCCTCGATGCCGCTGCTGACGACCGCGCTGTTCCTGCTCGGGGTGTCCTGGTCGATGACGCTCATCGGTGGCTCGGCGCTCCTGAGTGCCAGTGTGCCGGCGCGGGCGAAGCTGACCCTGCAGGGCGCTTCGGATTCGGCGATGAACCTCGGCGGTGCGCTCATGGCGGCCACCGCCGGCACCGTTCTCGGGCTCGGCGGGTTCCTGTGGATCAATCTCTCAGCCTCGTTCGTGCTGCTGGCCACCGTGCTCGTCGGCCTGCGCGCAGCCCTCTACGCTCGCAGGGCGTCCCGGGCGGTGCGCGGACCCCGCCAGCCGGCCGCCACCCACCGCTGAGCGCACAGCAGCAAGGCCCCGGTCACGCGACCGGGGCCTCACTGTGTGAGCAGACTCAGACGGCCAGCCAGATGCCGAGGCCTGCGACGCCGGCGACGATGAGCGTCGACAGGGTGGCCAGCAGCACCGGCATGAACCCGAGCTTGATGAGCGACTTGATGTGCACACCCGAACCGAGGGCGAACATCGCCGCGGTCAGCGCGATCGTCTGGCCGATGCCGGCAGCAGTGACGGCCCAATCGGGCAGCCAGCCGAGCGTGCGGACGATCGCCATGGCGAGGAATCCGATGATGAACAGCGGCACGAGCGGCGGACGGGAAGCCTTGACCTCCGAGTCCGGGCCCGGGGTCAGCGCCGAAGCCGAGGAGCGGCGCACCGAGATCGCCAGGATCGCGACGATCGGGGCGAGCATGAGCACGCGGGCGAGCTTGACGACGACAGCGACCTTGAGCGCCTCGGGACCGATGATCCCGCCGATCGCCACCACCTGGGCGACCTCATGGGTCGAGGCACCGGCCCACATGCCGGCGGTCTCCTCACCCAGGCCCAGCAGGCCGGCGATGAGCGGGACGGCGGCGATCATGAGGGTGCCGAAGAGCACGACGAGGGCGATCGCTGCGGCGACGTCCTCCTTGCGGGCGCGCACCGTCGACTCGACGCCGGCGATCGCGGCGGCACCGCAGATCGAGAAGCCGCAGCCGATGAGCAGCGACAGATCCCGGCCCATGCCGAGTAAGCGGCCGAGCCCGATCGTGCCGAGCATGCCGATGGCGACGACGGCGATGACGACGAGGATCAGCTTCCAGCCCAGCGACATGATGTCACCGAGCACCAGCTGCGCGCCGAGCAGGATGATGCCCAGACGCAGGATCTTCTTCGCGGAGAACTGCATGCCCGCAGCCCACGACCCCGGCAGCTCGCCCATCACGTTGCGCAGCACGATGCCGAGGATGATCGCGATGAGCAGCGCGGAGGCCAGCGGCACGAAGTGCGCAATCCCCATCGCCACCGGCGTGGCCGCAGCACACACGGCAAGCCCGGGGAGGAACTTCCCGAGGCGGTGGTCGGTGAGCCTGCGGCCCGGCCCGTGCGGGGCGGCCGGGCCGGTCTGGGATTGGCGTGCCGGGTCGGTGGTCGCACCTGCCCGGGTCGCCGCCGAGTCGTTGTTCTCTGCCATGCCCTCCACTCTGGGGAGGCAGGAGTGCTGACAGTAGACCCCAGTTCCGTCTCACTCTCATATGAACTTGATATGACCGAGCGTCGGGTGCACACTTAGGGCCATGACCTTGCCCGATGAAGTGCACCCGCCTGCCGGCCGCCTGCCGGACCCGCAGGTGCTGGCCCTGCTCGTCGAACTCGACCGGCACACCACCTCGATCGGGCAGGCCGCCCGGGCCCTCGACCTCGCCCAGCCCAACGCCTCGCGGATGCTGCGCGCCTTCGAACGCGAATCCGGCATCCCGCTGCTCAACCGCAGCCCGCGCGGCACCAAGCTCACTCCGCAGGGGCAGGCGCTCGCCGCCTGGGCCGCAGAGATCATGTCCGGCTACGACCACCTGCTCTCCGGGATGGCCGCGCTGCGCCGCGAAGTCGGCGCGCGCGTGCGGGTGAGTGCATCGATGACGATCGCCGAACATCTGCTGCCGCGCTGGCTCGAGCGCTTCCGCGCCGCCCACCCCAACGCCGATGTCGGCATGAGCATCGGCAACACGACAGCCGTGTGCGCCACGGTCCGCGAGGGCAGCTGCGACATCGGGCTGATCGAATCGGCTGAGGTGCCCGAGGACCTCACCGCGCGTCTCATCGGCACTGACGCGCTGGTCATCGTCGCAACCCCGGCTATCGCGGCGCAGTGGGCCGGTCCCGAGGTCGTGTCCGCCACCGCGCTGGCGGCGCGTCCGCTCGTGGTCCGGGAGGAGGGCTCAGGCACCCGCGGCGTCATCGACGCGGCACTGGCGGCGGCCGGGGGAGTGCAGGTGGCTGCGGCGTTTCCGTCGAATGCCGCTGTCAAGGTCGCCGCACTCGCCGGGCTGGCCCCGGCGGCGATCTCACGGCTGGCCGTCGAGTCGGAGCTGCGCACCGGCAGCCTCGTCGAGATTCCGGTGGCCGACGACGTCCGGCTCGACCGGCAGCTGCACGCGCTGTGGGCGAAGGGTCACAGGCTGCGCGGGGCGGCTGCGGACTTCCTCGCGCTCATCCACGAGGAGTAGCAGCGTGCCTCGGCTCGAAATACTAGGCCACCCCGGCTCAACGTGGCTGCGGGGCGGCCTGCGCATCAGCTGGAGAGCAACCTATCCAGGATTCGGTTTCTAGATCCTCGATTGAATCCTTCAAAGTACGTGCTGTGTGTGACCTTGACCGTTTCGATCGAGTCAGACCCGACAAGGACGATATCGACTGAGCTCGAATCACGGTACTTGGCTTCGCGAACGGCATATTCTTCGACAGCGCGCTCGGCGTCATCGCCGAAGTCGAGTTGCTCAATGAGCTCGTCTTTGGCATGGTCAAAGACGAGCAAGAAATGCTTGATCCCGCTCATTCAGTCTCCTCTGTCGGTCCTAGAGCCGCATCTACCTGGATCCACAGGGTCTCGAACTCGGCGTTCAAATGCGCTGGCGGAGTCGTTCCGCCATCCTCATGAGCGTACAGCTCAGACAGAGTGCGGGCAAACCTCTGAATGACGTGGTCTCCTGAATCCTGTTTGAAGTTCTCCCCGACTTGTCCTGAGAACCCCTCTACCATCTGGGCCCACACGTGCATCCGTCTAGATCTCAGCTGTACCTCCAGGTGAAGGCCTGATTCTGAGACCACGACATGGATCGCACGATAACCGGATTCTCTGGGGTGAGAAACATAGTCTCGTCGGTCCACGATCCGATCGGACCAGCGGTCGCAGAGTGCGGTGTCGAACCGGATCAGCTCTGCTAACGAATCGACGACAACCCGTAGACCGCCAATATCCTGCATTCTTGAGAAATCTAGCCCGGGCTCTCGGATGCACAGCTTCTCCACGATTGTTGCTTCTCTCTTGAGCCGTTGAGTCACGCTGGCTTCGATGCTGAGCTGAGACGCGAGGCTTCTCAGCTCGGTGTTCAGATCGACCATCGGCCGGTTGAAGCGGGATCGATGAGCTTGCATCGTCCTGATCGCTCCCTGGAATTCTGCCAAGGTCGCTTCACCGCGCATGTACTTGCGCATGATCGAGCCAGCTTTGCGAAGAGCAGACCTCGAAGGAGGTGGAGAAGTTCCTGTGTTCATGCCTGTCAGCCTAAGACGAGGCACGGACGTTGGGCGTGTCCGTCGCCTAGCTCAGACTGCTGATCGTCCGATTCTCGCTCTCGCTCACGTGGACGAAATGCCTCACCCCGGCCGGTGTTCGGTGAAGACCTCCTCGAACACGGCGGTGCCGAACTTCCGGTAGTCGGTGCCGTCGTCGTACCACTCATCGAGGTCTTCAACTCCGCCGCCGTCGGTGAAGCCGAGCTCTTCGATGCGCGTGCCCCACTTCTCACCGGCGGCTGCCATGTCATCGGCGAGGCTGTCGTGCCCGGCCTGTTCACCGGCTTCACGGCTCATCTCCTGCGTCTGGTCCCCGAGTGCCTTCTGCACCTCGGACGGGAACTCGGTGATGGTCCCGCCGGCATCCTTGACCGCCCCGACTGCCACGGCATTGCCGCCTACGGAGACCTGCATCTGCCCGTCGAAGGCGGCGATCATCGCATCGTAGATGACCTGCTGATAGGCAAGTGGCAGCTCACGGTAGGTCTTGCCTGCCATATACGCCCCAGGTGAGCGGGAGAAGCTGTGCTCGGTCGGGTAGGCGATGTGCTTGGCGACGTCGAACATCCCGGATTCGGCGGCCGGGATGAGCTGGCCGAGGTCGCAGTCGATGGTGTTGCGCTGCAGCGCCTCATAGGTCTCCGGGAAAGGCAGCGACACCGGAGTCGCACCGAGGTTCTGGATCTGCTCGGACTGGGCCGAGGATCCGATCCGGATCTGCCGGCCGTCGAAGTCCTCAGCAGTCTCCAGCGGGTCGGTGCAGATCGTGTAGTACCCGCCGGAGGCGATGAGCGGGATGAGCGGGCTCAGCCCCTGCGCCTCGAACTCCTCGACCAGCGCATCGGAGCCCCACGCCACCTCGGCACCGGCGGCATTGGCGACGAGCTCACCGGCATACGGCGAGGTCGGCAGCAGCGCAAGCGAGGTGCTCATCGCGTCGAAGGCGGGGAACTCGGCCGGGTCGTAGGCCGGCAGCGTGAAGGCCAGGTCGACGCGCCCGTCGGCGAGCGCATCGTGGACTTCGGTGTAGCCGGCGATCGCCTGCCCCCACACGATGTCGACGCTGATCTTGCCGCCGGAGCGCTTCTCGATCTCCTCGGCCAGCACCGTGCCGCCGGGTGCCATGACGGACTTCTCGCTGGCAGCCGTCGGCTGGTAGGTGATCGTCACCGGGTCCAGGTCAGCCAGTGCCGCATCGACGTCGGCCTGTTCGGCACCGTAGTCGAAGCCGCCGCCGGCGCCCGCACTGTTCGTCGGCTGGCCGCCGGCCGACCCTGCACATCCGGCCAGCATGACCGCCGCCGAGGCGGCCGCGGTGGCGAGCAGGCGGCGAGTGAGCGCCGGGCGGGGTGATGATCCGGAGGCAGGCAGTCGTGTCATGCCATTCATCCTATGGACAGCGCACGCGCAGCGGCCTATGAGAGTCCTCACATACCGCTGCGCGTGTGTGTCGCTCAGCTGTTCAGCCGCCCAGGCGGCTGGCCGGTCAGCTCGGGCGGTGCTCCATCGCCTTGCCGTTCTCGTAGTTGTGCTTGGCGAAGTCGGTGTAGTCGGTGTCCTTGTCGTACCACTCGTCGAAGTCGCCGGTCTCACCGTCGTCGACGTAGCCGAGGTCCTCGATCGCGCGCTGCTGGCGCTTAGTCGCCTCGGCGATCGCGTCGACGTTCTCCTGGCTCAGCTTGCCGTCGCTGACGGCCTGCTTGATGAGCTCCTGGGAGTACTCGCCGACGTTGTCCTGCACATCATCGTCGAACGGCTCGACCTCACCACCGGCCGACTTCGCCTGGCTGATGGCATCGGCGTTGCCGTCGATGACGGCCTTCATGCCACCGGAGGCGGCCAGGGCATTCGAGTCGAAGATGATCTGCTGGTAGGCCAGCGGAAGCTCCGTGAACGTCTGGCCGGCCAGGTAGGCGCCGGCTGTGCGCGAGAAGGAGTGGTCGGTGGTGTAGCCGAGGTTCGGTGCGACATCGAAGATGCCGGACTCTGCCGAGGGCACGAGCTGGCCGAGCGTGCAGTCGACGGTGCCGCGCTGCAGCGCCTCATACGTCTCCGGGTACGGCAGCGAGACCGGGGAGCCGCCGAGCTTCGTCACCTGCGCAGCCTGTGCCTGCGAGGCGATGCGGATCTGGCGTCCCTTCCAGTCATCGGCAGAGGAGGTCGGCTCAGCGCACACGTTGTAGTACCCGCCCGAGGCAGCGAACGGCGTGAGCGGGACGAGGCCCTTGGACTCGTATTCCTCGATCGCCTCCGGGATCTGCCAGGCGATGTCGCTGCCGACGGCGTTGGTCACGAGCTCGCCGGCGAACGGCGAGGCCGGCTGGTCGGCCATCGCGGTGCCGATCGCGTCGATGACCGGGAACTCATCGGGGAAGTAGCCCGGCAGCGTGTAGGCTACGTCGACGCGGCCATCGGCCAGGGCGTCATGCACCTCAGCGTAGGAGGCGATCGCCTGACCCCACACGATGTCGACGGTGATCTTGCCACCGGAGCGCTCCTCGACGATCTCCTTGAATACGGTGCCTGTCGGGGCCATGACCGACTGCGCGCTGGCCGAGGAGGGCTGGTACTTGATGGTGACCGGGTCGAGATCCTTGATGAGCTCATCGACCTCGGACTGGTCAGCGCCGTACTCGAAGCCGTCACCGCCGCCTTCGCCTCCGCCGCCCCCGCCGGCGCAGGCGCCCAGCGTCAGTGTGAGTGCGGCGCTGGCAGCCAGGGCACCGGTGGCGTGCGCCCGCCGCGTCTTCATCAGGTGGGTTGTCACGAGAGTCTCCTTCTCTTGCTGCGCCGGGTCAAGCCCCGGCAGGCTGTGCCGGCAGCGCCGCCGGCGGTGTGGGTCGGGGTCTGGCGCCGGGTGGCAGCAGACCGAACGGTTGAGTCGGGAAGTCGTCGTCAGCCGCCGGCTGGGTTCATCTGGGCCGGCAGCCAGGTCGCCATCTCCGGGAACAGGATCATGAGGGCGAGGAACAGCACGGCGATCGGCAGGAACCACAGCAGTGCAGTGAACACGTCCGTGAGGGTGATCGTGTGCCCGAGGTTGACCTCCGGCGCCTTCGTGATGTTGTGCACGATGTAGGAGAGGATGCCCACCGGCGGGGTGATCATGCCGAGCTCGCCCAGCAGGACGACGAACACGCCGAACCACAGCGCCGAGACGTCCATCGCGTCGAGGGTCGGCAGCAGGATCGGGATCGTCAGCAGCATCATCGACAGGGTGTCGAAGAACATGCCCATGATGAGGTAGACGACCACGAGCACGAGCAGGAAGCTGATGCGCGAGAGCCCGAGGTCGGTGATGATTCCGGTGATCATCGGCGCCAGGCCGGTGATGGCCAGCAGCTTCGTCAGCATCTCCGCGCCGATCATGATGAAGAAGATCGCAGCGGTCGCACTCACCGTCGAGATCGCAGCCTGCGACACGCGGGTGAGCGGCTTGTCCCGGCGGGTGTAGAGCAGGCACAGCAGCAGGGCTGCGAACGCGGCGGCCGCACCGGCCTCGGTCGGGGTGAAGGCACCGGAGAACATGCCGCCGAAGAGCACGATGAGGATGAGCGGGAAGCCCCAGATGTCACCAAGGGAACGGAACCGGTCCCGCCAGGTCGAGGCCGCCGCCTCGGCGCCGGTGCCTGTGCCCTTGCCCACCAGAGCCGGGGCGAAGAGCCCGAGGAGGAAGATGAAGACGGCGAAGGTGACCGCCAGCAGGATGCCCGGCAGGGTGCCGGCGATGAGCTGCGGGCCGACCGGCACCGAGGCGATGCCGGCGTACACGACGAGCAGGATCGACGGCGGGATGAGGTTGCCGGGCAGGCCGGCGACGATGACGGTGCCCACGGCTACCCGCCGGTCATAACCGGCACGCAGCATCTCCGGGATGCCGGCCCGGCCAAGCGCATATGTCATGCCGATCGTCGAGCCGGACACCGAGGACAGGCCCGCACCGGCGGCGGTCGTGCCGATGCCGATGCCGCCGGGCAGCCACGAGAACCAGTGATCGGCAGCCCGGTAGATCTTCGACGTCAGCCCCGACTGAGTCAGCAGCATGCCCATGAAGATGAACATCGGCAGCACCGAGTACGACCACTGCGAGACCGAATGGAACGGCGAGGTCGAGAGGATGTTGACGGTGGCTGGGATGCCGGAGAGGGCATAGACGCCGATGAGGCTGGGCACTGCGAGTGCGATCGCGGCAGGCACGGCGAGGAAGAGCAGGATGAGCATCATCGCGATGCACCACATGCCGGCGATCTGCGGGGTGGGGCTGGTGAACAGCCCGGCGAGGCAGCCGGCGAAGAGCGCCAGGCCGATACCGAGTGTCAGCCAGCTGCCGCGGCCGGCGCGGGCTGCGTGGGCGGCACGCGCCTCGGCCTTCTTGTCGGCGGGCAGCAGCTGAGTGGGGGAGATGGTCATGGCCTGCCTCAGATGATGGTCTCTTCGATATCCCGTTCGGCCGTCTCACCGGTGAGCGGATTGACCTCGGGATTGCGGGTGCGGGCGGTGATGATGATGTCGACGACGAACAGTGCGGCGAGCATGGCGAACACGACCGGGACGAGGAAGTACACCGGCCAGGCGATGATGTCGGTGACCCCGGCAGTCGCGCCCATGTCCATGCGCTTGAGCGCCTCCTTGAGCCCGAACCACGCGAACCCGACGCTCACGAGCGCGCCGAGGGCATAGCCGAAGATCTTCATGATCGCCTGCGGCAGCGGGGCGAGCCGGTCTGAGAGGAGGGAGACGGTGATGTGCTCCTTCTGCAGCTGTGCGGCCGGAATGCCGAGGAGGGCGACGAAGGGCAGGTACCAGAAGGCGACGATCTCGTTGGTGCCGAAGATCGGGGCATTGAAGAGGAACCGCGACAGTGCGTGGACGACGATGTGGGCCATCATGAGTACGACGGCGATCGCGGTGAAGATCGACAGGGATCTGTCGAGCAGCGCGTTGAGCCTGGACACCGGTGTCACCTCGGTTCGTATCACGGTTCGTCGCCCGCTGGTGCGGGCGCCACGGCGTCAGCTGAAGTTGACGTTGGTATCAAGTTAATGATTGTTCAGCCAGTTTTCAAGAACTTTCTATGACCTGTGACACAGCCGAGACAGGTGGCCGCCGCAGGCCCGACGAGACGGCGACGGCCGGGGCAGTCCTGCTGCCCCGGCCGTGCCGGTGACGGTGCCGCGCCCGAGGCGGTGGCTGGGTTTCCAGCTGTGCCTCGGGAACGGTGTCAGAGGAGTTCGAGGATGGTGGCGTTGGCCTGGCCGCCGCCTTCGCACATCGTCTGCAGGCCGTACCTGATGCCCTTGTCGGCCATGTGGTGGACCATCGTCGTCATGAGGCGGGCGCCCGAGCCGCCGAGCGGGTGACCCAACGCGATCGCTCCGCCGTTGGGGTTCATGAGCTTTGTGTCTGCCTCGAGGTCCTTGGCCCAGGCCAGTGGCACCGAGGCGAAGGCCTCGTTGACTTCGAAGACGCCGATGTCTGACATCGACAGCCCCGAGCGTCTGAGGGCCTTCTGGGTCGCTGGAATCGGGCCGGTGAGCATGATGACCGGATCAGTTCCGGCCAGCACCGCAGTGTGCACACGGGCGATCGGCGTGAGTCCGAGCTCGCGGGCCTTTTCCGAGGTCATCATGAGCAGGGCTGCTGAGCCGTCGGAGATCTGGGAGGCGTTGCCGGCGGTGATGACGCCGTCTTCGCGGAAGACGGTCTTGAGCTTCGCCAGGCCCTCGACGGTGCCGCCGCGACGGATGCCCTCATCGGCGGTGATGGTGCCGTGCTCGGTCTCGACCGGCACGATCTGCGATTCGAAGGCACCGGCATCGGTGGCCGCGGCTGCCCGTTCGTGGGATTCGATCGCGAACTCATCGAGCTGCGTGCGGTCGAAACCCCACTGCTCGGCGATCATCTCCGCGCCGATTCCCTGGTTGGGGAACACGCCGTCGTAGCGGGCGAGGAAGCGCTCGCCGTAGGGGCTCTTGCCCATGAGCGAGGAGCCCATCGGGTTGCGCGACATCGATTCGACACCGCCGGCGATGACGGCATCGTAATGACCGGCGATGAGTCCGGCGGCGGCGAAGTGCACAGACTGCTGGGACGAGCCGCACTGGCGGTCGACTGTGACACCGGGCACCGACTCCGGCAAGCCTGCAGACAGGGCTGCGGTGCGGGCGATGTCACCGGTCTGCTCGCCGGCCTGGGTGACATTGCCCCAGATGACATCGTCGAGGACGACCGGGTCGATGCCGGTGGTCGTCACGAGGTCCTCGATGACGAGGGCCGAAAGGTCAGCAGGATGGATGCCGGAGAGCACGCCTTCGCGCTTACCGGTCGGGGTGCGCCGGGCGGCGACGATGACTGCGTCGTTCATGTGGACTCCTTTGGAGCGGTGCAGTGGGTGTGACCGAGCTCAACTGTAGCCAGCTGTCCGCCGGCCCCTGCGACCGGGGTCACACTGTTGTGGTCAGGCGAATGATTCCGGGGCGAAACCCGCCGCGGCGAAGGCCTTCTCGTACACCTCGGCCGGCAGATCGATCCACAGCCCGGTCGAGCGCGCGCACACCTTCCCATCGTGCCGGATCTCGCCGACCATGTGCTTCTTGCGGCCCTCAACCCGGTCGACCCAGGCGACGACGGTGACCTCTGCCCCGAGCGGGGTGCCGTCGAAGTAGTCGATCGACAGCATCCGGGTCAGCGCCGGCGGCGGGGCATCGGTGTTGGCAGCAGCTCCCATGACGTGATCGAGCAGCATCGCCACGACCCCGCCGTGCGCTCGCTGCGGTGGGCCTTCATAGGGTGCGCTCAGCGTTACGGTGCCCTCAGCGCGGCCGTCTGAGTAGCTGAGCTCCATCGGCGGGGCGATCGGGTTGCGCAGCGAGGTCACCGGGCTACGGTCGTTGGGCAGGTAGGACTCTCGGGCGCCGTGCGCCGGTGCCGCCTGCGACGGATCGGCGGCCAGTGCCTGAAGCTGCCCGGCCAGCTCCCCGACCCGTGCGGCCACAGACGCCTCCTCACCGGTGGCCACGAGCACGTCGATGAGCTCGCGGGTCAGCTCAGCTGTGTGTGCGATATAGGGGGTGACCTGGGACTGGTTGTGACGGTTCATCTCACTCCTCGCAGGCTTTGCGTCCCACCTCTTCTTGTGTGAGACAGATCAAGCCAGTAGTCTGCTGAACAATCGTTCGATACCGGATTCAATCTAGCTGCCGGCATCGACCGTGGCAAGGGCGCACTCGCCCTGCTGGCACAGTCTCACGGCGAAAAGGGAGAGTATGAAGGCCATCCACGTCACCCGCCTCGACGGCCCGGGCGCAGTCGAGCTGCAGGACGCACCCGCACCGTCCCCGGCCGAAGGCGAAGTCCTCATTGAGGTCGCCTGCGCCGGGGTCACCTTCCCCGAGCTGCTCCAGACTTACGGGCAGTACCAGACCAAGCACGAACCGCCCTTCATCCTCGGTTCCGAACTCGCCGGCACCGTCGTCGAATCCCGTTCCTCCCGTTTCGCCCCCGGTGACCGGGTCGCTGCGATCATCCCGAGCGGGGCGTTCGCCCAGTTCGCCACCGCACCCGAGGCTATGGTTCTGCCTCTGCCTGAGGAGCTCTCCTTGGAGGCTGCGGCCGGGATGCCGATGAACGTCCTGACCGCCGACTTCGCCCTGCGCACCCGCGGGAACCTGCAGCCGGGTCAGCGCGTCCTCATCCACGGTGCGGCCGGCGGCCTCGGCTCGGCCTGCGTGCAGATCGCCCTGGCAATGGGGGCTGAGGTCATCGCGGTGGTCTCCAGTGATGAGAAGGCCGCGATGGTCACCGAACTCGGCGCCCAGCACGTCGTGCGCGCCGACGGCTTCAAAGACGCCGTCAAGGACATCGCCCCACGCGGCGTCGACGTGGTCGTCGACCCCGTCGGCGGGGACCGCTTCACCGACTCCCTGCGGTGTCTGGCCCGTTTCGGCACACTGCTCGTGCTCGGGTTCACCGCAGGCTCGATCCCGGAGGTCAAAGTCAACCGGCTGCTGCTCAACAACATCTCCGTCGCTGGCGTCGGCTGGGGCGCCGCCCTGCCGTCCGACCCGCTCATGGCCCAGAAGCAGTGGGCCCACCTGCGCGAATACCTCGCAGGCGGTCAGCTCGACCCCCACATCCACGCCCGCTTCAGCCTCGACCAGGCCGCAGCGGCGATCACCGAGCTGGAGAACCGCTCGGTGATCGGCAAAGTCATTCTCGACATCCAGGAGGACCCCCATGGCTGAGGAGCTCGACGTCACCCTCGACGCCGGCGTCATGACGATCCGGTTCAACCGCCCGCAGGCGCTCAACGCACTCACCCGCGACACCGTCATCGCCCTCAACACAGCACTCGACCGCGCCGCTGAAGAGGCCCGCGCCGTCATCCTCACCGGTGACGCACGCGCCTTCTGCTCCGGAGCTGACGTCTCGGCGATGACCGACGGCGAGCTCAAGGGCGTCGGCCTCGATGTCATCAACGAGGCGATCGGCAAGATCCGCGACCTGCGCGTGCCCACCGTCGCCGCCGTCTCCGGTCCGGCCGCCGGTGTCGGCTGCTCGTTTGCGCTCATTTGCGACTACGTCATCATGAGCGAGAAGTCCTACCTCATGCTCGCCTTCACCCGCATCGGGCTCATGCCCGACGGCGGCTCGACCGCACTCGTCGCCGCCTCCGCCGGCCGCCACCGCGCCCTGCGCATGGCCCTGACCGGGGAGAAGATCGGTGCTGCGCAGGCCTTCGACTGGGGCCTGGCGACCGAGGTCACCGCACCCGAGGCGTACCTCACCCGGGCACGCGAAGTCGCCTCGCAGCTGGCCGCCGGCCCGACCCTGGCACTCGGCGAGACCGAGTGGGCGGTCAACCAGGCGACCCTGCACCAGCTCGATGCCGCCCTCGCCCGCGAGGCCACCGGCCAGGACATGCTCAAGGACTCCGCGGATGCCGCCGAGGGTGTGCAGGCGTTCCTCGCCAAGCGCACCCCGGAATTCCGCGGCGTCTGAAGCTCTCAGCCGCTGCGCCCGCACCGATCGCATGACATGAAAGGCACACCGCATGCTCACCGGCAACCGCTCGACCATGGGCGATGACTACCAGCTCAACCTCACCACTTTCCTCCGGCATGCCAACCGGACGTTCTCCGATGCACCAGTGACCTACCGCGATCTGGCCGGGCAGTGGCACCAGTCGGATTATGGCGAAGAGTACGCCCGCATCAGCCAGCTCGCCCACGCCCTTGATGAGCTCGGGATCGGTCCCGGCAGCACCGTCGGCGTTATGGACTGGAACTCCCGCCGCCACTTCGAACTGTACTTCGGCGTGCCGTGCGTGGCGGCGACGATGCTGCAGCTGAATCTGCGCCTGGCGGTCCCCGACCTCGCCTATGTCGTCAACCATTCGCAGACCGACTGGGTTTTCGTCGACGAATCGCTGCTGCCGTTGGCCGAGGCGTTCGCCCCGTCGACCTACGTCAAGGGCTGGGTGGTGCTCACAGACAAGCCGCTTGATCAGATCGAGACGAGCCTGGAGAACGTGTACTCCTATGAGGAGCTCATCGCCGGCAGGCCGAGTGACTACGACTGGCAGGTCATCGACGAGAACACCGCCGCCTATGCCGGCTACACCACCGGCACGACCGGCAAGCCCAAGGGCGTGTTCTACTCCCACCGGGCGATGTACCTGCACACGATGGCCTCACTGGCCGGCCTCCAGGTCGACTACACCGACGTCGTCATGCCGATCACGCCGATGTTCCACGTCATCTCCTGGGGCTTCCCGCAGACGGCGCTGGCCGCCGGTGCCGGTGTCGTGCTGCCGGGCCGCTTCGCCGCCACGGACATCACCCCGGTGGCCGAGGGGTTCACCCGCTTCGGTGTGACCGTCGCCAATGCCGCACCGGCCCTGCTGACTCCGCTGTTCGAGCACTTCAAGGCCCTCGACACTCCGCCGGATCTCTCCCGCACCCGGGTGGTCTCCGGTGCCAGTGAACCGCCGCTTGCGCTGCTCAAGGGGCTGACCGAGCTCACCGGCGTCAAGGTCATCCACGCCTACGGTGCGACCGAGACGACGCCGCTGGTGACCGTCAACTGGCATCTCAAGCCCGGCCTGGAGCTCAGCGAGGACGAGGTGTGGGATCTGCAGCGCTACCAAGGTCTGCCGGTCACCGGCATCGACGTCAAGATCGTCGACCCGGCCGGAGCTGAGGTGCCGGCCGGTGAACAGGGCGAGGTGCTCTTCCGCGGACCGTGGATCACGAGCAGCTACCACAACCTCGACGACAGCGCTGAGAGGTTCATGGACGGCTGGTGGCGCTCCGGCGACGCCGGGCTGCTGACCGAGCAGGGGTACCTCAAGCTCACCGACCGCCTCAAAGACGTCATCAAGTCCGGTGGTGAGTGGATCTCCTCGATTGACATGGAGAATGCGCTGCTCGATCACCCGCAGGTCGCCGAGGCCGCGGTCATCGCGGTGCCCGACCCCAAGTGGGATGAGCGCCCAGTCGCCTATGTCGTCGCCCGCGAAGACGGTGTGACGAAGGACAGCATCCTCGCCGTCCTCGCCGACCGGTTCGCCAAGTGGCAGCTGCCCGATGACGTCGTCTTCTGCGAGGAGCTGCCGCGCACCTCAGTGGGCAAGCTGGACAAGAAGCTGCTGCGCAGTCAGCACCAGCAGCAGGACTGACCCCAGACACAGAGGAGCCATCCTTCCGATACCCAATCAGGAATCGGGAGGATGGCTCCTCTCACTCTTCTCGGCCCAAAGACTGGTCGAATATTGCCCCTGATCCGTACCCGGGACCGTCACTTTGTGACCGGCCTTCTGCCGGGAAGCTCAGGCACGCAGATCCCGGGCCCGCAGACCTGCCCGACTCAGCCGACCGTCACGGGTGGATGAGCAGGTACACCCCGTCGCGGCGGCAGGTGACGATCTCCCAGCCGTCGGACATCAGGCCGGTGAAGGTGTCGCGCAGCGCCATCCGCCAGCGGGTCGCCAGCTCCGGGTCGACGCCGCGCAGCGACTCGATGTCGCTGGGGATCCGCACGCCGACGACCTCGCATTCTCGCGGCACGTCGCTCAGCCGCGGCTCACCGTCGACGGTGTCGAGGGCGAAGACCGGCTCAGCGCTCTCCAGCGCCTCCGGCAGCGGCGGGCGCTTTGGCAGGTCGAGCCGCCAGGACACGAGCATCCGGTCTGAGGCCTGGCCCTCGTTGACGCCGTCGCGCATCTGGCCGTAGAAGTCCTCGTAGTAGTCCAGCGCATTGACGCCGAGCCGGCTGAAGTTGAAGTAGGCGTTGCGGGCGATGAGCGGATCGAACGTCCACGTCATCTGTTTGATCCCGTGGTTGAGGCACCACAGCCGCTGGTGCAGCTTCATCGCCGCACCGGTGCCGCGGCCCACCTGTTCGTGGCGCACACCGGCGATGTGCGAGTGCATCATCTTGCCCAGCGGCTGACCGAAGAACCCGATCGTCACGCCGATGAGCGAGTCGTCCTCAACACCGAAGGCACCGGCGACGTAGTTGCCGGCATGGGCGAGTGCGACGATGAGCCCGGGCTCGAGCTGGGTGGTGCCGGCCCGGCCGACGTTCCACACCTCATCGAGCAGTAGCGAGGCCTCGGCTGCCTCAGCGGCGGTGTGCAGGCAGCGCATGACGACACCGGCTGACTCCTGTGCCTGGGCGAGCTGTTCCTCAGCTCCGGCGATGATGTTCTCGTTGCTCATAGATTTATTATTCCACGCCAGCGCACTACCGCCAGGGTGCTGGCCGTCCCGCGAGCCGGGCGGGGTCGAAATGTGGCAGGCGGCGGTGTACGTTTGCCCATATGCTCACCGAGACCCCGCTGACTGCCGCCATCATCGGCGCCGGCACGATCGGCCTGTCCTGGGCTAGGCTGTTCGCCTCCCACGGGCACCGCGTGCGCCTGTTCGATCCCCGCCCGGATCTCGACACGGTCGCCGGGAGGCTGGCCGCCGAGACCGAGGCGCCGATCGAGGTCTGCCAGTGCCTGACCGAGGCGGTGGGCGGCGCTGACCTGGTGCAGGAGTCCGGGCCGGAGAACCTCGAGGCCAAGACCCAGATGTTCGCTGACCTCGTCGACGCCGCCCCGGCTGACTGCGTGCTCGCCTCCTCGTCCTCGGCCCTGCTGCCGACGAAGATCGCTGCGCGTCTGTCCGATGAGGCAGCCGCCCGCATCCTTGTCAGCCACCCGTACAACCCGCCGCACGTCATGCCCCTGGTCGAGGTCGTTCCCGGTGAGCGCACCGCGCCCGAGGTGGTGACTGCCCTCCGCGACTTCCTCGTCACCTTGGGCCGCGTGCCGGTCGTGCTCGAGAAGGAAGCCCCCGGCTTCGTCGGCAACCGCCTGCAGAACGCCCTGCTGCGCGAAGCCACCCACATCGTCGAAGCCGGCATCGCCAGCGCCGCAGACGTCGACACCGTGCTGAAGAACTCACTCGGCATGCGCTGGGCTGCCGTCGGGCTGTTCGGCGGCCTGCACCTGGGTGGGGGACAAGCCGGGTTCCGCGGGCTCATGGAGCACATCGGCCCATCGTTCGCGCAGATCGACGTGACCGAACCGGACATGTCAGCCGACGGCATGGAACCGGTCTTCGAACAGGTCGAGCAGGCCTACCCATCAGCCGAGGCGCTCACCGCCGAACGTGACCGCATGCAGGAGGGCATCCTGCGCCTGCGCGCCGAGGTCGAGTCCGGTGACGCCCCCGAACCCGCCGACGACTGGGACGACGAGCCCGCGGAGTGAGGCCGAGCCTGCAGAGTGAGCACGGTGGGCTGGCTCAGATCCGCACGGCCTGCGCGGCCTGACTCAGACTGCCGCGCGGTAGAAGTACGTCGTCCGGTTCGTGATGAGCCCGGCGTCGTCGAAGGTGAGGAAGTCGGCGAACCGCTCGCTGGCCTCCGAACCGTCCTTGAGCGTGCCGGCGAACGATCCCTGCACGGCAGCCTGCTGGCCGGACACCAGCACCTCGGTGACGGTGTGCTTGCCTGAGACGATGATCCGCTCGCCGTGGTAGAAGTCCGTGATCGCCTGCCCAACCATCGTCGGGTAGCCCGGCCGGTCATAGCTGGCGTCGGCGGCGAACAGCGCCGATGTCGCATCGGCATCACTGGAGTCGACAGTGGCGTAGTAGCGGGCGGCGAGCTGTTCGATGCTGTGCTTCTCAGCGGTCACGATCGGTCCTCTCAACAGGTGGCGGGACGGGGTCTCAGCGCCAGTCTACGCCGGTTGAACAGCAGGCCCAGCGGCGACTAGCGTGGGCATCAACCGCCGGCGCACAGGCCGGCCTGCACCGTCGCAGCCTTAGGTAAGCGGTCTGCGACGGTCGAGTGAAAGGAATCACAGATGTCGCAGTATGCAGTCGTCAATCCCGCCACCGGTGAGGTCATCGAGGAGTTCCCGACCGCCACTGATGAGCAGATCACCGATGCGCTCGCCCGCTCGCACAACGCCTACGCCACCTGGTCCACCACCCCAGTGGAGGAGCGCACGGCAATCCTGTCGAAGGTCGCCCAGATCTACTCGGACCGCGCTGAGGAGCTTGCCGAGATCATCAAGCTCGAGATGGGCAAAGCCGTCCCGGAGGGCAAGGGCGAAGTCGCACTGTCGAGCATGATCTACCAGTACTTCGCCGACAACGCCGCCGAGTTCATCTCCGAGGAGAAGCTCAAGGGACCCAAGGACGGCGAGGCCTATCTGCTGCGCAAGCCGGTCGGCTCGCTGCTGGGCATCATGCCGTGGAACTTCCCGTACTACCAGGTCGCCCGCTTCGCCGCACCGAACTTGGCGCTGGGCAACACGATCATCCTCAAGCACGCCCCGCAGTGCCCGCGCTCGGCACAGGTGATGGAGGAGATCTTCGCCGAGGCCGGCCTGCCGGCCGACGCCTACATCAACGTCTACGCCACCAACGAGCAGGTCGCTGACATCATCCTGCCGGATCCGCGCAATCAGGGCGTGTCCCTGACCGGTTCCGAGCGTGCTGGATCGGCCGTGGCCGCCGAGGCGGGCAAGAACCTTAAGAAGGTGGTCCTCGAACTCGGCGGCTCGGACCCGTACGTCGTGCTCGACTCCGAGGATGTCGCCGCGACAGCCAAGACGCTGTTCCAGGCGCGGATGGGCAACACCGGCCAGGCCTGCAACTCGCCCAAGCGCATGATCGTCATGGACGACATCTACGACGAATTCGTCGAGAAGATCACGGAATCGGCCAAGAAGTTCACCCCGTCTGACCCGCTGGCCGAGAACTCACAGCTGAGCCCGCTGTCGTCGAAGGCAGCGCAGGAGCGGTTCATGGAGCAGGTCGAGGCGACGGTGGCTGACGGTGCGACCCTGCTGGCCGGTGGCAAGGCCTATGAAGGAGAGGGCTCCTTCGTCGAGCCAGTCGTGCTCACCGATGTGCAGAAGGGCAAGCGCGGCTACTACGAGGAGCTCTTCGGCCCGGCATTCATGATCTTCCGCGTCTCCTCCGACGAGGAAGCCGTCGAGTTGGCTAACGACACCCCGTTCGGTCTAGGCTCGGCAGTGTTCAGCTCGGATATGAGCCGGGCGGAGAAGGTCGCCGAACAGCTGCAGGCCGGCATGGTCTTCGTCAACGGACCTGAGCAGTCCCGGGAGTACCTGCCCTTCGGCGGTGTCAAGCGCTCCGGTGTCGGCCGTGAGCTCGGCCCGCTGGCGATGGACGAGTTCTGCAACAAGCAGCTGTACTACAAGAACAGCTGATCTCAGCGCATGATATTGGCCCGCCGGGTTCGCCCGGCGGGCCATCTCTTTTGACATGTGCGATCAGCGTGCCGGCTCAGCTCTCCCTGTTTCTCCGCGCGCCGGGTGAAGGCGACGACAGCGCTGTCGCACCTGTGCGCAGACATGACTGTGGCTCGCCGGGAGAATCCCCAGCGAGCCACAGAATGTCAGCTTCTCAGCTGTCGGTCATCACTGCTTGGGGCTCTTGCGACGGCCGACCACCATGGCTGCAGCTCCGACAGCCAGCAGGCTGACTGCACCGTAGAGCGCGGTCAGGTCTGAGCCGGTGCGCGGCAGCTCGTTGCGATTACGGTCACGGCCCTTGTCAGAGTCACCGCCGCCCTTGCCGTTGTCATCGGCATGGACGGAGAACGTTCCGTCGCTCTCGCCATCGCCGCAGATGACGGTGACGGTGTAGGTGCCGGTGTAGGCGGAGTCGGGAGCGTTGCCCGTGCCGTGGATATGCTCGATGACGGCGGTGCCGTCGTCGTTGGTGTCGGCGTCGACTTCGTAGCTCAGCTCGCCGTTCTCATGTTCGATGATGAACGCTGCTGCCTCACCGGGGTAGCAGTTCGTGACGGTGAGCTGAACACCCTTGTTCTCATTGCGGAAGTCGGTGACGCTGATCTTCTGCGGTGAGATCTTCAGCTCCGGCTCCATGGTCTCGTCGTCGCCGTCGTCTTCACCGATGATCGTGACGGTGAAGTCGAAGATCTTCGACTCTTCGCCCTCGCGGGAGACGGTGACGGTGAAGTCCACCTTGTCGCCGACCTCGAAGTTGCTCGGATCGCCCTTGTAGTAGACGCCGGTCGTCAGTTCGTCACCTTCAGCGGTATTTAACTCTTCGGTGAGGCTGTCGGTGACAACGTCTCCGGGCTGGAGGTTCGAGGCTGTGATGCTGATGCCCTTGTCCGGGTCGGCGAGGTCTGCAGCGGTGATCTCATCCGGGGCCGAGCTCACTTGCGGGTCGAACGCCGGGGCATCGTCGTCGCCGTCGTCTTCAGTCGGGTCTGGTGTCGGCGTGGATGCGGGATCCGTGGACTCCGGGGCTTTGGTCGCGGCCGGCTCCTCGGTCTTCGAAGCGGCAGGCTTCTGATTTTCATGAGTCTTCGTCTTGGCCTGCTTCTCGGCCGAGTCGTCGTGCTTTTCGTCCTCAGACTTCTGACCGGTGTCAGCCGGCTGCGTTGCCGGCTCGGTGGCAGCCTGTGCATCTTCTGGCGTCGGCTGCGCAAATGCGGCCGAGGAACCGAAGAGCGCACCGGCGCTGACGAGCGCGGCGGCGGAGGCTCCGGCAGCCAGGCGGCGGAGAGATGTGCGCTTCATGGGGCTGTCCCTTCGAAGGTCAGAGAAATATCAATTCTCTCTGAGAGTAACCTGGGTAACATCGGGTGACAACCAGGTTTCCTGAATGTTCGGTGAATCGGCCGGGATCTGCGGCACTTCGTCCGATAGTCGGCCGACCTGGGATGCCGGTCCAGGTCTCCGCTCTGAAGCCAGCACCCTGAACCCCGCCTCAGAGCCGGGGCGTCATCACCCGTAGCATGGTGCGAGCACATCCGACCGATCCGACCGCGATCAGTGGTCAGCACAACCGAAACTCAACGACGAGAAAGGCCCACACCCCATGGCTAGTCACACTCCGCCCCCGACCACCCCGGAAAGCCAGGAAGCGCAGTCGAACGCGCAGGCTTCACGCGGGCTCATGCGACCGCTGAATCACTTCCTCGAGCGCTGGGTGCCGTCATCGCTGGTCTTCGCCATCCTGCTCACCCTCGTCGTTGCGATACTTGCGTTCATCCTCACCGATGCCCGCCCCGTCGACGTGCTCACCGGTTGGGGAGAGGGCCTGGCCGGGCTGCTGGAGTTCATGACCCAGATGGCGCTCATCCTGCTGCTCGGCCACATCCTGGCTAACACCGGGCCGGTCCGCAAGGGCCTTTCCGCGCTGGCCGCCGTGCCGCAGAGCCCGCTCATGGCATACGTCTTCGTCTTCATCGTCGCCAGCTTCGCCTCTCTCATCACCTGGGGACTCGGTCTGGTCGTCGGCGCACTGCTCGCCCGTGAGATCGCCATCCAGGCTCGCGGCAGGCAGATGAAGGTCCACTTCCCGCTGCTCGTGGCTGCCGGCTACTCCGGCATGGTCGTGTGGCACATGGGCTACTCCGCTTCTGGTCCGCTGACCGCAGCCACCCCGGACTCCTTCCTCGCCGAATCCTTAGGCGGCCAGCTCATCCCGGTCTCCCAGACGATCTTCGCCGGCTGGAACATCGCCGCAGCCGCCGCCGTCATCATCGTCTGCGCCGCCCTGTTCGCTCTGGCCGCCCCGCGGAAGAACGACCCGGTCGTCGAACTGCCCGCCCACGTCGAATCCGAGGCCTACGACCCCGCCGGCGAGGACGTCGTGACACCTGCTGACCGGATCGACGCCTCGCGCATCCTCACCCTCATCACCGGGCTCGCCCTCGTGGCCTACCTCGCCGTCCACTTCGCACAGGGCGGCTCGCTCACCCTCGACATCGTCAACTGGTCGTTCCTGGCGCTCATCTTCCTGCTCGTGCGCAGCCCCTTCGAACTCATCCACCTGACGAAGGAGGCCGCCGCCAACGTCGGCGAGATCCTGCTGCAGTTCCCGCTCTATGCCGGCATCCTCGGGATGATGAAGGCCACCGGCCTCATCGTCGTCTTCTCCACCGCGCTCGTCTCGATCGCCAACCCGACGACCTTCGGCCTGCTCGCCTTCCTCGCCGCCGGCCTGGTCAACTTCTTCGTCCCCTCCGGCGGCGGCCAGTTCGCCGTGCAGGGCCCGATCATGCTCGATGCGGCCGACCAGCTCGGCGTCGACCCGACGGTGGCGATCATGGCGGTGTCCTACGGAGACCAGTGGACGAACATGATCCAGCCGTTCTGGGCCCTGCCGGTGCTTGCGATCGCCGGGCTGAAGATGCGCGACATCATCGGCTACACCACCTTGACCCTGCTCGGCGCCGGCGTCGTGCTCGGAGCGACCCTGCTCATCATCAGTCTGTGACCGCTCCCGAGGCGGTGGCCGGCTTGCGTTGTTAGAGTGCCCTCATGCCTGAGATCCGCGTCTCCGCCCTCGTCATCCGCCACCCTGAGCACCGTGAGCTGCTCATGGTCCGCAAGTCGGGCACCCGGGCGTTCATGCTGCCTGGCGGCAAGCCCGAACCTGGTGAGTCCGCTCGGCACGCGATCATCCGCGAAGCCGCCGAGGAGCTGCATCTTGAGCTTGCCGATGACCGGCTGACAGAGCTCGGCACATGGACGGCCGCAGCGGCCAATGAGGCCGGGCACGCGGTCAGCGGCACGGTCTTCGCCTACCGCGGGCTGCCCGGTGGGCTCAATGTCGCCGCGCCCGAGGTGTATGAGGAGATCACTGAGGCCGGCTGGTTCTCCTTCGATGACCTGCCAGCCGACACCGCCGAGCGCCGGTTCGCCTCCCTGACGCGTGAGTGCGTCATCCCGAATCTGCCCGACTGGCTGACCGAGGGCGCGAACACACCGGCGCAGCCGCGCTGACACGACAGAGATGACCTGACAGTGCCGCGCAGCCGGCCGAAACCGATCAGGCTGTCGGCACGGCCTGCGGCTCACTTCTTATTCGACTTCTTCGCTGTCGTCTTCTGAGCTGTCGATTTATTCGTCGCCGACTTCCTGGCTGTCGACTTCTTGCCGGTGGACTTCTTGGCAGCGGCCTTCTTCGGCGCAGCCTTCGTGGTGGTGCTCGTCTGCGGAGTCGTCTTCTTCACCGTGGAGGAAGCGGACTGGGACGATGTGTTCGACTTCGCCGCTGTCGTCGTGGCAGGCTTTGTGCCGTCAACCGTCGCCGCAGTGTCGTCAGCGGCGAGTTCGCCGAGTTCGGCGTATGCGTAGAGGGCGCGGTAGACCTCGCGCAGGCTGACGTTCGCTTCGCTGGCGATCATCCGCACGACGCCCAGGTAGTCCTCATACGGCACGCGGGCGGTGTTCTTCGACTCCAGCAGGCCCGCATCGAAGAGCACGCCGACCGAGCGGGCGTCCATGAGCGCGAAATCCGCGGGGTAGACCGCTGAGAGGATCGCACTGGCGAAGGGCTTGCCGACCCCGTCGATGATCGACAGGATCGGAATCCGCCAGCGATCAGGGGTGTCCTCCTCCAGCGCCAGGAAGGTCAGGTACTCGATGTCCTTCTGCGTGGTCTTGTCAGAGTAGCCGGTGAGTATCGGCAGAACGGCAACCGCCTTCCATTCCGCAAAGCGCAGCAGCGACTTGTACTTCAGCCGCTCCTTCTTGCGTGCCTTCTTCGCGTCCTTGGTCAGCAGGCGCTCTTCGAGCTCGGTGATCACATAGCGCGGGGCATAGCGGGCGATGAATTCCGAGGTGATGCGCAGAGCCGTCATGACGGCATTATATCTGTCACAGTCGTGACCAGGTCAGACGCCACCGGACAGCACAGCCGCCGCAAGGCCCGAAAGCAGGGCGACTGCGATGACGACAATCATGACGATGACCACCGGGCCTGCACCTCGCGAGCGGCGCAGCCCAGCCGCAGGCGAAAAGCTCATGTTCGACCGGTCAGGAGCTGGGCGTGGGGTGTGGGTGTCCGGGGGAGTGGCCGGCAGGCCGTAGAGGTCTCGAGGGATGTCCCGATGAGGTGGGCGTGAGTACACAGCAGACTCCTGGAATCAGCTCGGCGGTGGAGGACTCACCACCGAGTCAACCCCGAGCCGTTGCATCATGCGTGCTCGGTATGTGGCAGGTCCGCCACAAGAGTCCCAGCGACCGGGCATGCCACATGTCCCAGCGACCGGGCATGGAACTGGGCGGCGCACCACAGTGCACCGCCCAGCCACGGGTCTCTGTCCATTCGTCCCAGCGGACGTCGGTGATGGGGCTCAGCAGGGACGGGTCTCCGGGGAGACAGTGAGCTTCGGGTCGTTCTTGACGACACCTGCGAGGGCATCGTCGATCTTCGAAAGCACATCTGCATCGAGCTTGACCCCGGCGGCATCAGCGTTCGAGCTGATCTGCTCCGGGCGCGAGGCGCCGACGAGTGCGGCAGCGACGTTGTCGTTGGCCAGCACCCAGGCGATCGCCAACTGCGCCATCGTCAGGTTCAGGTCCTGGGCGATCGGCTCGAGCTTGGCAACGGCTTTGAGGGTCTCGTCCTCCAGCAGTCCGGCCACGGCCTTCGCGCCACCGGACTCATCGGTGGCACGCGAACCTTCGGGCAGCGGCTGGCCGGGCTTGTACTTGCCGGTCAGCACACCCTGGGCGATCGGCGACCACACGATCTGGGAGATGCCCAGCTCCTGGCAGGTCGGCACCACCTCGGGTTCGATGACCCGCCAGAGCATGTTGTACTGCGGCTGTGAGGAGATGAGCTGGATGCCGAGATCCTTGGCCATCCCGTGGGCGGCGCGGATCTGCTCGGCGGTCCATTCGCTCACGCCGATGTAGAGGGCCTTGCCGGAGCGGACGACATCAGCAAACGCCTGCATCGTCTCTTCCAGCGGGGTCTCATAGTCGTAGCGGTGCGCCTGGTAGAGGTCGACGTAGTCGGTCTGCAGGCGGGAGAGCGAACCGTTGATCGATTCCATGATGTGTTTGCGCGACAGGCCGCAGTCGTTGTGCCCGCGCGGGCCGGTGGGCCAGTAGACCTTGGTGAAGATCTCCAGCGATTCGCGGCGCTGGCCCTTGAGGGCCTCGCCGAGGACCGATTCGGCCTTGGTGTTGGCGTAGACGTCTGCGGTGTCGAAGCTCGTGATGCCGGCGTCGAGTGCGGCGTGCACGCACTTGGTGGCGATCTCGTTCTCCACCTGGGAGCCGTGGGTGAGCCAGTTGCCGTAGGTGATCTCGGAGATCTTGAGTCCGGAGTTGCCGAGGTAACGGAATTCCATCAGGTAGTCCTCTCTTGCAGATCAACGGCCGGCGCCTGCCTGGCGCAGCCTCACCTCCTCACACTACCGTCGGCTCAGGCTCTTGCGGGTTGTCGTAGCCACTGTGTTCCCTGAACCGGTCATGGTTGAATGGTGTTTATGAGTGCCGAGTGGTCTGAGGTGCGGGGTGCCGTGTCGAACGCGCAGTGGGATGAGGCCATCGCACATCTGACCGGCATGCGACGGATCCCGCAGGACATCGCCTACGTGCTCGCCCGGGAGTCCCACGACCACCCGGAGTTCCGCCAGATCCTGCTGACCCTTGATTCCGTGCAGGACTGCGTCATCAACGCCGTCGACCCTGAGCGCACCGGACGATGGAACTCGATGTCAATCATCCGCCACTTCGAGTCGCCGTTCGCCGACTGGATCGACAAACCCGCCTACGCGCTGCGCTCCCTGATCGCCACCCGCAGGCAGAAGCGCGCCTGCGGGGTGCGCGAGTCGATCGTCCTGGACAAAGAGAAGGCCGGCGAACCGATCCCCACCGACACCGTCGGCGAGGTGTGGGAGAGGATCCTGCGCGAAGAGGACTACCTCAACGTGCCGCGCAGCCAGTTTTACGAATGGCGCTACGAGGATGTCATTCGGCGCTTCCCGGAGAAGTCCAGCCACGGTGCCGATGACCCGGCGAAGCCGGGATTGGCGAAGGAGGCCGCGCGGATCATCTGCGGGTGGGGCCCCGATGAGCTGCGCGTCCAGCTGGCCGTCAACCCCGACCTTCCACTCGATGTCCTCCTGACCCTCATCGACGACCCGTCGGAGGCGGTCGCCCGAGCATGTGCGAACAACCCGCAGTGCACCGGCGACCTGGCCAACCGCCTCGAAGCCCGATTCCCTGATATGGGTGCGGTTCTCGACAAGCACCCGAATGCTGACATCGATCGTCAGCTGCGCATTCCTGCCTGCGACGTAAACGAGGAGATCCTGCCCTCCTTCCTCAGGGCAACCATGGCCACCTCTGAGGAAGCTGACCAGCTGCGCTCGCGGCTCACCGTCGGCAGCACCGCTGATGCAGCACTCGGTTCGGTCTGGCTCGAAGTCGCGTGGCGGGAAGCGGAGGACCGCATAGCGCTGAGCTGATGACGCTGGTGCATATCTGCCTATTCCGGGTTGCCGTGCAGGGGCCCAGGCTAGGGTGATGAGCATGAGTTTTCCGACACGATCCGACCAGTTGCGTCGAGTCGGCGTCCAGGCTGTCAATCGTGGCCGGTCGATCGCACGCACCAGTGCGGCATTGGTGCGCGGTCGTCTCGTCGAACGCAGACTTGATCCGACATATGCACCGCAACCGGACGACGCTTTCGTCGTCGCGGCCTATTTCGCCGGGGATGCGGCCAGCCTCTACCAGCTGCGTGAATGGCTGCTGCCGTTTGAGAGGCTGTCTGAGCGCCTTGTCGAAGAAGGCCACGGTGAGGCCCCGTTGGCGATCTTCTGTCGCAATGCTGATCACGCCCGCCGCATCACACCGGCTACGCAGCTTCCGATTCGTTTCGGCCGACTTGCCAAGGACCTTGAAGCCTTTATGGGCCAGTCGAGTCTGCGTGTCGTCTTCTACGTCAACCAAGCCACGATGAACTTCCAGTCGCTGCGCTTCACCCGGCCAGCGCATGTGCACCTGAGCCACGGGGAGAGCGAGAAGGTCTCGATGATCTCCAATCAGCTCAAGGCCTATGACTACATCTTCACTGCTGGCCAGGCCGCTCGCCAGCGCCTCTTAGGCACGCTTGTCGGATTCCGGGAGCAGGGAGGCGAAGCGCGCATGATCGACATCGGTCGCCCGCAGCTCGACGCACCGCGCCAGGCGCCGCAGGCCTGGCGGGAGATGACGGATAGCGAACGGCTGACCGTGTTCTACGCACCCACCTGGGAGGGCGACTCGCCGTCGATGGCGTACGGCACCCTCAAACACAACGGCCCGGCAATCGTGCGCGGGCTGCTTGAAGCCGGCTGTCGGGTGATCTTCCGCCCCCACCCGCGCACCGGGGTCATAGACGTCGAGACAGCACAGGCGCTTGCTGCGGTCAAACAGTTGGTGATCGAGCATCCGCGCGGATACCTCGATGATGATGTGCGGCTGGGGTGGCAATTCGACGCAGCTGATGCATGCCTTGCCGAAATGTCGGCAGTGGCCTTCGACTGGCTCTCGACAGGCAAGCCGCTCGTACTCATCCGGCCGGATGATCCCGGTGCAGAAGTGCTGCCCGGTGGGCTCTTAGACCGTGCGCCTGCGGGTGATGCGCGTCAACCGAGTGAAATCGTCGATCTAGTGACCGCAACTGCGGGTTCGTCCGACAGCGGTGCGGCGCGCGATGCCCAGGCCTACTACCTCGGAAACACGGAACCGGGTCAGCAGCAGCTTCGCTTCGAAGCCGCGACCATTCAAATCGTCGGAGAACGCAGCGCAGAGTGAATTCAGTGGGCCGGGGGCGCACTGATGCAAGCCAGGTGAGAGGCAAGAGACGGTAGGCCTCCGAGGGGCGTTCGCGCAGATTTTACCTAAGCGTAATGAAGCCGTTACCATTATCCGGATCCCGGCCTGCTTCCCGGCGGGGCCCTGTTACCGTCGCTTCCAAACAATGGAGACTTCACCAATGCGCCGCATCATCACTTACGGCACGTTCGACTTGCTGCACTACGGCCACATCCGGTTGCTGCAGCGGTGCAAAGAGCAAGGCGACTATCTCGTAGTAGCGCTTTCGACGGATGAGTTCAATGCTGGCAAGGGAAAGAAGTCGTACTTCAGCTACGAAGATCGCAAGCGAATGCTCGAAGCGATCAGGTACGTCGACCTCGTTATCCCAGAGGAAACGTGGGAGCAGAAACCCGACGACGTACAGCGGTATCACATCGACGTATTCGTCATGGGCGACGACTGGGAAGGGAAGTTCGACGAACTCGAAGAGCACTGCGAGGTCGTCTACTTGCCGCGCACCCCAGAGATCTCGACGACGCAGATCAAGGCCGACCTCAAGTCCTGAGCCGCGGCTGCGTTTTCGCCTGTCACAGTGTCAGAGAAATGAACTCAGGGTAAACTGGGCGTTCAGGCCCAACAGATTCCATGAGAGCGAGCTGAGGAGGGCACGTGCTGAGTCCCGCCCGGCCACAGCGTCCGACACTCGAAGAGCTGCGCGCTGTCGCACAGCCTCCGGACGTGCGTGCCCGGAAGAACGCCGAGCACTGGACTGCACAGCTGTACCTGCGCCATTTCTCGATCTATACGACGGTACTGCTCGTACGCACCCCGATCACCGCCAACGGCGTCACCGGCCTCATGATTCTCTCCGGGTGGCTCATCGCAGCCTCGCTGTTGATACCGGGGCTGGTCGGCGCGGTCTTAGCGCTGTTCTTCTCGCAGCTGCAGATGTACCTCGACTGCTGCGACGGTGAGGTCGCCCGCTGGCGCGGCACAACGGGCGCCACAGGCGTCTTCCTCGACAAAGTCGGCCATTACACCACCGAAGGACTCGTTGCGATCGCCCTGGGCGCCCGTGCCAGCGGTGAGTTCTCCAACCTGCACGACGACCCGGCGGGCTCATACCCGTACCTGCTGGCCGGAGCGGTCCTCGGCTTCCTTGTGATCCTCAACAAGGCGCTCAACGACATGGTGCATGTCGCCCGCGCCTTCAACGGCCTCGGCAAGCTGCCGGACACCGCTCAGGCCACCGCTATTCCCTCGGGTCTTCTCGCCACCCTCAAGCGGGTCGCCCGCTTCGTTCCATTCCACCGCCTGTACCACTCAGTCGAGATGTCGATTCTGGCAGTCATCGCCGCGATCGTCACTCTCGTCGCCTCAGCCAGTGCGGGACCAGAGCTCATTGGAGAACGCTGGCTCATCACCCTCCTCGTGCCGCTGTGTGCGCTGTCGGTGATCGGGCACTTCCTGGCGATCATGGCCTCAAGGAGATTGTCGGCATGACACACGAACACATCCATACGCATAAGGACGCCACTCGGCCGATCCCGACGGGGGCCTTCGACACCCCGCAGCTCGAGTCCCTGCGTGACAGTTCGCGGGAGCGCCGCAAACTCGAACGTGCGGTGCGCGCCCGCCACGGCCACCTGCCCGGTGCCGCGGCTGCGGAGGAGAAGGCTGCTGCGAAGAAGTCGCGTCTGTACTCCTTCGGTGTCGTCGTGCTCACACAGGGTAAGAGGTTGGATGACCTGCGCCGCGGCATTGATTCGCTGCTCGCTCAGCGCGGCGTCGATCTCGACATCATCTGCGTGGGCAACGGCTGGGAGCCATCTGGCCTGCCGGCGCAGGTCAAGACGCAGGCGCTGCCGAACAACATCGGCATCCCGGCCGGACGCAACGAGGGCGTGCCGCATGTCGAGGGGGAGTTCCTCTTCTTCCTTGATGATGATGCCTGGTTGCCTGACGACACGACCCTCATGCGCATGGCGCAGCTCATGCGCACCAAGCCCAGCATCGGTCTCATCCAGCCGCGCGTCGAGGACCCCTTCGGCACACCGGCACCCAAACGCTGGATTCCGCGCCTGAAGAAGGGCAGCGCTGAGCAGTCCTCGAACGTCTTCTCCGTGTGGGAGGGTGCGGTGTGCCTGCAGCGCAAGGCCTTCGACGCTTGTGGCGGCTGGCCAGCGCCGTTCTGGTACGCCCATGAGGGTATCGAACTGGCCTGGCGGATCTGGGATGCTGGCTACCAGGTCTGGTACATGGGCGATGTCTCGGTTGCCCATCCAGTGATCGACCAGCGGCGGCACGAAGAGTACTTCTACATGAACGCCCGCAACCGCGTGTGGCTGGCCAGACGAAACCTGCCGCTGCCGTTCAGCCTGGCCTACGTGGGGTCCTGGACGCTTATGCAGACTGCGCGTTGGGCGACCAAACCCGAGCAGCTGCGGCCCTGGTTCAGCGGCTGGATCGATGGTTGGCGCGATGACCCCTGGGGTCCTGAAGAAGATCACGAAAAGCTCTCCACTCGCGGACTGCTGCGGATGGCCCGCTACGGCCGACCGCCAGTCGTGTAGAGCTGACTGGTTCACTTGGACAAGGGTGTGGGGCCCGCGGCTCGTGCGGCTCAGCACTCACCAGAACCGCTCTCGTGTGGAGAAGCACCTGAATCGGAAAGGGTGGAAATGACCGACCTAAGGCTCTCCCTCATCATCCCCGTCTACAACTCGATGCCATACCTCACAGAGCTGCTCGATTCTGTGTTCTCACAGACGATGCCGGCCGCAGAGTTCGAAGTCATTGCCGTTGACGACGGCTCAACGGACGGTAGCGGCGACGAACTCGACCGCTTTGCCGCCACCCACAGCAACCTGCACGTCATCCATCAGGAGAACTGGGGGTGGCCAGGCCAGCCGCGCAACCGGGCTCTGAATGCGGCTCGCGGCCGCTATGTTTTCTTCGCGGACTCCGATGACAAGTTCGACCCCAGTGCGTTCACCGTGATGTGTGACTTTGCTGATGCGCACGCCTCCGATATCGTGCTGCCGCAGATGGGGTCGATCAACGGCCGCTGGGTGCAATCTAAGCTCTATGCCCGTACGCGCATCGATGCGGACCTTTCGAGCGTGCTGACGACATTGGGCCCGACGAAGCTCTTCCGGCGAACGTTCCTCGACAAGCACGGACTGCGATTCCCCGAGGAGAAAGTCAGGCTCGAAGACGGCATCATGCTCTCGCGTGCCTATTTCCTAGCGCAGCGGGTGTCGGTGGTCGCCGGCGCAGACTACTATCAGATCCGGACCCGCGACGACGGGCAGAACATCAGCTCTCGCTACCTCGATCCCGATGAGTACACCTGGGCGATCGCTCAGGTGAGCCGGAACATTCGCGATTACGATCCGGATCCTCAGCGAGCCGACCGGATCATCCTCGATTTGTACCGTCGCAAATGTTTAAAGTTCTACGCACCGGATCGGTTCGTCAGGCTCAAGCAGGAGCGCGCAAAGCGATTCATCGAGGTGCATCAGCAGTTCCAGCGGGAGTTCATTCCCGTCGAACTGGAAGCTGCCCTTGAGGAGCCATTCCGCAGTCGCAGCGAATGGGTGAGAGCCGGTGATATCGAGGCGATTCGCGTTGGTTCACAGATCGCAGCTGTTGAGCTTGCCCCCACGCTTGTGCGGTGGAAACTCACCTCCCGCGGTGCCGAGCTGCAGATCCGTTCCCGGGTCTTCTCGGCCGGCGCTGCGGACGAGTCGCATGTCCTGCAAGTCTCAAAGCGCGGCTCGAACTGGAGCTACACACTTCCGGCGGTACGGCTGGCTCGAGGTGCTGATAAAGAGAGCAGCACCATCACGGCAGAGTTCCGGTTGGGCTGGCGGAGACTCCTGGTTCCGAGTGAACGCGTCGTCGATCTTCACCTCATCCGCCGAGTGGGTTATGACGACGACCCGCGCAAGGATCTGGTGCAGCGGGCCCGCGTCGCTTCGGCGCCTGAAGTCGAGGCTTCGCTGGTGGCGCGCGGGAACGTGCATCCGTACTGTACAGCACAGGGCAATATCAGCATCAAGCTGACTACCGGTCGGCTTGGTGAAATTCTGGCCTGGGCACGGAAGATCAAGAACGCAGTGAGGCGCTGATCGGATTCAGAGCCGTGCCGGCTCGATAGCAAGGCTGAGATTGCCGCGTTCCGTTTCAAAGAATCTGCCGACGTGCAGACTAACCGCGAGGTCCGCTCCATTCGCGACTGCCATCCGTCTGTGCTGTTGGGCTCCGGCCGCAGTGAGCCAGAAGTCGTAAGTGTCCGGGGGCGCTGCCAAGAAATGGCCAAGAGGTATAGACACGTTGAAGGATTCATCAACGTGCAGGTCAATGGGGACCTCGAAGCCGTAGAGCCCGCTGCGTGACCGTACCCGCAGGAAGACGTCAGCGCCGGCCGACGTCCAGTCACCCGCAGTCATACCGTGCAAGACCACTGTGCTCTCCTGCAAAGAAACCGCTGAAAGTCGCGCAGGCCGCCCAGCGACAATGGGGCGCCTCACTGGCTCCACAAGCTCGTAGCATAATTCAGCCCACATCCGTGTGACAGCGGCATCGTCGAAACGTCGAGCGCTCCTTATCGCAGCGTGACGCATCTCTGTTCGCTCTTCGTCGCTCAGATCGAGGAACTGGCGGATTATTTGAGCGAGCGCGCCGGCATCACCAGGAGGTACGAGGAAGCCGTCGCGTCCGTGGGTGATGATGTCGCTGGGTCCGTAGCGGACGTCAAAGGCGATCGGAATGCAGCCCGCAGCCATTGCTTCAACTAGTACCAGGCCAAAGCCCTCGAAATCACTACTTAGCACCAGAAATGAAGCTGATTCCAGCTGAGTGGTTGTATCCGCGCTGTAGCCCCGAAGACGCACGCTGTGCCTGAGATTGTACGCGTCAATGAGTGCTTCGAGTTCGCTTGCATCAGGACCGGAACCAAAAACGTCGAGACGTGCGCTGGTTTCACCGAGCTGAGCGAAAGCGCGTATTGCTTGATCCACACGCTTTTGCTTAGTGAGGCGCGCGAGCATAATGCCAGAATCTCGGTGTCGGGGCTTCAGGTGGCTCGCCTGCTGCTCTGGCGTGCTGCGCGAGTTGGGTATTACGCGAGTACGGCGGTAGGAGCTTTGGAACGCTTGATGAAACTCGTTCTGCTGGCGCCGCGTAAGAAATGTGAGCATGTCAAACTGTGCATGATCTACCGACATTTCCCTGCGTGTCCTGGTGAACGGACCGAAGGGGGTTGATGCTGCGGGCTGCAGATGAGTGTTGTGGAAGACCTGGACTGTGCGCACATTGGGGCGCTGATAGTGGCGAAAGAATGAACCAACAAATGCTGAATCATTGATGATGATGGCTTGCCTGTTGCCGACGACTGAATCAATCCATGCGAAATAGAAGTCGCGCATTCTCGTCCATGCGCCTATCGGGTCTCCGGATGAGTCGCACAGGAGAACTCCTCGGCCGCGCGGGTCCTTTCGTTCATCCCGGATATAAACACTACCGTTCGCACGCAGGTGCTCGACGCCAATGATGTTGTCACCTGAGTCGTAAAGAACCCTCCTATTGCCTTCGCCGGCGCTCTCGCTTCGTGCAACAGGAGTTGGTGGCTTTGTCGGAACTGGCTGGGTGGATAGTGCAAGTCGATCGAGCGCGACATGAGACGCAGCAGCTACCTCTGTCCAGCAGTTGCGCAACTGTACACCGTGACCTAGAAGACCTCTGGCCCGAAGACTCTCAGTTTTTGCTGCGACGTTCAGTTTGGGGTCGAGCGTTAGAACTGGGATGTCGATACTGCCGAGTTCCGCAATCAACTTTGATCGGCGGAGTAGGACGCTGGTCAGACCGCCAAACTCATCGGGGATGCTCCATGTCAGATTGACAATCCGTACAGATGGAAAATTGACTGTTGCAGGTCGAACTTGGTGGCGTGACCGTGTTGACCGTGAAGTGAGTGGAATGCGCATCTGGTGCTTCCTCCCGTCCGAAACAGGGCCAGGCCCGGCAGGTCGAATTGTGTGGCATAGACTCAATCGGCAGCTTCCATGTTGCTACCCTCGACGTCGTAGTTGCGCAGTTGGTGGCGGCGGTCGCTGACGAGCTGGTCTATCGCTGACAGGAACGCCTGCGACGATGACCCCGGCTCACCGTCGCCGAAGTAGAACGTGCGCATTTCCGCACGCGCTGAAGCGAATTTGTCATGCTCGATCGCCTCCTGGAGCAGCAGCACCGTTTGCCCGATCGTCGATTCATCGATGACTGGCGCTGCCTGAGAGACCGGAGACTCGGCATTGAGCGTCGCACGATCCGTGCGGCGATCGGTCAGTACGATCGGCACCTCGGGGTGCAGGTACAGGAAGTCGAGGCCGACGCTGGATATATCGGTGATGAGCAGTGACACGTCATCGAACATGCCCAGGATGTCGCCCTGCATTTCGACGAGATGTTTACCGCCAGCGGCGTTTGAATCGGCTATGAGCGCACGGATCTGCGCATCGGCTTCAGCCATCGTCGAGTTCTGCGTTTCCTGCACACGCGGATGGGGCTTGTAGACGAGGCGCACATTCGGCAGCGCTAGCACCGCCTCCACGATCTGCGGGCCGTAGACATCGATCGAAGTGTAGTTGTTCGAGTCGTTCTCACCTTCCCACGTCGGCGCGTACAGCACGGTGCGCTTGGAGGTCGGCGGCAGACTGGAGGTGCGCGGAATGTCGAGCTGCGGGCGACCGACGCGAACGAGGTTCGCTTCGTTGAAGTCAATCAGCGCCCGCCGGTGGCGTTCGACAGCAGCCTGACCGGCGACGAACACCTTGTCATAGGCCTTCGCCTGATTGGACACCATGCTGATCTTGTCAGATTCTCCGTGATTGACATGGACGTGCACCATCGGTGGGTAGCTCAGCGACTGGAAGTTCGTCACACCGTTGTTCACGTACAGACCAAGAGCGTACGCGTTTTCGTAGTACAGGGTGATGAGATCGTCGAAACGGCGGATGAAGACCTTCTGCAGCTTTGTCCTGCCCTTGAGGGCCCGAAGCGCATTGAGCTTTCGGAATACGAGGACAACGCGGTGGGTCTTGTCGAGCTCTTCGAGCACTGGCAGCCACTGCTCTAGCTGGTAGATCTTTTCGGCGTGGTCACCGAAATACGCGACGACCTCGGCGGGGACGAGGATGTCGTCGATCTCATGGCCGGCAGCAGGGGCCCGGTAACCGCGGATCCATGTGCGAGTGCGCCGCCAGGCCTGCGATTTCAGGACTCCCGTTGCCTGTTGCCTGAGCCAATCCTTCATACTGCAGAACCCTTTCATGAGCCGAGTGAGTTCACCCGCTCAAACAAGCTGCTGAATGGTCGCAGGGGCAGGCGGGACGTCGAAACGCTCACAGAATCATAGCAAGGCAGGCGTCCGCTTCTTCGGAGGCCGCGCACCGCCGTACGTGAGCCCCGACTGCCGTTCCGCCTCGACTCCCGGTTGCAGTTCGGCTGGGAACTCGGCAGTGCTCCCGTAAGGTTGACTCGACAGCGGGTTGGAGATGAACGATGGAGAGAGCTGGAGCATGCACACTGACAGGCTGTGGACTCAGGAACGCGGCACTAGCGCGGCAGGCCGGAATGGGAGCCGGCTGTGATCTGGCGCCATCTGCAATCGCATTTCGACTACGCCCGATTCGTCTACGCCCAGGAGACGCGTTTGCTGTGGGCGTTCGTCCTGTTCGCTGCCGGTATCGTCGCGCTGCCGGAGGCGTGGGTCCGACCGGTCTTCATCGCTGGGGCGGTAGCTGGTGCGCTCGCGCTGCTCTTCGACGCCGGCCGGATCTGGTCGAAATGGCATGCCACGCGCTTCCGACCGCGCACTCGTCCTTACCGGCACCGCGATCATCATGTGCAGCCGGAACAAGCGGTGCAGTGGAAGGCTATCGAGCCCAGGCTCGCTGAATCCTCCAACCAGCCAGGCCCGGTGCCTGTCGAGTTCTGGTGGGATGAAGCTGTCGACCGTCTGCTGCAGCGTCAGTCGCCGTACCACGCGAACGCGGCCGCACCCGTACAGCACAGGATGCTCGCTCGTCTGATGTCCCGTGACTTCGATATGCCGGTCACTCTGGCGAAGCACGCAGGTGCGGCCCTGCGTTTCGACCGCAACACCTCGCGCCGGGTGCGGCTGCCTGTGCGCTTCAACGGTCGCCTGCTGCGGCTGTCAACCGAGCCGACGGTGGCGCAGCTGGAATCCGGCAGCGTCGACGTCACCCCGGTGACGTACTTCGACGGCGAGGCTTCGAACGAGGTCTGGGGTCTGGTCAACGACAGCGACCTGACGCCAGCGGTTCACGCGGACCCCGATGCCGTGGAGGTCTCGCCGGTGCAGGAATACGTGCTCGACAGCTCCTTTAACATCCGCGCGCTGGAGAACGCCGGTGCTGCGAACATCGTCGGCATCTCGATCATGGCCGTCACCGCTGATGACCATTTCATCTTCGTCCAGCAGACCGCCGGCAACTCCGTCGCTCCCACTGCGCTCGCTGCATCCGGTTCAGGATCGCTGGAACATATTGACGCTGATCCTCATTTCCGACCGTGGCAGCTGCTGATACCCTCGCTGCTGCGCAGAGGCGCGCGCGAACGAAAGCTGCGGATCCCCCTGACCGAACTGCTGCTGAGCGGAATGCTGCGCGAGATGCGCGAAGAATCGCTCGTCGAAGAAAACGAGATCATCGACGCCTCAGCGGTGGTGACCGGTTACTTCCGTTGGATCGACCGCGCCGCCAAACCGGAATTCGCCGGACTCGTGCGGCTCAGCTGCACCGCTGCTGAGCTGCAGGCCCGTCGCCACACCGGCGGAGAGCGCGCCTTCACCGCTGGCACCGTTGCCGTGCCCGTTCATGAGATCGTCGACAGCCTCGCGCTGGAGTCCCGCGCGGCAGGACAGCCGCCCACCCATGCACAGGTGATGGATGCCGCGAACCAGGCGCTGCTCGGCAAGCGGAGAAGTCACAATCTCAAGCTCGGTCCCGGACATGTCGGGTCGCCGGGTGAGCCGCGGGTGCTGTGCTCACCGAGCACAGAGCAGACGCTGTTCGCCGCAGTCCGATTTCTGCTCAGCGAACCGCAGTGGATGCGGCCGCAGCCAGCAGTCGCAGACGACGATCAGGACGGCTGAAGAAGAACACACGAAACCAGTTCCGCCAGCAGGCCATCATGACATACTGAACCCATGTCCACCGACCTCGAAATCGCCTCCCAAGCACAGCTCAAGCCGATCGGAGAGATCGCCGCCTCCGTCGGACTGCGTCAGGAAGACATCATCCCCTTCGGTCACGACAAGGCCAAGATCCCCCTGTCGGTGCTGGACCGAGCAGATGCCGAGCCCGGCCACCTCATCCTCGTGACCGCCATGAGCCCGACCCCTGCCGGTGAAGGCAAGACCACGACGAGCATCGGCCTGGCCGATGCGATCAATGAAGTCGCCCGTCTCGACTTCTGGTCCGAGGTGCCGGGCAAGCGACCGGCCGTTCTCGCCCTGCGCGAGCCCAGCCTCGGCCCCGTGTTCGGTATGAAGGGCGGCGCTGCTGGCGGCGGACACGCGCAAGTGCTGCCGATGGAGGACATCAACCTCCACTTCACCGGCGACTTCGCAGCCATCGCCCTGGCGAACAACCTCGCCGCTGCCATGCTCGACAACCACATGCACCACGGCAACGAACTCGACATCGACCCGCGCCGGATCACCATCCGCCGCGTCGTCGACCTCAACGACCGTGCACTGCGTGCGGCCGCCATCGGGCTCGGCGGTTACAACGGCGGCGTGCCCCGTGAGGACGCCTTCGACATCGTCGTCGCCAGTGAGGTGATGGCGGTGTTCTGCCTGGCAACCAGCCTCGACGATCTCAAAGACCGCCTCGGGCGCATCGTGCTGGCCCGCACCCGCTCGAAGAAACCGGTCACCGTCGATGATGTCGGCGCCGCCGGTGCGATGACCGCGCTGCTGCGCAATGCGCTGGCCCCGAACCTCGTGCAGACCATCGAACATACCCCGGCATTCGTCCATGGTGGCCCGTTCGCCAACATCGCCCACGGCTGCAACTCAGTGCTCGCCACCGATGCCGCGCTGACCTTCGGCCAGTGGGCGGTGACAGAAGCCGGCTTCGGTGCTGACTTGGGAGCTGAGAAGTTCCTCGACATCAAGGCCCGCACAGCCGGCATCTGGCCCTCGGCCACAGTCGTCGTGGCAACCGTCCGTGCTCTGAAGTACCACGGGGGAGTGGACAAGGAGAACTTGCAGGACGAGAACATCGACGCGATGCAGGCCGGGCTGCCGAACCTGCGCCGTCACCTGGAGAACCTGCAGAGCGTCTTCGGCATCCCTGCGGTCGTGAGCATCAACCGCTTCCCGTCGGATACCGATGCCGAGATCGCCGCGCTCATCGACGCGCTCGCCGCCGACGGCGTCACCGCCGTTGAGGCTCGTCACTGGGCTGAAGGTGGGGCAGGTGCCGTGGACCTCGCCCGGGCGGTCCTGGCCGCAGCTCAGGATCCTGCTGAGGCCGCACCGCAGTACTCGTACGAACTCGGCGCCGGGCTGGCCGAGAAGATCGAGACGGTCGCGAAGCGGATCTACCGGGCTGGCAGCGTCCAGTTCGCCCCGGCAGTCAAGCGTAAGCTTCACCAGTTCACCGACGAGGGATACGGAGAGCTGCCGGTCTGCATCGCCAAGACGCAGTACTCCTTCAGCACCGACGGCAGCCTGCGCGGAGCCCCGGAGGGCCACGTTCTCGAAGTCCGCGACATCCGCCTCTCCGCCGGTGCCGGATTCGTCGTCGCGGTCTGCGGAGACATCATGACGATGCCCGGCCTGCCGAAGAACCCGGCGGCGCTGACCATCGATGTCGATGATGAGGGCCGCATTACCGGTCTGTTCTAGCACCCTCGTTCAAACTGCCACTGGCTTAGGGCATTTCCGGTGCCATGAGACCAGTGATGATCGGTGCGTTAGATCACTGTTTGCCCACGTTCATTCAGCTGACTCCAAGGGGGAGCTCACGACAAAGGAAATGCGACAGCGTAAACTCGTAGATGTCGAAAATGAACAGAGATGAGGAGTCGCTGTGACCGCAACACGAGATGAATCGACTACGGCTCAACCCGTGAAACGGCCGATCGTCTCGATCATTGTGCCCGTCTACAACGCGGAGCAACATATTGAAGCGTGCCTTCGGTCGATCTCTTCGCAGGAAGAAAGTGGCTTTCCGCTTGAGGTCATAGCCATTGACGATGGGTCTACAGACGGAACTCCGTCCGTTCTCGATCGGCTTTCTGGGGAATTGTCCAATCTGACGGTCGTACAGCAACCAAATTCGGGCTGGCCCGGGATTCCTCGAAACGTAGGTTTGCGCATGGTTACGGGAGAGTACGTCTATTTCGTCGACGCAGATGACTCACTTCTTGAAGGGTCCTTGAAGTCGATGGTTCAATTTGCGCAGGAACATGCGAGCGACATTGTCGTGCCGAAGATACGTGCAGTGAACAGATACATCCACGAGGACGTCTTCACCGAAACTCAAGTCGATGCCGATATACGCAAGCTCGTCAGATCGAATTTCGTCTTTAAACTGTACAGATCGGACTTCCTGCGCGCCGCAGGTCTGTCGTTTGAGGAACGTAAGATCCGACTCGAAGACGCGATCTTCTGTTTTCGTGCTTATGCCGCCTCATCACGGACGTCGATTCTCGCAGATCGCGACTATTACGTGCTGAATCTGCACGATGAGGGTGTTCATATCAGTCGTAGCGCGATCGACCCGGATAACCATAGCGAGGGCGCAAAGCTAAGTTTGGAAGCCCTTTCGACCGGGAGGTGGCCTTTCGACGCCCGCGCGGAAGCCGAAGCAGACTTCTTCCGTCGAGTAGTACTGGTACGGTACAACCGGTCGTTCCTCGACCGTTCGGCGCGGAACCAGTCTCGCTGGATTCAAGCGAGTTCCAGCCTCGCAGCGAATTACATTTCCGACGAGCAGGCACAGACCTACTACGGCGAGCTCAATGTTGCTCGACTGTGGGCGCTGAGACGCGCGGATACTCAAGCAGTCCTGTCGGTCTGTCGCCGGGCGAAAAGCCGAGCTGCGCTCGTTTTCGCACGGATGACGTCCGCACAATCATCGGTTCGCGAACTTCGCATCACCGGCGATCTGCAGACGGTGTGGAAGATCGACCGGATTCAGACTGCGACGCTGGAAGCGCGATCGGCCGACGGGCGGGTCATTGCTTCAGCGGATGCCGATGTTCTCGATAGTGGAACCGACGACTTGCTGGCAGCCCAGTCAGCGCGGTTCGAGGCGACGATGCCAACACACAAGCTAGTCGGCCGGGGAACTGTGAAGTTTTACATAGTGACTCGCGGGGAAAACGGACAGTTGACCAGTTCACGATTGTCCCGCGGCACCGCGCTGTTGCCGGACGACCGTCGTCTGCCGTTGAGGATTCAATGGTTGTGCACGCGGTTCGACGGGGTTTCACTCCGCATCGGAATTCCAGGCGGACACGCCCGCCGGGCCGTGGCCTCGCTGGTCAAATCCGGGAGGGAACGGCTGGAAGCAAGGCGTGCCAAGCACACCGCGCAAGTCGTAGAAGCCGAGATGACGCAGTGCTGCCCGGTGGCCGGTATTTCGCACTTACCTGGACGATTGCCGATCAGTTCGGTGGCATGACGAGCATATTGCTTCAGAGAAGCCGAGCGATCGCAGACGTCGGTCAGCAGGACATCGAGATTCTGACCTTGGACCCTGACTTGGATGTCGAAGCCTGCGAGAAGCGTCTGCGCGAGGCCGGCAAGCTGGCTGATCGAATGCGGGTGCGCAACATCTGGAATGAGCTCTGCGAAATGAACGACAAAGAGCTTCGTCGACTTTCGGGTGGCGTAAAACCAGGGCCGCTCAACGATTTCGAAACAGTAGGTACCCCGCAGAAGTTCTCCAGACGCACTGAGTATAGAGCTGCCAACGACAATGCTGTCACCCGAGTTGAACATCATCGGCCTGACGGTTCTCTGCTGGCAGTCGAGCACTTCACCGATCCGGGTCGCAGGAACATTACCCTTGTCAGCCGTGCGGGAAAACCAATCGGGGAGTGGTCTCCGAAGGAACTCTACTTCTCGTGGCTTGACTTCGTGACCGGATCTGGTCATTCATTTCTCATATGCGACTCAAAGGCCGTCGGTAAGTTTCTTCATGAGTATCAGCGAGACCACGTCGTTGTTGCTCAGGTGTTTCATTCGACACACATCGCGCATCGGGCGCGCACGATCTACGGGCCCTTGACGGATTACCACATCGGCATCCTCATCAATATCGGAAAGTTCGATGTGGTCACCATGCTGACCGATACTCAGCGGAAAGACGCCGAAACGGTGATCGGGGCATGTCAGAATTTAGTGACGATTCCTAACGCGATTGCTCTCGCTCCTGGCAAGGAACCCAGCTCGCGGGATCGTGTGCAGGGGATCATGGTCGGCCGTTTGAACGCCGGCAAGCGAGTCGATCACGCGATCCGCGCCGTCTCGCAGATCAACCCAGATGTCGGCGTTCGACTCTCGATAGTCGGGAGCGGACCGACTGAGGAAGCTCTCAAACGCCTCGCGCAAGAGCTGGGCATGGAATCCCGCATCGAGTTCGAGGGGTACCAACCCAACGCGGCAGAGAAGTTTCTGAGCGCCTCCTTCAGCGTGCTCAGCAGCAAGTTTGAAGGCTTACCGCTTGTGGTTTTGGAGAGCATGGCAAGCGGTTGTATCCCGGTCTCGTACGACATCCGTTATGGTCCCGGAGACATTATTACGGATGGCGTCGACGGTTTCCTGGTCCCGAACGGGGATATTGCGGCGTTGGCGGAGAAGATCCGTTACGTGGCGACGATGCCCGAGGAAGACCTTATCCGAATGCGTGAGGCTGCTGTCCGGCGCGCGCACGACTTCAGCGAAAAGACCGTCCTGAGTATCTGGGGGCGCAAGCTTCGAGCGGCTCTGCAGCGGAAGGCCGAGATACCGGATTATCTGAAGGGTGCTTCCGGACTCGCAGATGTCAAGCTGCACGAAGTGCAGCTCAGCAAGCTTGGCGGATTGCGACTTATTGGTGAGCTTGGCCTCGAGGACGGCGCGTCCGACGTCGACTGGTGCCTTCTGGTCAAGGGCCGGAAATGCCCGTACGTGTTTCGGATCCCGATCCAGACTCGGCCAGCCAGCGCGCGTCAGCTGTCGCTCGAGGTTGAGGTTCCATACGCCGGTCTCCTCTCAGAATTCGCAGAAGAGGGGACGCTCGATCTCTACGTGCAGCGTGCAGAGTCCCGGACGGGTGCCGGCAAACGAATGCCGGCACCCGCCGACTTCACCGAGAAGATGCTCGGCGCACTTCGTGTCTACGCGACTGATAAGCACAATCTCAGCATTCAGCTTGCTTCGAGCTCGGCGTAGCTGAGGTCATTCCGCAGGGATGACCTCACCTTCGGGCCAGGTATCCTCGATGAAGTCCTTGACTTCCTGCGACTGCGACAGCTCGTAGAGCTTCTGGATCGCCGGGTCATCCTGCGTGCCCTCACGCACGACGAGGATGTTCGCGTAGGGATTGTCTGCCGGGCTCTCGACGAGAATGCCGTCCTTCTTCGATGACAGACCGGCGCCCAGGGCGTTGTTGCCGTTGATGACCGAGGCATCGGTGTCGTCGAGAGTGCGGGCCAGTGAAGCTGCCTCTGCTTCGATGAACTGCAGATTCTTCGGATTCTCCGCGACGTCGTGGACGGTGGCGGTGATCGGGTCGGCGTCGCCGAGGCTGATGAGGTCGTTGTCGGCCAGCAGCTTGAGCGCCCGGCCCTGGTTGGCCGGGTCGTTGTTGATGCCGATCTTTGCGCCGTCGGGCAGGTCGGCAATGTTGTCGATCTTCTTCGAGTACAGCGCGAACGGCTCGACGTGCACCCCCGGGGTGAAGTGGTGCAGCTCGTAGCCCTGCCCCTCGATCTCCGACTCCAGGTATGGAAGGTGCTGGAAGTAGTTGGCATCGAGTTCGCCGTCGCTCAGCGCCCGGTTGGGCAGCGAGTAGTCGGTGAACTCCTTGACCTCGATGTCGAGCCCGGCGTCGGCTGCGAGGTTCTCGTCGATGAACCGCCAGATATCACCGTGCGGGGTCACCGAGGTGCCGATCGTCAGCGTGGTGACGTCGCCGTTCTTCTCGCCGACGTCGGTCTCGCTCTTGGACAGACCGCAGCCGGTGAGGGTGAGTGCCAGTGCGGCTGAGACCGCGAGAGCGAGGGTGGGCAGATGTTTCATGGTTCTCCTTCAGAAGGGCTGCACGCAGATGCGGACAGCAGAATGGGTTGTTTCAGCGGTGATCGACAAGCCGGGCGAGGCGGTCACCAGTGAACTGGATGAGGCCGACGACAAGGACGAGCAGGACGATGCAGGCGATCATGACGTCGCCCTGATAGCGGTTGTAGCCGTAGGCGATCGCAAGGTCTCCGAGCCCGCCGCCGCCGACAGCGCCGGCCATCGCGGTGTAGTTCACCAGCGCGACAGCGGTGACGGTGGCTGCTCCGATGAGCCCGGGAAGCGCTTCGCGCACAAGAACCTGACTGATGATCTGCCGGCGGCTGGCCCCCATCATCTGCGCGGCCTCGATCTTGCCGACCGAGACCTCGTGGAGGGCGTTTTCGACCAGCCGGGCATAGAACGGGATCGCGCTGAGCGTGAGCGCAACGACCGCGGCCTTCCAACCGAGCGCGGTGCCGACGAGCAGCCGGGTGAACGGGATGATTGCGACGATGAGCACAATGAATGGAATCGACCGGCCGATGTCGACGACCGTCGACACGATCTGGTGCACCGTCCGGTTCGGTGCCAGAGAGTGCGGCGTGGTGACGAACAGCCAGATGCCCAGCGGCAGGCCGAGTGCCACGGAGATGAGCGTCGCCCACGCCGTCATCGCCAGGGTCTCACCGAGAGCCGGCAGCAGCTCACTGGTGATGGCGGGGTTGTTGAACCAGGTGGCGTCATTCATGCTGCGACCTCCGCGTGGATGTCATGCGCGGCCAGCGCGCTGATGAGGGTGTCGGCGGCGGCCTGCCCGCCGACGGTGAACTGCAGCCGTCCGACGAGCGTGCCGGCGATCGTCTCGACGGTTCCTGCATCAAGGTGCGCCTCCGTTCCAGAGGTGCGCACCGCCTCGAGCACGGCATCGAGGCTGATGCCGGAGGTGAGAGCTTCGACGACAGTGCCGTGCGTTCTTCCGCTGGACGGCAACGGCAGGAGTGCGCGGCTGAGCGGGGAGTCGGCCTGGCCGATGACGTCGATGATCGAACCGGTGTGCTCGATCTGTCCGACGGCGAGCAGAGTCACCGAATCGCAGACCTCCCGGACGACCGACATCTCGTGGGTGATGATGAGCACCGTGATCCCGAGCCTGTCACGCAGGGAGCGGATGAGCGCCAGGATCTGGCGAGTGGTGTGCGAGTCAAGGGCTGAGGTCGGCTCATCGCACAACAGGATCTGCGGTTCGGCTGCGAGCGCTCGTGCGATGCCAACGCGCTGCTGCTGCCCACCGGAGAGCTGCGCCGGGTAGTTGTCCTTCCGGTCGCTCAGCCCCACCAGATCAAGCAGCTCAGCGGCGCGGCGCCGGCGCTCAGCCCGGCCGACGCCGGCGATCTCCAGGGGATGCTCGACATTCCGCAGCGCGGTGCGCGAATCGAGCAGGTTGGCATGCTGGAACACCATTCCGATCGTGCGCCGGGCGGTGCGCAGTGCAGCTCCGCGGGCGCTGGTGATGTCGACGTCACCGATGCGCACGGTGCCCGAGGTGGGGCGTTCGAGCCCGGTCAGGCAGCGGATGAGCGTCGACTTGCCGGCTCCGGAGCGGCCGACGATGCCGTGGATCTGGCCAGCCGGCACTGACAGGCTGATGCCGTCGAGTGCCGTGACACCGGCGAACTCCTTTCGCAGGTCACGCAGTTCGATCACAGGGGTTCCTTCGATTGCAGGGATTCAGCTTCGTCAGGCTAGCCCCGCCGGTTTCCCTCATCTGTGCTGCAGTGTCATCTGCTGACATAACGTGAAGCTCGTCACGCCGCTCCTGGGCACCGTTCACCTATATGTCACTTCAACGGCGGCTGTGCGGACGACAGGCGGATACTCGGGCCGTATGATGGTGCGCATGCCGCTCCCCGTCACATCTGTGCCCGTCTCTCGCTGGCGGACGCTTGCTGTCGAGGTGCTGCGGTTCCTGTCGGTCGGCGGATTCGCCTACGTCGTCGACGTTGGTGTCTCGAATCTGATCGTCTACGGCTTCTTGGGTGTGCCTGCGCTCATGCCCGGCAGCCCGCTCAAGGCCAAGATCATCTCGACGGTGCTCTCCGTCATCGTCGCGTGGCTGGGCAACAAGCTGTGGACGTACGGCGACCGCGACTCGGGCTCGCATGTGCGCGGCTTCATCATGTTCGCCGTCGTCAATGCCATCGGCATGGTCATCGCGGTCATCCCGCTGGGGTTCACGTGGTACATCCTGGGGCTGCGAGACCCCATCAGCTACAACCTCTCGACCAATGTCATCGGTATCGCCCTGGCGATGATCTTCCGCTTCTACGCCTACCGCACGTGGGTGTTCCGGGACATCACAGAGGTCGAAGTCGTCGTCCCACTCGACGATGACAACGTTGGTACGCGCAAGAACTAGCTGCGAACGCCTTCCTGTGTCGCTGCCGCGTCACCGCACGGCTCGGGGCGGACGGGAACGACAGCCTCCAAGCTCAGATAGTGCAGACGCGCTGTCTCGCGACGTGCGCGCCGGATGCCGTCGATGACAAGCCCGACCGTGCCGAGCAGAAACGCGAGCACCATGAGCGTTGCTGCCAGGAAAGCCGTGGGGAAGCGAGGCACCAGCCCCGTGCCGAAGAACTCGAAGATGACGGGTACACCGAGGGTGAGAGAAAGAAGTGCGAACAGGATCGTGAGGGTGCCGTAGTACAAGCGCGGGCGCTCGTGTTGGACCAGCTGAGCGATGAGCCCGAGGATGCGGAACCCGTCGCCGAAGGTCGAGAGCTTCGATTCGCTGCCGTCCGGCCGATCACGGAAGCCGACGGGGTGCTCGGCACACGGCAGCCGCAGCGCCATCATGTGGACCGTCAGCTCGGTTTCGATCTCGAAGCGCTTGCTGATAGCCGGGAATGACTTGACGAATCTGCGCGAGAATACGCGATAGCCCGAGAGCATGTCGCTGACGTGGGAGTTGAACAGCCGGCTCGTCAGACGGTTGAACATCTGGTTGCCGGATTCATGGCCGGGCCGGTATGAGGAGGTCTCCTGGGTATCCTGCCGGACACCCAGGACATGGTCGTAGGGGCCTTCGAGGAGCAGTGAGATCATCGCCGGCAGGTCATCAGCCTCATACGTGTCATCACCGTCGATGGTGACGTAGACATCGGCTTCGATGTCGGAGAATGCGCGGCGGATGACGTTGCCCTTGCCTTTGAAGTACTCGTGCCGGACCACCGCCCCAGCAGCCAGAGCCTCCTGGACGGTCTCGTCGGTGGAGTTGTTGTCGTAGACATAGACCGTCATCCCCGGTACTGCGGCGCGCAGGTCCGTGACGACTTTGGCAACCGTGATCTCCTCGTTGTGACACGGGACGATTGCGGCAATGCGCAGATGACTGGGAATCTTGTTCACGGGACGCTTTCGAAAGTAGGTGGCAGCCGCCGGTTCAGGGGCCAGGAATCATTGCGTCCTAGAATCTGTCAGTGACACCGTGAATGGTCGAATTCTTGGTGTCTGTCTGGTGAATTCTGGAGTAATTGCGCTGTCCGAGAAGTTCCTGGGTTTAACCGCGTTTAAAGTCACAGATGCACCACCCCTCGCCCAATTCCCTCATCGACAGGAGGATCGACGTGCACAGATCGTGGATCCCGATAGCCGCGTATTCCCTCGGGGCGGCCGTCTTCACTGCGTTCCTTCTGGCGGCCTTCTATCCTGGCAACGCGAACATCGACATCGTCGCTCAGGCGTTCCAGGCAATGGGAGAGAGCCCTTACCATAACTGGCATCCACCGGTTGTCGCGTTTGTCTGGGAGATGCTCTTCCGGCTGACGGGCACTCTGGGATCGCTGTTCGTCTTGCAGGCGGTCCTCTACGGTTTGGGCGGATGGCTCCTGTGCGTCCTCATCTGGAGGCGGGCCGGCTCGGTGTGGCTGGGTTTCCTGGGCCTTGCGCTTCCGGCCGCGCCGTGGTCCCTCAGCCAGGTTAACGTGCTGTGGAAAGACACCCAGTCGGCGCTCGCTCTTCTTGCAGGGCTGCTCCTCATCTTCTTCATCCGGCCCAGGCGCCTCGTGACCTGGTGGCTGCTGTTGCCCGGTGGCCTGCTGCTTGTCTACGGCATCGCCGCGCGCAAAAACGCCGTGTCAGCTCTTCTGCCGATCGCCGTGTTCCTCGGCGGTCTCCTCGTCCTCACCCTCCGGCAGCGTCGGCGCGGGCCAAACCAGGAAGCAGGGGAACAGCGCGGAATGCGCTCGTGGGTCCGCGTGGCTGGCGGCGCGGCTGCGGCATCGCTCGCCATGTTCGCAGTCATCGCCGGTGGTGTCGTTCTAGCCGATAACTCCGTTGCAAAGGCGCGAGATGTCGAGGACGTCAGCCAGGCTTCGCAGATTATGCTCGACGACGTCATGTTCGTTCTGCCGGATGATGAGCTGCGGGCGTCTGGCGCCCCGCAGCAGCTCATCGACAAGATCTCGGCGGCACGAGAAAAGTGCATTCGGATCGACGAACCTTATGATGCCTACTGGAACTGCTACGGGATGGGGGAGACCGGCAGGGCATTCTCGCCCATCGCCCATCGCGAGGAGCTCAAGGACCTGTGGGTCCAGACGCTTACCCAGCACCCTGTCAGCTACCTTCAATACCGAGCGGAACAATACTGGCGGTACCTCACCTTCTCGCGCCTGATCTACTGGCCGGCCGAATGGCAGGACGAAGCTCGGCGAGTGGGGCTCGGAGTGCAGCCGAACAGCTTGGACGATGCCGCCGGCTTCTACGTGCGCGGCACGAATAAGGTCGTTCCCTTCGTCTACCTTCCGTGGTTCTGGATGGCTGTTGGCGCTGGAGTCTGCGGCTGGGCGGCCGCTGCCAGACGGCTCAGCAGGGGGCGGACGGTTCCTCTGCGGGCCGAGGCTGCAACTCTGGCGGCTTCAGCGCTGATGTATATCCTCGCCTATTTCCCGACGGTTCCGGAGTTCCATTTTCGGTACACCTACTGGCCGGCAATCGCGATCACCGCAGCTGGCCTGATGCTGTTGGCCGGGCAGACTGCTGCACACCGTGCGCGTGACGCAGCAGGCGAAGAGGCGTCGGCTGAGACAGACCGCGGGCCCTGGGGCCGCGTCAGCGCAGCCGACGGCTGAGCCTTCTGACCTGCCTCACCGCGAAGCGGTAGCCGTCGACGACCGGCTGCGGCGCTGCAGTGCGCAGTTCGGCGCGCACGGCTCTCCAGCTGTTGATGTGCTTGATCCACGGCTGAGACCGCAGCTGGTACTGCTGAGACCGTGCGGCAAGAATCCGAAACGCCCGGTTGACCTCCACCGATGGAGGGTGGAAGTAGTTCTCCTGCAGCCACGTCTCGTTGGGAAAGCCGATGCGTCCGGCAGACAGGTCCTGCAGCGAGCCGAGAATCCCGGAACCGTCGAAGACTGCATTGAGGAGAGCCTCGGAAACACCGAAATCGGAGATGATGAGCGTCTGCAGGCCGCGGTCGATCGATTCGAGCGCGGCCGTCGACGACACCGTCACAAGAGCCGAGCCAGCGGTGAGGAACTCATCCATCGGGCCCACGGCGATCGACAGCTCTCCTGCCGCGAGCTCACCCGACGAGGTGAGCTCCTGAATGAGCGAGAGGTAGCTGTGCTCTTCATGATGGGTCTCCTGCTCACCGGGCAGCGACCGGACCTTGACGATCGTCTCGGAGTCAGGGTGCCGGCGGGCGAAGGCGGCAAGCGCCCGCAGGATCGCGATCCGCTCCTGACGTTCAGTGGGCACTTTGGCCTGGGGGGCGAAGACGATCCGGGTGGGCACCGGGGCGGTGCCGTCAGCCTGCATGTCGAAGGCCGGTTCGGGCACATCGGTGCTGGTGAGCAACGGCAGCCGGGCGACGGTGATCTCCAGTGGCACCCCGGCGCGGGTGGCTGCAGCGCGGTATGCCTCACGCTCGTGGTGGGAGTGGGCGAGGAACAGGTCGCAGTCGCGGCGGTACCGCACGCCCTTCTGCCGGGCCGGCAGGCCGATGCCCGGCAGCCCGGTGGCCAGGCCGGGCCGCCGCGGCAGCCGGTGAGCGGTGGCCGCGATCTGCTGGACGACCGGGCCAGTCGCCGCGGCGAGCACCACATCGGCACCGGCGGCGGTGAGCCGGTCGTGCAGCTCAGCGCGTTCGACGACCGGCACCTGGGTGCCTGCCCATGAGGAGCCGGCGAGGGCGTGGGAGATCTGGCCGGCGGTCGGGCGGATCGGGGTATCGATGATCCACAGCTGCGCGTCGATGTCCGGGCCGAGGGAATCGAGCACCCGGGCGGCCCATTTGAGGTAGGACTCGCTGTCGGCGATCGCCACGATCCGGTACTCACTGCCGTCCGTGTCCGGTGCTGCGGCGGCCGCATTGAGCTGCTGGCGCAGCCGGTTGGGTGCTGTGCCGGTCCACCAGGACGACGGGATCGCGGTGACGGTGATGTTCGGTTCCTGCATCGTGGCCGGCAGATTGGCCACCGCCGAGGTGGGCAGGCTGCGGACCTGTGCGCCGGTCGGGGCGGCGGTCAGGCGGATCTCGACCGGCAGGTGGGCATGCCGGACGGTGACGTGCGGCAGCTGGGCGACCCGGGCGAGCAGCTCTGGGGTCTCCCGGCGGTGCGCGAAGTAGGCGACCGGGGCCTCGGCGCTGGGCTGCAGGCTCTCGACGGTCGTCGCCAGCCAGTCGAAGTAGGCCTCGGCGGTGATGAGGTCATCGGCGGCCAACGCCGAACCGATGATGATGCGTTCGGGCACACGGCTGCCGGCATCCGGCAGGCTGCGGACGTACTCGAAGGTATGCCGGCGCACGGTGCCGCCAGCTGCGGTGAAGGAGATGATGAGCTCGTCGGGCACCGGCAGGGCAGTGGTCCACGATAGTCGGCGCTCGTGCAGCACGGCCCGCAGCAGCACGGCCACGGCGAAGGCGGCCGCTCGGCGCGAGCGGCTCGTCTTCTGACGCGGGCGCACAAGCGGGCGGGGCCGGCGGCTGACGAGTTCGCGCACCGCATGCAGGGTGGCGAAGCCGTCATCAATGACCACCACCTGCCGACGCAGCTGCAGTCCTGAGGCAAGCATCGCCCGCTGCAGGCGACCGGAACACACGTCCCCGATGAGCAGCCGGCCGCTGCGGCAGGTGAAGATCTGTGGATCGATCTCGGCCATCGCGACGATCGTGACGCCGGCAGGCAGCCACTCGCTGCGGAAGCGCTCCAGAAACCTGTCCATGCCTTCTGCATCGATGCGCGCATGGATCTCCAGCTGCTCGTCCGGCAGCCGCGCCTCAACCGCCGAGACGAGCTGCAGCGGCGATTCCACCCAGGCGTGCGAAATGCTTGCAGAGCGTCTCTTCACTGGCGAGCTGCTGGCTGCCGGGCTGGGATCGGCCGATGTCACTTCCGTTCGCCTGCCCGCTGCCGGATGCGCTTGGCCTGACTGCTGAGCAGATCAGCGGTCCTCTGGGCGATCTGACCGCTGCTGCGCAGCGCTTCGAGTCCGCTACGAGCCGTTCGGAGTCCGAGGCTGCGAACCTGCTGGGCGCGGTTGGGGGGCGGCAGGCTGCCCGGCAGCCGCAGCTTCGTCAGCCGGCGGCGCTTGAAGCAGTGCCTGTACTGCGGCAGGCTGCGATGCAGGAAGTCAGCCGTCGAACCGCGCAGGTGCGGCAGAATCTGTGCGCGCATGCAGTAGCTGACCGCGTTGACGACCTCCTGCAACGGCTCCTTGTCCGATGTCCCGTCGGTGAAGAGGTAGTCGCAGATGGTGACCGGGATGCGGTTGGAGTTCTCAAACGGGCGGAACTCCTCCATTGCGTCCCGGGTGCCGAAGGCGCGCGCCGGTATGCCGAACAGCCGCCAGGCCGTCACCATCCCGGTGGAGAAGCAGCTGTAGATCGAGTTCGGTGTGAGCACGAGGGCTGCGAGCTCGACGGGAAGGTATGCCGGGACGACATCGAAGGACACACCGCGGAGGCGAGCGCGATGCTGCAGCGCGCTCTGGATCGACTGTGAGGCCGAAGGGTGCGGCTTGAGGTAGATGTGGCGGTGGCCGGAGGAGATCGCCTGGTCGATCATCTGCTCGTACAGCTCGGTCTCCTGTTCCAGGGCGAAGAGGGAGACATCGGCCAGGTACTGGCCCACGATCATGCAGGCGTCGTGGTGGACGCGCAACTCGGAGGTGTCCACAGCATCGGCGACGCGTTCGACCTCGGCGCGCAGCTCGGTCGGCCCGAGAGTGATCCGGTCGAGGTCGGCGAACTCCGAGAGAAGCAGCGGGTCGACGCCGGGGACGAGGTCCATGTAGATCAGACCGCTCAGGCGCTGCCATAGCTGCGGCGGCAGGTTGCTGCGGGTGGGGCCGTAGGTCATGAGGCCATCGGAGTGGACGACGATCTCGGCGTCGGTGAAGATGCAGCTGAGGGCCTGAGCCGGGTTGCCCTGCACGGACTCAATGAAGAGCTGCACCTGGCAATCGGCCAGGTCCCATGCGCGTAAGAGGGCCTTCGACCACATCGGCTGCTCATTGACCAGCGGCGACCACTGGGACGGGTGCTGCGGCCAGATCCAGGAGTTGTAGTCGATGATGCGGTCGAAGACGTCGAGCAGGGGAGCGGAAATCGGCTGTTCGGCGAACGACGCGCCGACTTCGCTGACGGGGCGGGTGTCGCTGACGATGAGCACGCGCTCTTCAGCCGGGGCGATGCGCTCATTGCGGACGGCCGTGCTGATGCTCAGCAGCTGCAGCCACGAGGAGACGACGAAGACCTGTTTCATGCTTCTCCCTTCGTTTTCATCCGGCGCATGATCGGGCGCAGCCGGCGCACGCGCTCAGGCCGGAAGGAGCGGAGCACCTCGTCGAGTTCGTCAGGAGTGGCAGTCGCTGACGCCTCAGCCACACCGTCGACGAGGCGGCGATACAGATTGCGGGGCATCTCAGCGCGTCGCTGGAGGTGGATGTCGGCCAATGCGAACAGGTTGTGCAGAGCCTTGAGGGTGAAGGCCGGATTGCCACAGCGGCGGGTCTGGGCGATCGTCTTCGCGCAGCTGGGGATGAAGTGCAGCTGCGTTTCGTTGTAGACCGCGGTCAGGGAGTCGCTGACACCGCGGCGGTAGTATGCACCGGGCGCATCGAGGACGGCGAAGGAATCGGCTTCGAGCATGAGCCGCCAGTTCCATTCGCGATCCTCGGCACTGTACAGAGACTCATCGAAGAACAGAGTGCCGTTGCCGGCGAGACGGCGTGCGAAGAGGCCTGTGTTCGTGTTGGGGAAGTCGACCATCGTCTGTGTCCAGCCGTGGGCGATGTAGTCGTGGGTGCGCAGGGCCTCATTGCGGCGGAAGACCGGGGCACGGCGCAGCTGGCGGGTCCTGCCGATCGCCTGGATCTGGTCGCACCGTACGAAATCGACCCCGAGGCGGGTGATCCCGTCGAGCATGACGCGCAGGTGCCCGTTGGCGAACCAGTCGTCTGCGTCGATGAACGCGATGTAGTCGCCCTGAGCGGCACGCAGGCCGGTGTTCCGGGCTGCTGAGACACCGCTGGGCTGCTCATTGGTGATGAGCTGGAAGTGCTTGACGCTGCGGCAGGCACCGCCCGCGATCTCGGCAGTCGCGTCGGCCGAGCCGTCGTTGACGATGACGATCTCAAGTTCCTCGGGGCTCAGCTCTTGGCAGCGCAGCGACAGGAGAGTCTCGGCGATGAACGGCTCGGCATTGTGAGCTGGGATGATGACGCTCAGAGTGGGATCGGGCATGCTCTGCTTTCGTGTGGCGGACGGAGGATGCGCGCAGACGCCGCGGTCGGAGCAGCCTCGTGTAAGGCCGCCCCGACCGCAGTCTGACATCACTTGCGCAGCGAGGAGATCTTCGGCTCTTCGCCGGGCATGATCCGCTTGACGCCGTCGCCCATCGCCTCTTCCAGGACGCGGATGTCGCGTACGAGAGTGGTGAAGCCGTGCGGTTCGAGCGAGGCGGCCTGGTCCGAACCCCACATTGCGCGGTCAATGGTGATGTGGCGCTCGACGGTCACCGCACCGAGAGCCACAGCCGCCAGCGAGATCTGCAGGCCGGTCTCATGCCCGGAGTAGCCGACCGGCACGCCGTAGCGCTCAGCCATCGCCGGGATCGCCAGCAGGTTGGTCTCCTCCGGTGGCAGCGGGTAGGTGGAGGTGGCGTGCATGAGGACGAGTTTGTCGCGGTCGAAGCACTCAACGGCCTCATCGAGGATCTTCCAGTCGGACATGCCCGAGGAGCACAGCACCGGCTTGCCAGTCGCTGCGATCGCCTTGAGCAGTTCGAAGTCGGTCAGCGAGGCCGAGGCGACCTTGTAGGTCACCGAGTCGAACTCGTTCTCCAGGAAGTCAACCGAATCGGTGTCCCACGGCGAGGCGAACCACTGCAGGCCCTTCTCCTTGGCGTAGCGGTCGATCTCGGTGTACTCGTCCTTCTCGAACTCGACCTTGTACTTGTAGTCGATGTACGTCATCGTGCCCCACGGGGTCTCACGCATCTTCGACTTCTGTGCCTCTGGCACGGCGACGTCCGGGTTGCGCTTCTGGAACTTCACCGCCTGGGCGCCTGCCTCGGCTGCGACATCCATGAGCTGCTTGGCGATCTCGACATCGCCGTTGTGGTTGATGCCGATCTCCCCGATGACGTACACCGGCTGGCCGGGGCCGACGAGGTGCTCGCCGATCGCCACCGGCGCGGCGGTCTGGCGGAAGGGGGAGGGCTGTGCTGCGTTATCAGCGTTCTGAGTCATGCTGGGAGCTCCAATCGTATCGGTGCGGGGTGATGCACGGGGTGGCGTGAGTGGATGTCACGCAGCTGATCTGGTCTTTTCGGGATCGATGAGGTCGCAGACCTCGCGTACGGCGCCCTGCCCGCCGCGGCGGGTGAGGATCGAGCGGGCGGCCGCGAGCACCTGCGGGTGGGCATCGGCGACGGCGATCGGCCAGCCGACGACGCTGAAGGCCTCCAAGTCGTTGATGTCGTTGCCGACATAGGCGACGCGGGCCGGGTCGAGGCCGTTGGCGGTGATCCATTCGCTGAGCACCTCGGCTTTGTTGTCGATGCCCTGGGCGATGTCGACGCGCAGCTTCTCAGCCCGGCGTGAGACGACCGGATTCTGCTCCTTCGACAGGATGAGGAAGGGGAAGCCCGCCTTGACAAGCCGGCCGATGCCCAGCCCGTCGCCGCGATGAACCCGGACGGTCTCCTCGCCGTTCTCATTGACGTAGCAGGCGTCGTCGGTGTGGACACCGTCGAAGTCGGTGACCAGGGCGTCGACGTCGAGGACGTTGATCGCCTCATGCTGGGAGGCGACAGCGCGGGCCAGCGACAGATCGGACATCGTATCGATCTCGCGGGCGTGCTCGGCGGGCACTTCCTCGATCTCGATACGGCCGAAGAAGCGGTGCTTGTACTTCTGCAGACCGGAGGTGCGCATGATGTAGAAGGCGCCGGTCTCGTTGTAGTGCGCGGCACGGTCCTGGCGGCGAGGGCGGAAAGCCGCATCGTGGCCGACAGCCACGGCGTTGTCTTTGTCATCCAGCGTCCACAGGAAGCTGAAGTCCTCAACAGCGGAGAAGACGACGTCGGCCTGATCGCGAGCGACGCGCTCAACAGCGTGGTCGAGGTTCTCCGGGTGAATGAACGGCGAGGTGCACTGGATGAAGGCGGTGATGTCGTAGCTGTCAGCCAGCTGTTCAAGTGTGTAGAGCAGGGCCGACTCACTGGTCGCCTGGTCACCGGAGATGTCTGCAGGACGGCGGACCACCTCGGCTCCGGCGCGCCGGGCCTCGTCAGCAATGCCGTCATGGTCGGTGGAGACGACGACGGTGTCAATGCGGCCAGCGGCCTTGGCACTCTCGACCGCGCGTGCGAGAAGGGTCTTGCCGGCCACCTTCTGCAGGTTCTTCAGCGGGATGCCCTTCGACCCGCCGCGAGCGGGGATGATGGCGACAGTGCGCTTGGTCTGGTTGTTCATGGTCACAGGCAACCACCATGACCATCGCGGATGACCGAGCGGCGACCTGCATGTGACGTGCAGGTGAACGAGGCGTCAACTTAAGGCAAGCGTGCTCCGGTTGGGAAGGGCGTGCCAGCGGATTCAGCGCGCCAGCCGATTCAGGCCGCGGGGATCAGATCCAGCTGGGGTTCCACATCCGCAGGCGCCACGAGTCGTAGGGGATGACCTCACCGGTGTAGACCGGCCAGAAGAACGCGAACACGAGGATCGCCGCCGCCCCGATCGCGGCGACAGCCAGACGGCGGGCGAGCAGGGACTGCCCGCGCTCAGCGGCGTCCGCGGCGTTGCCCCAGAGCAGGCCGAGGCAGTAGGCGATCGCCAGGCACACAAACGGAACCATGACGATGGTGTAGAAGGTGAAGATCGTGCGGTCCTGGTAGCGGAACCACGGCAGCCAGGTGGCGGCGAAGCCGGCGAGGATGAAGCCGGCCCGCGAGTCGCGGCGGACGATCCAGGCGAGGATGAGGACGATGAGCGCCACTGGCGCCAGACCCCAGATGACCGGGTTGCCGACCGAGGTGATCGCAGACGAGCACTTCTCGACCATGCAGCCGTGCTCACCGGCGGCGTAGGACTCGTAGTAGAACGAGGTCGGGCGCCACTGCACGATCCAGCCCCACGGGTTGGACATATAGGTGTGCTCGCTGGAGAGCCCGACATGGAACCTGTACGCCGAGGCGTGGTAGTGGGCGAGCCCTGGGATCCAGTCGGGCAGGACGTCCCACCAACCGGGATTCTCCGCCGCCCACTGCCGGTCCCAGCCGCCTGCGGTGAAGATCCAGCCCGACCAGGTGGTGACGTAGGTGACGAAGGCGACCGGGACCATGAGCAGGAACGCGGGAACCGAGTCGCGGATGAGCATGCCGGTGACCGGGCGGCGCACACCGGCCCGGTAGCGGGAGGTGATGTCCCAGGCGACGACGGCGATGCCGAAGACAGCCAGGGCGTACAGGCCCGACCACTTCACACCCATAGCGCAGCCGAGGGCGACGCCGGCGGCCAGCCGCCAGCCGCGGAAGCCCAGTGCCGGGCCGTAGGTCCACGGGTCAGAGGCCGTGCGCTGCCCGTGCCTGGCGGGCTGCGCGAGTGCTAGGCGCTCGCACAGCCGGCGGTTGGTCTGCTCCCGGTCGAGAACGAGGAACCCGAAGGCCAGCAGCACGAAGAACATGAGGAACAGGTCGAGCAGGCCGGTGCGCGAATGCACGAAGTGCTCACCGTCGACGGTCATGAGCAGCCCGGCCAGCCCGCCGATCCACACCGAGCGGAAGAGGCGGATGGCGAAGTAGGCGAGCACGGCGACCGAGAGCGCGCCGACAAGCGCGGCGGAGAAGCGCCAGCCGAAGGAGGAGTCCGCCCCGAACATGTCGATGCCGAGGCTGAGGATCCACTTGCCCAAGGGCGGATGGACGACATAGGACGGTTCGTCGAGCACGATGCTCGTATTGCCGGCCTCGAACTCAGGGTTCGGCTCATCGGGCCAGGCCTTCTCATAGCCGGCCTGGCTGAGCGTATAGGCGTCCTTGACGTAGTAGGTCTCATCGAAGATCAGTCGGCCAGGGAAGCCCAGGCGGTAGAAGCGCATGAGCGCTGCGATGACGCCGAGCAGCAGCGGCACACCCCACGTCCAGACACGCGGGTCGAGGCCGGCCAGCCGGCCTGGCAGCCGCACGGCGGCACCTGACTGGCCGGCGGCGGGATCGGCGGCGGTGCTGCCCGCAGCAGCAGCGGAGGTGGTCGTCGGGTGGCTCACAGCGCCCAGTGTAGGCGAGGCGGCCCGGCGGGCTCGTGTGGCAGGCCGACCTGTGCCCAGGCAGACACCGCATGTTCCCAGGCGGTGACATGGAAAGGGGAGCACCGCCTCGGGCACGGTCTACCGTGGAGGCAGACGGCAGGCACCCGGCCATGCCAGAGACGGGAAGGGAACCCCGATGATCTTCGACATCCTCGACATCTTCGACGACCTCCCGGCCTTCGGCAGCTCACCGCGGCACCGCGGTGAACGCCGCAACCTCATGGCCAGATGGACGCTCGGCCTGGCGCTGGCCGGCATCATCACCGGGTGGGCTGACGTCGTTCATCGCGCTCATCACCGGGATCATCGCCTTCATCCAGATCGCGGCGAGCGGTCAGCGCGGCCTCGGGACAGCGATCACCGGGTTCGTCCTCGGGCTCATCATCACCGGTGGGTGGTCCGCCTTCATCATCGCCGTCATCCTCAGCGCACTCGGCTCATAAGCGGCGTGCGCCGATGCGGTGACAACGGCCGATCCCGGCTGTCACCGCGGCAGACCGCGAGGCAGTGCGACGCTGAGATCAGGCGCACGGACTCCGCGCCGGCCAGCCGCACCCCGCTCCCAGCGGCAGAAGGAGGCGAGACCGCGATGTCGCACCCGTACCAGCCCCGCAGTTCCGACGGCAGCCCAGGTCACGGCGCACCGCAGTCTTACGCCTACCCCTATGCCGAGGTCCCGCAGCAGAACAACCTGGCGCTGCTCTCGCTCGTCCTGTCGATCGTCGGCCTGGCCACCGGCGGCCTGACCGCGATCGGCGGCATCATCCTCGGCCACATGGCCAAGAAGCAGATCAAGCGCACCGGTGAGACCGGCGTCCACCTGGCCACCTGGGGTCTGGTCGTCGGCTACGTCATCGTCGGCTTGATTGCTCTTGCCTTCGTGTTCTGGTTTCTCGTCCTCTTCGTCCTCTTCGGCGGCCTCGCGCTGGGCTGCTGACCGTTCAGCCTGCTGACCGTCTGGCCTGCTGACCGTCCGGCCTGCTGACCGCGGCTCATGCACCTGCCGGCCGGCGCGCACGGCATCCGGACCGAGCGCATCAGACGTGGGAATCGGAACAGGTGTGTGCCGATTCGGTGACAACTGCCGATCTGCGTTGTCGGCCCATCAGCACGCGGGGTACCGTGGCTGGTACAGGCAGTCGCACGCACCCGGTGCACCGGCTGACTGGCACCACCCACCCCCGATGACAGAAGGCCAGGCGAGAGCACGATGTCGCATCAGTACCAGCCCAACGGCTCCGGCAGCAGCGATCCCTACGGTTACGGATCCCCAGAAGCCGGCGGCTACAGCGGCGCCCCCACCCCGTACAGCAGCCCGGCTGCCGGCGACCCCTACGCCCACCAGCCGGCAGGCGCAGGCTACGACAGCACCGGCTACGGCAGCGACACCTACGCAGGCACCGGCTACGGCAGCGACACCTACGCAGGCACCGGCTACGGCAGCGACAGCTACGCAAGCACCGGCTACGGCACGCCGCAGTCATACGGCCAGCCCGGCTACGTGCAGACCCCGCCGCAGAACACCCTGGCGCTGCTCTCGCTCATCATGTCGCTCGTCGGCCTGGCCACCAGCGGCCTGACCGCCATCGTCGGCATCATCCTCGGCCACATCGCCAAGAGCCAGATCAAGCGCACCGGTGAGACCGGCGACAACCTGGCCACCTGGGGTCTCATCGTCGGCTACGTCATCGTCGGGCTCGCCGTGCTGTTCTGGGTGGCCTACTTCGTCTTCATCTTCCTCATCATCGGCGCCGGCGTGATGAGCAGCTCCTGACCGGTGAGCGAACCCAGCCACCGCGCCGCTGACACCGGCAGCCGGCCCGCACCCGAGACCTCGGCGGCGGGCCGGCTGACCCTTGTCGGCACTCCGATCGGCAACCTCGACGACGTCTCAGCCCACATGCGGGCGGCGATCGAGTCCGCCGATGTCATCGCCGCTGAGGACACCCGCCGGTTCCTCGGCTTGGCCGAACGCCTCGGACTCCGCCACACGCGGGAGATCACCAGCCTGTTCGATCACAATGAGCAGGCTAAAGCCGAATCCCTCATCGACGAGGTCGCAGCCGGCAGGCACGTCGTGCTCCTCACCGATGCCGGGATGCCGGCCGTCTCCGACCCCGGATACCGGGTCGTCGCCGCCGCCTACGCCCGCGGCGTCACCGTCACCACCGCCTCGGGCCCGTCAGCCGTCATCACCGCGCTCGCCCTGTCCGGGCTGCCGAGCGACCGGTTCGCCTTCGAAGGGTTCCTGCCGCGCAAGGCAGGGGAGCGGCGGAAGAAGCTGGGCGCACTGGCCGCCGATGAGCGCACACTCGTGTGCTTCGAAAGCCCCCACCGGCTCGTCGACGCGCTCGCCGACCTGGAGGCCGCATGCGGACCCGAGCGGCAGATCGCAGTGTGCCGGGAGCTGACGAAGACCTACGAAGAGGTCATCCGCGGCACCATCGCCGAGGTGCGCGCGCGAGTCGGCGACGGGGTGCGCGGGGAGATCACCCTCGTGATCTCCGGCGCCTCACCCGAGGCCGCCGACGCCGGTGACTACATCGAGGAGATGCGCAGGCTCGTCGACGCCGGCATGCGGGTCAAGGACGCTGCCGGAGAAGTCGCCACCCGGCACGGGGTGTCCAAGCGGCAGGCGTATGAAACGTACCTGCAGGCGGAGCGTTAGACTGAGCGTCTATGACGTTCTACCTCACCACAGCGATCGCCTACCCCAACGGCACCCCGCACATCGGCCACGCCTACGAGTACGTCGCCGCCGACATCATCGCCCGGTTCAAGCGACTCGACGGCGAGCAGGTGTTCTTCCTCACCGGCACCGATGAGCACGGGCTGAAGATGCAGCAGACCGCCCAGCGTGAGGGCATCACCAGCCGCGAGCTCGCCGACCGCAACGCCGCCGAATTCCGGCACCTGCAGGATGTGCTCGGCTCGACGTATGACCGGTTCATCCGCACCACCGACACCGACCACTACGCGGCCAGCCAGGAGTTGTGGCGGCGGATGGAGGCCGCCGGCGACATCTACCTCGACTCCTACTCGGGCTGGTACTCCGTGCGCGATGAAGCGTACTTCGCCGAAGACGAGACCGAGGTGCGCGACGGCGTGCGCGTGGCGGTGTCCTCCGGTGCCGAGGTGACGTGGACGGAGGAGGAGTCCTATTTCTTCCGGCTCTCCCGCTACGCTGAACCGCTGCTGAAGCTCTACGAGGAGCGGCCCGAGTTCTTCGGGCCCGAAGGCCGCCGCAATGAGATCGCCTCCTTCGTCCGCTCCGGGCTCAACGACCTGTCGATCTCCCGGACCACCTTCGACTGGGGTGTGCCGGTGCCCGGCGATGAGAAGCACGTGATGTACGTGTGGGTCGACGCGCTGACGAACTACCTCACCGGTGCCGGCTTCCCCGGCGAGGCCAGCTCCGGTGACCGATTCGAGCAGGTGTGGCCGCCGAATGCGCAGATCATCGGCAAGGACATCGCCCGCTTCCACGCCGTGTACTGGCCGGCCTTCCTCATGAGCGCCGGCATCACCCTGCCCGAGCGCATCCACGCCCACGGCTTCCTGTTCAACGCCGGTGAGAAGATGTCGAAATCCGTCGGCAACGTCGTCGACCCCTACGACCTCATCGACGCCTTCGGACTCGACGCCCTGCGCTTCTTCCTGCTGCGGGAGATCTCCTACGGCCAGGACGGCTCCTACTCAGAGGAGTCGATCATCACCCGCAAGAACACCGATCTGGCCAACGAGTACGGCAACCTCGCCCAGCGCTCCCTGTCGATGGTCGCCAAGAACTGCGGCGGCCAGGTGCCCACCCCAGGCTCGCTCACCGCCGAGGACGAGGAGCTGCTGGCGTTGGCCCGCGGCGTGCTGCCCGAGGCGCGCCGGCATGTCGATGTGCAGAACCTGCACCTCTACGTCGGCGCCTGCTGGAAGGTGCTCTCCGAGGCGAACAGGTACTTCTCGGCCCAGGAGCCCTGGAAGCTGAAGAAGACCGACACCGCCCGGATGGAGACCGTGCTGTGGGTGACCCTGGAAGTCGTGCGCATCATCACGCTGCTCATCCAGCCGGTGATGCCCGAATCGACCGGGAAGATCCTCGACCAGCTCGGCGTGCCGGCAGGCGAGGCGGCGGCAGCAGCCGGTGCCCGCAACGTCCATGCCGCCAATGAGGGCGCCCCGGCGATCACCCCGGTGCACGTCGGTGGAGCCGCAGAGGGCGCAGGCGACCCGGAGGCAGGCCGGCCCGAACCGGCCCGCCTGTTCACCGCAATCGACACCCCGCTGGCCGCCGGCACGCCGCTGCCCAAGCCGGCCCCGGTGTTCCCCAAGTTCCAGGTGGAGGAGTAAGACTCAATGGCATCACGGGCTGCAGGTACGTATCCCGAGGTTCCCCCACCGCTGAGCACACCCGGCGTCGACACCCACTGCCACCTCGACATCGGCGTGGGCGCACGCGGGCCGATCAAGGACGGCGAACCCGCCCCGGAGGTCGAACCCGAAGCAGACGAGACCTTCCCGCCGCTGTCGTTCTTCCACGACACCGCGATGGCTGCCAACATCACGCGCATCGTGCAGATCGGCTGCGAGATGGCCTCGGCCCGCTGGACCGCCGAGGTCGTGGCCGCCGAGGCCGCCGCTGGTCGTGACTGGATGCTCGGCGGGGTGGCGATCCACCCGAACGAGGCGCCCCGGCTGGCCGCCGCCGGCCTGCTGGAGGAGTCGCTGACCGAGATCGAGCAGCTCGCCGGTGCCGAGCGGATCCGGGTGGTCGGCGAGACCGGGCTCGACTACTACCGCACCGCCGACGACGGCGTGGCCGACCAGCAGGAGTCCTTCCGCGCCCACATCGAGATGGCCAAACGGCTCGACAAGGTGCTCGAGATCCACGACCGGGAGGCCCATGCCGATGTGCTGCGCATCCTCGCCGAGGAGGGCGCACCGGCCAAGACGGTGTTCCACTGCTTCTCCGGCGACGTCGAGATGGCCCGCATCTGCGCCGAGCGCGGCTACTACATGTCGTTTGCCGGCAACGTCACCTTCAAACGCTCCGACGACCTGCGGCACGCGGCATCGGTGGTGCCCGATGAGCTGCTGCTCACCGAGACCGACGCGCCGTTCCTCACCCCGCACCCGCACCGCGGCAAGCCCGGCGGGCCGTACATGACGGCCCTGACCGTCCGCATGCTCGCCGAAGTGCGCGGCGTTGACGAGGACCACATTGCCGGGACCGTCGGCGAGAACGCTGAGCGGATCTTCGGTTCCTGGGCGCTGAGCTGAACGCCCCGGTCGGCTGAGGTCTCTCAGTAGGCGCGGGTCGCGCTGCCGACGGCGTTTTCGATCTGGGCGGCGGTGAGCAGGCCGCGGAAGTTGATGACCTGCGAGACGAACAGCAGCACGAGAGACGTGCACAGCCACGCGATGAAGGCACCGGCGATCGTCCACGCTTGCCGGCGCACCTCGGTGGCGACTTCGTCGGACGTATTGGTGATGACCATGGAATCGGCCAGCATCGGCAGCAGCCCGGCCACCAGGCCCAGCAGTGCTGTCACCCCGAGGGCGATGAGATACAGGATGATGAGCACCCGCGGGAACACACTGGCCGGCATCGCCCGGTAAGCCAGCCCGCCGCGCAGCGACTGCAGGGCCGCCCGGGCGCGGAAGCCCACGGCACCGAGCAGGATGAGCAGCCCGTGGGCAGCGAGCCAGACGAGCAGCGGCACGACAGCCAGGCCGGCGAGCTCCCGAACGCCGGCGGCATCCTCGGCCGTCGGGGCCAGATCCGGCAGCCAGCTGAGCATTGCGTAGAACCAGCCGCTGGCGAAGATGAGGAACCCGGCTGCCGAGAAGATGAGCGTGCTGACAAGCTGCCGGTTGAGCCGATTGCGCAGCATGCGGATCTGCGGATGACGGCTGACGGGATCGCCCAGCCAGCTGGAGGGGGCCGCACCGGAGGGGAATGCGCGAGTGGGCTCGGACATACGGAGCACATTACGGCGAAACCGGCTGCTGCAGGACTCCCGCCCGGTTGCCGAACGTCATGTGTAACACCGCCTGTGACCCGCCGCCAGCCGCGAATTCTGGCCGCTGACCAGCGACGACGTCAGGCTTCAGCGCGGTCTATGTCACAGCTTTGCAATGTTGGTAACGAATCGGTTACGCTGGGTCTCGTTGTCTTCACGCCTGCCGTCGATCCAGCGGCGCAGACGGGCCCGCACGCAGCAGGCCGGACAGCCACTCACTTGGAGCCCGCCACCGCGGGCTGGCATATGCAGAGAGTCTATTGGGGTAGTTACGTGATTCCATCCATCCGCAATCGCAAGGTGCAGATCGTCGCGCAGTCGGTCGTCATCTCCGCGCTCGTCGGCGGCACCGGTGCCTTCGTGGCACTCAACAAGCCCGTCAACGTCACGGTCGACGGCGAAGCCGAGCAGGTCCGCAGCTTCGGCTCGACCGTCGACGACGTGCTCGCCGCACAGGACATCACGCTTGACGAGCGCGACCAGGTCCAGCCCAGCCGCAGCACCCAGGTCGAACGCGACATGAACATCGTCGTGAACAAGGCCAAGGACCTCGACCTCACCGTCGACGGCAAGCCGATGGACGAATGGACCAACGCCTCGACCGTCGGACAGGCCCTGGCCGACCTCGGCATCGAGCACGAGGGCGCCGAGGTCTCCGCGGCCCTCGATGACAAGATCAGCGACGGCGAGACCATCGACGTCACCACCGCGAAGACCGTCAACGTCATGGCCGACGGCAAGACCCAGCCTGTCGAGGCCGCCTCGAAGACCGTCCAGGATGTCATCAGCGAAGCCGGCATCGAGCTCGGCACCGACGACATCACGTCTGCCCCGCTGACCTCCAACGTCTACGACGGTCAGGTCGTCAACGTCATGCGCGTGGTCAACGAAGAGAAGACCGAGACCGAGACGATCAAGAAGAAGGTCACCGTCAAGAAGGACTCCTCGCTGCCGCGCGGTGAGAAGAAGGTCGAGAAGAAGGGCAAGGACGGCAAGCGCGAGGTCGTCTTCAAGGTCCGCACGGTCAACGGCGATGAGGTCAGCCGCGAAGAGGTCTCCTCCAAAGACATTGAGAAGCCGGTCGAAGAGGTCGTCGTCGAGGGCACCAAGGCTCCGGAGAAGAAGCGCGAATCTGACAAGGGCTCGCGGAGCAAGGACGAGCGCGGCTCCGGCGGCTCGGACAACTCCGAAGGCAACGACTCCGACAACTCCGAGGACAACTACTCCGGCAGCATGACCACCGCCCAGATCAAGGAGATGCTCGGCGGACCCGGCTCCAAGTGGTACTCGGTCGCCAAGTGCGAGTCGAACTTCAACCCGCGGGCGATCAATCAGTCCAACCGCGCCCACTTCGGGCTCTTCCAGTTCAAGCTCGCCACGTGGCGCTCCGTCGGCGGCTCCGGCAATCCGATCGATGCCAGCCCCCAGGAGCAGTTCAAGCGCGCCAAGATCCTGCAGAAGAAGGCAGGATGGGGACAGTGGGCCTGCGCCTGATCTGAAGCCAGCCATCACCTCGGGCCCGGTCATCGTACCGGGCCCGAGGTGTGTCATCCCGTACCCTGGTCAGGTGGCCAGACGCCTGGAAGGGGGCATCCGTGAAGAAGTCGCAGACCGACATCGATGAAGCCGAGCAGCGCCGCCGGCTGGGCAACACCGACTTCGACATCGAACCGGAGCTGCTCAACGAAGCCGCCGCCACGGTCTCCACCGGCGCCAAGCGGCTCAACCGCACGTGGGTCGAGCTCATCATCACCGGCTTGTTCGGCGGCATCGACGTCTCCTTCGGGATCCTCGCGATGATCCTCGTGCTGCAGGCCACCGGCAGCGACATCCTCGCCGGCATGGCCTTCGGCATCGGCATGTTCGCCCTCAAGATGGCCCACTCGGAGCTGTTCACCGAGGAGTTCCTGCTGCCCATCCACGCGATCGCAGCCGGACAGGGCACCTGGCTCCAGCTGCTGCGGCTGTGGAGCGTCAAACTCGTGACCAACCTCGCCGGCGGCTTCGCCTTCATGTGGCTGACGGTGCTCGCCCTGCCGGACTACCACGGCACCCTCGTCGACAAGGCGGCCAGCTGCGTCGACAATCCCTCGCTGCTCGTGATGATCTGCCTGTCGCTGCTCGCCGGTGCCTCCATCACGCTCACCACCCGGATGCAGCAGGGCACCGACAACCACGTCGTCTTCGCTGTCATCTCGATGATCTCCGGGCTCATCGTCATCGGGCTGGGTCTGCTGCACGGTGCACTCAACGCGATGATCATCTTCGGCGCGATGGTCGCCGGAGCTGACATCTCGGTCACGGACTTCCTTGTGTGGATGGCGATCGTCATCCCGTTCAACATGCTCGGCGGGCTGCTCATCATCACGCTGCCGCGGATGGCGCGCACGTGGCGGATCCTGCGGGCAGTGCGCCGCGGTGAGCTGAGCTTCGAAGACCTCGAAGAAGAGGCAGCCCGCGACTGAGCCTGCGTGCTGGCTGTGGCTCCGCGACGGAATTGGCACTCGAGTTGACCGAGTGCCAAGCAGCGCTCTAAAGTCGAATTAGCACACTAAGCCAATGAGTGCTAACAGCCCCTGAAGCGGATCGGCACGCTCGGCACCCGCGACGACGAGCAGGCCACAGCACTACCCAGTGCCCGCCGCAGGACGCTGTTGAGGACTACAGACAAAGGAGAGTGTCCGCACATGTCGGTCTCCATCAAGCCGCTCGAAGATCGGATCGTCATCCGTCAGGTTGAAGCCGAGCAGACCACTGCCTCCGGCCTCGTCATTCCTGACACCGCCAAGGAGAAGCCGCAGGAAGGCGAAGTCGTCGCCGTGGGCCCGGGCCGTGTCGCCGACAACGGCAACCGCGTGCCGCTCGACGTCGCCGTCGGCGACAAGGTCATCTACTCCAAGTACGGCGGCACCGAGGTCAAGTACGCAGGTGAGGAATACCTCGTGCTCTCGGCGCGTGACGTGCTCGCCGTCATCGGCTGAGCATCTGCGCCTGAGCAGACTGTTCGTACTTCATAGAAGGAAGTGACACATGGCTAAAACACTTCAGTTCAACGACGACGCGCGCAAGGCCCTTGAGCGCGGCGTCAACGTGCTGGCCGACACCGTCAAGGTGACCCTCGGCCCGCGCGGCCGCAACGTCGTGCTCGACAAGCAGTGGGGCGCTCCGACCATCACCAACGATGGTGTGACGATCGCCCGCGAGGTCGAACTCGACGATCCGTACGAGAATCTCGGCGCCCAGCTGGCCAAGGAAGTCGCCACCAAGACCAACGACGTCGCCGGTGACGGCACCACGACTGCGACCGTGCTCGCTCAGGCCTTCGTCCACGAGGGCCTGCGCAACGTCGCTGCCGGTGCCGCCCCCAGCCAGCTCAAGCTCGGCATCGAGAAGGCCGTCGAACTCGTTGAGGAGAAGCTGCGGGAGACCGCCCGCGACGTCTCCGGCTCCGAGGAGATCGCTCACGTCGCCGCGCTGTCGGCGCAGTCGCGTGAGATCGGCGAGATGATCGCCGAGGCCTTCGACAAGGTCGGCAAGGACGGCGTCATCACCATCGACGAGAGCCAGGCCGCATCGGTCGAGCTCGAGTTCACCGAGGGTATGCAGTTCGACAAGGGCTACCTGTCGCCGTACTTCGTCACCGACGCAGACCGCCAGGAAGCCGTCCTCGACGACCCCTACATCCTTATCAACCAGGGCAAGATCTCCAACATCCAGGAGCTGCTCCCGGTGCTGGAGAAGGTGCAGCAGGCCTCCAAGCCGCTGCTCATCGTCGCTGAGGACGTCGAGGGCGAGGCTCTTTCGACCCTCGTGGTCAACAAGCTGCGCGGCATCCTCAACGTCGCTGCCGTCAAGGCACCGGGCTTCGGCGACCGCCGCAAGGCGATCCTCGAAGACCTCGCCGTGCTCACCGGCGGCACCGTCGTCACCGCCGATATGGGCATGAAGCTCGACCAGGTGACGCTCGACGATCTGGGCAACGCCCGCACCGTCACCGTCACCAAGGACTCGACGACCGTCGTCGACGGCGCCGGTTCCGATGACGCCGTGTCGGACCGGGTTGCGCAGATCCGCGCCGAGGTCGAGAACACCGATTCGGACTGGGACCGTGAGAAGCTGCAGGAGCGCCTGGCCAAGCTGGCCGGCGGCGTGGCAGTCATCAAGGTCGGTGCCGCGACCGAGGTGGAGCTCAAGGAGCGCAAGCACCGCGTCGAGGACGCAGTGTCGGCCACCCGTGCCGCCATCGAAGAGGGCATTGTCGCCGGCGGCGGCGCAGCCCTCGTCCATGCCGGCAAGGCCCTGGAGAACGTCGACCTCGGCATCTCGGGCGACGCCCAGACCGGCCTGACGATCGTGCGCCGCGCGATCGGCGAGCCGCTGCGCTGGATCGCGGAGAACGCCGGCCAGGACGGCTACGTCGTCGCCTCGAAGGTCGCAGAGCTCGACGCCGGTCAGGGCTTCAACGCCGCCACCGGCGAGTACGGCGATCTCATCGCTCAGGGCATCATCGACCCGGTCAAGGTGACCCGTTCGGCGCTGCGCAACGCAGCCTCGATCGCAGCACTCGTGCTCACCACCGAGACCCTCGTCGTGGAGAAGCAGGAAGAAGAGGACGAGGACTGACCCTCTGCCTCTGAGCCTGCCTCAGCACTGACACTGCGCCCCTGGGAGAACCTCCCAGGGGCGCAGTGCTGTGCGCGCCGAGGCGCTGCGGGATGCTGAACCCGTAGGCTGGGGCACATGCCCCGCAGCCCACTGCCCCCACGTGAGGGGATCTCCGCCACCCGCCTGCGCGCCCCTGGCGGGCATGAGACCCACGCGCTGGCCGGCGCCCCGGTGCCGGACAGCGTCGATGAGATGCTCGCCGTCCTCGTGCCGGACTCCACACCCGAGGCGCGGGCAGCGCTCGTAACCGACGGCCGCCTGTGCACCGCTGAGGCCGGACCCGCTCGGCTGGAGGACCCGGTCATCCCCGGAGCCTTCTATTGGTTCCACCGCCCGGTTCCGCCCGAGCCCCGGGTGCCGTTCGAGATCGGCGTCGTGGACGAGGACGAGGATCTGCTCGTCGTCGACAAGCCGCACTTCCTGGCCAGCACCCCCAACGGCCGGTTCGTACGCGAATGCGCCGTCACCCGGTTGCGCGTCGACCGCGGCGAACCGGATCTGGTCGCCATCCACCGACTCGACCGGGTCACCGCCGGGCTGCTCGTGTTCTCGCGCCGGCCGGAATCCCGTGGACGCTATCAGCGGCTGTTCCAAGACCGGAAGGTGACGAAGACCTACCGGGCGCTGGCAGTGCTGCCGCCGGGCTTCGACCCGGATTCGCTGCCCGGTGAGCGCCGCACCCGGCTGGAGAAGACCGCCGGTGACCGCCAGGTCCGCGAAGTGGCCGGTGAGCCCAACGCCCACACCCGGATCCGGCTGACAACCGTGCACGAGGTGCCAGCCGGCGGCCAGGCGCCCGCCGCCTCGGGAACGGGGGAGGGAGGCGTGCGCATCGGGGAGTTCGAGCTGCAGCCGGTGACCGGCAAGACCCACCAGCTGCGGGTGCATATGCACGCACTGGGCCTGCCGATCCTCAGCGACCCGGTCTACCCGGTCGATGACAACCCGGATCCCTACGACTTCTCCTCCCCCTTGCAGCTGCTGGCATCCGCGCTCGCCTTCACCGACCCGTTGACCGGACAGCAGCGGCGGTTCGCCACCGGGCTGCGGCTCGACGCGGCCGCCGCGTGGGCGCAGCTGGGTGGATGAGGATGTCACAGGGCTGCCACAGCAGCGCAACCTGAGGTGGGTCGGCCCGCCATTACAGTGGCACCATGACCGATCCCAACCCGCCTTCGGACCGGACTGTGCCCCCGCAGCCTCCCCGGCCGCCAGCGCAGCCTCCTCGGCCGCCAGCGCAGCGGACGCCGCCGGGACCGCGTGTGCCGCACCCGCGCCGTGAGGAGCCGTCCATGTACGCTGCCGGTGTGCCGCGGGTCGACGGGCGCTACGATCTCAGCGAACTCGACCGGCAGCGCGAGGAGGTCTTCTCCGATGACAGCGAGAAGCCGATCAGATGGCTGCCGCGCTTCGGCCGGGCCGTACTCGTCAGCCTCGCACTGGCCGCAGCCGGGGCCGTCATCGTCTTAATCGTCGGGGCGGAGTTGCTGCTCGGCAAGACGGGAGAGGTCGTCCCGGCCGAGCAGGCGGGACTCATGGGCCTCATCTTCCTCGTCGTCCTGTCCTGGATGTTCCCGTTCATGGACTACAGCATGGTCTTCTCCACCGCTGGCCAGAAGCGGCTGCCGGTGGCGGCGTTCATCTTCGCGACCTCGGCGGTGAACGCCGGGCTGCTGACAGTCTCGACGCTGGTGTGGCCGTACGTGGTCGACTTCGCACCTTCGGGGCTCTTCATCGACAGCTGGGAACCGGATGCGGCACACCTGCTCGTGGTGTTCCTGTGCTGCTGGTCCGTGACGCTTTCGGTTCTCGGTGGGGCTGTCTTCATGGTGCGCATGATGGCGGTCAACCCGATCATCGCCTTCATCCTCGGTGGCGGCTGGGTGCTCGGGAGCTTGGGCCTGGCAGTCGGAATCGTCATGTTCATCAAGGCTGTGCCGGCCTACGACACGACAAGCGTCATCGTCCCTGCCGGGATCACCCTCGCAGTTGTCATCTTCCTGTTCGTCTGCCTCATGCCGATCACGTCTCTGCGCAGGCCGACTCCGGAGCCCACCGGCCCCTGTACAGGAGGACATCGCCGGTGAGCCATCCGCCTGAGCACGCGCAGCGCCTCAGTGTGCGCATCGTTGTGACTTTCCGGCGGATCGCCGAACGCGACGCTGACCTCAGCGGCCGGCCAGCCGGTGCTCCAGACCCCGCTTCACCGTGGGCCATTCGCAGGCGATGATCGAATAGACCGCCGTATCCCGCAGCACCCCATTGAACAGCTGGTGGGAGCGCAGCACCCCATCGGGCTTCGCGCCGAGGCGTTCGATCGCCGCTCGGGACTGGAAGTTGTGGAAGTGCGTGCGGAACTCCACCGCAATGCAGTCAAGGGCCTCGAACGCGCGGGTGAGAAGCAGCAGCTTCGCCTCCGCATTCACTCCGGTGCCCTGCACGGCAGGAGACAGCCACGTCGAACCGATCTCGACCCGCCGGTTGGCCGCATCGATGTTCATGAACGTCGTCATGCCCACCGGCCGGCCGCCTAGCACGACCGCGAACGGCGCCATGGACCCAGCTGCCTGCAGGCCCTGCCGGCGCACGATCTCATCAGCCATCGCCTCGGGCGCGGGCACACTCGTCACCCACGAGGACGGGAGGTCCCCGACGGCGGCGGCCAGCACCTCGGCGTCGGAGACCTCGACCCGGCGCAGCAGCACCCGTGTGCCGGCCAGCTGCGGGGTCGCAGCGAAGGCATGGGGAACAGACACATCATCGTGATCGATCATGGGCTCAAGTGTAGACCGCGCCCGAGGCGAGGGCAGACTCACAGCCGGAGCTGCAGGCAGGCCTTGTCCTGGGTGTGGTGCCGGGCCGCTGCGACGGACTACGATTGAGCCAGCGACCCCACGCCGTATTCCGCCTCGGGAGGTAGACACAGGTGAACATCGAGCAGCACTTCAAAGCAGCGGAGGATCCTTTCGCGCTGACCGGACTGACCTACGACGATGTGCTGCTGCTGCCTGGGGACACCGACGTCATCCCGTCCGAGGCCTCGACGACGACGCGGCTGACGCGTGAGATCGACATCAACGTCCCGCTGGTCTCAGCGGCGATGGACACGGTGACCGAATCGCGGATGGCGATCGCGATGGCGCGCATCGGCGGCATCGGCATCCTGCACCGCAACCTGAGCAAGGAAGACCAGGCCGAGCAGGCCGACTACGTCAAGCGCAGTGAATCGGGCATGATCAACGACCCGCTGACGATCACCGCCGACCGCAGCCTCGCCGAGCTCGACGAGCTGTGCGGGCAGTACCGGATCTCCGGGCTGCCGGTCGTCGATGAGGACAATGTGCTGGTCGGCATCATCACCAACCGCGACCTGCGCTTCGTCTCCCGCAAGGACTTCGCCACCACCACCGTCGGTGAGATCATGACCCGCGCACCGCTCATCACCGCCCCGGTCGGCGTGTCAGCCGAACGGGCCTTCGAACTGCTGGCCGAGAACAAGATCGAGAAGCTGCCGCTGGTCGATGACAGCAACGTCATCCGCGGGCTCATCACCGTCAAGGACTTCGTCAAGAGCGAGGAGTACCCGCTGGCGACGAAGGACGATGAGGGACGGCTGCGCGTCGGCGCCGCCGTCGGCTTCTACGGCGACGCCTACGACCGCGCCGGACTGCTGGCCGAAGCCGGCGTTGATGTGCTCGTCGTCGACACCGCCAACGGCCACGCCCGCGGAGTCACCGAGATGATCCGCGCCCTGAAGAAGGACCCGAAGTTCGCCGGCGTCCAGGTGATCGGCGGCAATGTCGCCACCCGGCATGGGGCGCAGGCGCTCATCGACGCCGGAGCCGATGCCATCAAGGTCGGTGTGGGTCCTGGTTCGATCTGCACCACCCGCGTCGTCGCTGGCGTCGGCGTGCCGCAGGTGACCGCCATTCACCTGGCCCACCAGGCCGCCCGTGAGGCCGGCGTGCCGGTGATCGGTGACGGCGGACTGCAGTACTCCGGCGACATCGGCAAAGCGCTTGTCGCCGGTGCCGATTCCGTCATGGTCGGCTCTCTGCTCGCCGGCTGCAATGAGAGCCCCGGTGAGCTCATCTTCGTCAACGGCAAGCAGTACAAGGCCTACCGCGGGATGGGCTCGCTCGGTGCGATGGCCCCGCGCAAGGGCGCCTCGTACTCCAAGGACCGCTACTTCCAGGCCGATGTGTCGACCGACACCGACCTCATCCCCGAAGGCGTCGAGGGCCGGGTCGCCTACCGCGGTGAGCTCAAGCAGGTCGCCTATCAGCTCACCGGCGGGCTGCGGCAGACGATGTTCTACGTCGGCGCGCGTACGATCACCGAGCTGAAGGAGAAGGGCCAGTTCGTCCGCCTCACCGCAGCCGGGCTCAAGGAGAGCCACCCGCACGACATCCAGATGACGGTCGAGGCGCCGAACTACACGGTGAAGTGACAGTGGCTGCTGCCGAGAAGCCGCAGGCGGTACCAGTGGACGGGCCTGCCCCGGCAGGGGAGCGCGCACCGTCGGTGTCCGAGCTGACAGCCAGTGCGCAGAACTACCTCAAGATCATCTGGAGCGTCCAGGAATGGGATCGGGAGCGCACACCCGTCCAGCCCAGCATCATCGCCGAGAAGGCCGGCCTGAGGATGTCGACGGTCTCCGATGCGATCAAACGCCTTGGCAGGCAGGGACTGGTGACCCACACCCGCTACGGTGCGGTGTCGCTGACCGAGGAGGGTCGGGCGCATGCGGTGCAGATGGTGCGCCGCCACCGGCTCATCGAGACCTTCCTCGTCCAGGTGCTCGGCTACGGCTGGGATGAAGTCCACGATGAGGCCGAAGTGCTCGAACACGCCGTCTCCGATGAGCTCGTCGACCGGATCTCAGCCCACCTCGGCAACCCCGGCCGCGACCCGCACGGCGACCCGATCCCAGCCGCCGACGGTCAGGTCGCCACACCTCGGGCCCGGCAGCTCACCGACTGCGAACCCGGATCCGACTACCGGCTCGAGCGGATCTCAGATGCCGATCCGGAACTGCTGCAGTTTCTCGCCGAGCGCGGCATTGAGGTCGGCACCGATGTCACACTGGCCGCAGGAGCCCCGTACTCCGGCACGCTCGTGCTCGAACGCGAGGGCCAGCCCGCACTCACCCTCGGGGCCGAGGCGGCTGCTGCGATGTGGGCCTCACAGCGCTGAGCGCAGTCGCCGGTGCTTGAGCTGCCGGGCGATGACCCCCTGGCGGGGGCTGAAGAGGTAGATGAGGGTGAAGACGAAGCCCTGAGCGAGCACGATCATGCCACCCGACGCGGTATCGGCGTAGTAGCTGGTGTACAGGCCGATAAGCGAGCAGCCGACCGAGATCGCCGGGGCGAGGATGAGCATCATGCTCATCCGGTTCGTCAGCAGGTAGGCCGAGGCGCCGGGGATGATGAGCATCGCCACGACCAGGACGACGCCGACGATCTGCAGGGTCGCCACCGCGGTGACGGCCAGCAGGGCGAGCATGACCGCGCCGATGAGCCGCGGGCTCATGCCGATCGCATGTGCATGGGTCGGGTCGAAGGCGTAGAGCGTGAAGTCGCGGCGCTTGACCAGCACGACAAGCAGCACGGCGAGCGTGAGGATGAGGATCTGGGTGAGGTCCTGCCGGGAGACGCCGAGGATGTTGCCGAAGATGATGTGCGTGAGGTCCGTGTCCGAGGGGGTGACGGACACGAGCACGATGCCCAGGGCGAAAAGCGTGGTGAACACGATGCCGATCGCGGCATCCTCCTTGACCCGGGAGGTGTCGCGCACCGTCCCGATGAGGATGACGGCGAGGAACCCGAATGCGAGCGCGCCGATGGCGAACGGCACGTCGAGGACATAGGCGAGCACGACCCCGGGCAGCACCGCATGGGAGACGGCATCGCCCATAAGCGACCAGCCGATGAGCACCAGCCAGCATGACAGCAGCGCACACACGATCGAGACCATGACCGCGGCGATGAGCGCGCGGGTCATGAACTCATAGGAAACCGGGTCGGCGAGCAGGTGGATGATGTTCAATGCGGTTCACCGTCCCAGTTCCCATCGCTGGCCGCAGCGTCGCCGTCAGTCGGGGCCCCGCCGGCAGCCGGGGTCTCTCCGGCCCGCCGGTTGTTGGTCGGCCTGTCGGTCGGCCGGCCGAGCGGATCGAGTCCGAAGGCCAGCGCCAGGTTCTGCGGACGCAGCACCTCGGCAGGCGAGTCGTGCAGCAGCACACGCCGCATGAGCAGGATCGCCTCATCGGCCAGATCCGGCAGCGCGTGCAGATCGTGGGTGGACACGACGATCGTCGTCCCGGCATCGGCGGCCTCGCGCAGCACCGTCGAGATCATCTGCTCAGAGCGCTTGTCGACGCCGGCGAAGGGCTCATCGAGCAGCAGCACCGTGGCCTCCTGCGCCAGGCCCCGGGCGACGAAGGCGCGCTTGCGCTGCCCGCCGGAGAGCTGGCCGATCTGCCGGCCGGCCAGCTCGGTGAGCTCGACGCGGGCCAGTGCGGCCTCGACGGCGTCCTGGTCGGCCCGCGTGAGCCGGCGGGTGATCCCGGTGCGCCCGTAGCGGCCGGTGCCCACTACCTCGCGCACGGTGATCGGGAAGTCCCAGTCGACGATCTCGGCCTGCGGCACGTACCCGATGAGCCCGGCCCGCCGGGCCTTGGCAGGCGGCAGGCCGGCGATGCGCACGGAACCCGACTGCGGTTTGAGGCTGCCGACGATCGACTTGAACAGGGTGGACTTACCGGCGCCGTTCATGCCGACCAGACCGCAGATGCGGCCGCGGCCGATGACGGCGCTCGCCTCGTCGAGAGCCAGCACGGAGCCATAGCGCACTGTGACGTTCCGGACCTCCAGGGCGGTGGACGCGCCGGGTCCGGGCGGGTGCGCCGCAGGCTGGTGCGGGGGGCGGGGAGGGGTCATCGGTGTCCAGTCAAGCGCAGCCGGATGAACGACGCCGGTGAGACTGCGGCGGCCGTCATGCGCCTGCGGCCCCGGTCAAAGCATCGGCGATGGTCTCGGCATCGTGGGTGATGAGATCGAGGTAGGTCGGCACGGGGCCGTCGGCGGTGGTGAGCGAGTCGACGTAGAGGGTGCCGCCGAAGCTCGCGTTGGTGGCGTCCACGACCTGCTGCATCGCCTTGTCGTTGACGGTCGATTCGCAGAACACGGCCGGGACGTCGTTTTCGCGCACGAATTCGATGGTCGAGGCGACCTGCTGCGGGGTCGCCTCGTGCTCGGCGTTGACCGGCCAGATGTACTTCTCCGTCAGCCCGGCGTCGCGGGCGAGGTAGGAGAAAGCGCCTTCGCAGGTGACGAGCGCACGCTGGTTCTCCGGCAGGGTCTCAAGCGTGTCGGTCAGCTTAGTCTCGACTTCGGTGAGCTTGGCAGTGTAGTCCTCGGCGTTGGCCTCGAAGTCCGCAGCGTGGTCGGGGGCGAGCTCCGAGAAGGCCGTCACCATGTTCTTGGCGTAGATCGCGGTGTTGGCAGGTGACATCCAAGCGTGCGGGTTCGGCTTGCCGGCGTAGGCGTCCTCAGTGATGTCGATCGGCCTGATGCCCTCGCTGAGCACGACGTGCTTCGTGCCGGCGACGTCGATGAACTGCTCGAACCACTTCTCCAGGCCCATGCCGTTCTCGAGGACGAGGTCGGCTTCCTCAGCGTGCCGGATGTCGCTGGGGGAGGGCTCGTAGCCGTGGATCTCCGCGCCTTCCTGCGTGATCGACTCCACCCGCAGGTGATCGCCTGCAACGTTGGCGGCGATGTCCTTGAGGACGGTGAAGGTGGTGAGCACCAGTGGGCGGTCGTCGTCCGTGCCCGAGGTGGCTGCTGGGCTGCAGGCGGACAGTGCCAGTGCGGCTGCGCTCACCAGGCCGGTGATGAGAAGGGGGATGCGCCGGGTGCGACTGTGCGCGCGAGGTGAGCGCAGGCGATGGAGGGGGGATCGGAATGCCATGGCATCACAATAGTTCCCCGCAGCGAATCTTCAAAGTTCGCATATGCGAACTATTTGATGTGCGCAAGCGAGCGCGGGGTGCGGGGTCGGCTTAGGGATCTCAGTCCTTCTTCTGCCGACCGATCCCGCGGTAGTGCTGCAGCTGCTCCGGGGTTAGCCTGCGGAACAGGGCTTCCTGGGCGACCGAGGCGACGAGCACGCCGTCGGCTGTGGTGATGTCGCCGGTGTACAGACCGCGGCCGTAGGCGGCGGAGCGCGGGGCGTAGTCGCACAGCACCCAGTCGTTCATGTTCACCGGCCGGTGGAACCACAGCGAGTGATCGAGGCTGGAGCCGGACTTGAACTCATCGGTATTGAACGCCCCCAGACCTGATGAGATGTCGGATAGGTAGGTCAGGGCGCAGATGTGCAGCAGGTCGGAATCGCCGAGGTCCTCTGTGCAGCGGGCCCAGAACCGGACCGGGTAGTCGGTCGTGGTGAACGGCTGGTCGGTGCTGCGGGCTTCGAAGGAGAACATCCGCGGCATCGGCGAGGGGTTCCCGAACCGGATCTCGGCCTCGGCGGCGGCCGTCGGGCCCTGCAGGTCGGGGCTTTCGTTGCCGCGGGTGAAGTTGATGGCCATATTGAAGATGACATCGCCGTCCTGGGTGGCGACGACCCGGCGGGCGGAGTAGGAGCCGCCGTCGCGGTCTCGGAAGACCTGGAAGACCGTCGGCCGGGCGGCATTGCCCGGGCGCAGGAAGTAGCCGTGCAGGGAGTGCGGCTTGCGCTCCTCATCGACGGTCAGGGCCGCGGCGTGCACCGACTGCGCTGCGACCTGCCCGCCGTAGAGGGCATAGGGCTCATCGAAGACGTAGCCAGCGCGGTAGATGTTCTTGTCGATCTTCTCCAGCTGCATGAGATCGAGGAACGAGCCCTCGCCGGTTTCGCTGGGTGAGAAGAGCACATCGCTCACAGGTTTCCTCCGCTTTCATCAGGTGCGCTGCCGGTGGCCGACGGATTTCGCCGTCTGCTCCGATCCTAGCGACCCATGCATGCGGACTCCGCGCGCCGCCGCGCCGTCACACTCCAGCGCAAACTGGCGTCATCAGCCAGGACTGTTAGAGTGGCGGACAGACATGGGGTGCCCGGCAGGCCGGGCTGAGAACATACCCATCGAACCTGATCTGGATCATGCTGGCGAAGGGATTGTCATGACACAGCAGCACCCATCTGCCCCCGCACAGACGGCGGCCTCGATACCCGATCTCGCAGCGGCTGCCACCGCGGTGCGGGAGTCGAATCCGCTCGTCCAGTGCATCACGAACACCGTCGTGCAGCCGCTCAGTGCCAATGCGCTGCTGGCGATCGGCGCCTCACCGGCGATGATCAACCACGAAGCCGATGCCGCCCAGTTCACCCGCATCGCCGACGGCCTGCTCATCAACTTCGGCACCGCCAGCTCCCACAACTTCCTCGCCGCCGACGCCTCCATCACCGCCGCCCGTGAGACCGGCACCCCCTGGGTGCTCGACCCCGTCTCCTACGGTGTCATCGACTACCGCACCACCCGCATCAAGCAGGCCCTGACCTGGCAGCCGACCGCCATCCGCGGCAACGCCTCCGAAATCGCAGCCCTGGCCGGCACCGGTGCCGGTGCTCGCGGCGTCGACTCCACCGACGAGGTCGAAGCCGTCCTGGAGGCTGCGATCCAGCTCTCCCACGCACTCGGCTCCGTCGTCGCTGTCTCCGGCGAGGTCGACGCGATCGTCCACGCCGGTGAGCAGGTGCGCATCGCCCGGGTCTCCGGCGGTTCGGACTACATGCCGCTGGTCGTGGGCACCGGCTGCTCGCTAGGCGGTGTCGTCGCCGCCTACCTCGGCGCTCTGCCGGCCGACCCGTTCGCCGCGGTCGTCGCCGCCCACGCCCACTATGCAGCCGCCGGTACCCGCGCGGCCAGCACGAGCCGCGGGCCCGGCAGCTTCGCCGTCGAGTTCCTCGACGCCCTGCATTCCGTCACCGCCGCGGACATCGCCGCAGTCAGCGTCAGCTACGACACCGTGGAAGTCACCGCATGAGCCACGATCGCCTCGCCGAGGTCGACACCGCCCTGTACTTCATCACCGACACCGCCCAGTGTGCTGCCGCCGGCCGGTCGGTGGCCGAGACCGTCGCCGAGGCGGTGGCCGGCGGGGCGGGAATGGTCCAGATCCGGGATAAGGACATCACCGACGACGCCATGTACGACCTCACCTGCGATGTGCTGCGAGCCGTCGACGAGGTGCTCGGCGATGCGAAGATCACCCGGCCGGTGCCGGTGTTCGTCAACGACCGCGTCGCCGTCGTCGAACAGCTCAACAGCGAAGGACACCTCGTGCACCTGCACGTCGGCCAGGACGACATGCCGTTTGCCGAAGTCCGCCAGCACATCGGCCAGGAGGCCCTGCTCGGGCTCTCGGCCACCACCCCGGATCAGTTCGCCGCCGCCCGTGAGGCCGGCACCGTCGACCTGCTCGGCGTGGGCCTGGCGTTTCCGACGACGACGAAGAAGAACGCCCGCGACGTCCTCGGCCCCGAGAAGATCCGCGCGCTCGCCGGCGAAGCCGGCCTGCCGGTCTTCGGCATCGGCGGCATCGACCTGGCAGGTGCTGCCAAGATGCACGGCACCGGAGTCGCCGGCATCTGCGTCGTCTCCGCCATCTGCACAGCCGCCGACCCGCGCGCAGCCGCTGCCGGGATCAAGACCGCGTTTCTCACCGGCCAGACACCCGATACCGAGGACCGGGCTGCGACGCACGACGACACCGGTTCCCACACTGCAGACGGAGGACGCTGAACAATGCCCGCACCCGCATCCCGCCCGCCGATCGCCCTGTCCATCGCCGGCACCGACCCGTCCGGCGGCGCCGGCATCCACGCTGACCTCAAAGCCTTCTGCGCCCGCGGCGTCTACGGCACCACCGCCATCACCGCTCTGGTCGCCCAGAACACCCACGGCGTCAGCGAGGTCTACGGCATCGACGAGGCCTTCGTCGAAGCCCAGCTGTCCAGCGTGCTCGACGACATGCCCGTCGACGCGACGAAGACCGGGATGCTCGCCACCCGCAGCCTCGTCGAACTCGTCTGTCACACCGCCGATGAGAAGGACCTCGGCTACTTCGTCGTCGACCCTGTCATGGTCGCCACCTCCGGACACCGGCTGCTCGACGACGACGCCGTCGACTCCGTGCGCCGCCAGCTCATGCCGCGCGCGGACCTCATCACCCCGAACCTGCCCGAAGCCGCACTGCTGCTCGGCGAACCCGAACCCGAAGCCGCAAGCATCGAGCAGATGCGCGACCAGGCCGGCCGGCTGATCGAACACGGTGCGAACGGCGTGCTGCTCAAAGGCGGCCACGGTCTCGACGACGAGGTCATCGACGTCCTCGCCCTGGCCGACGGCACCACCGCGGAGTTCACTCACACCCGCATCCGCACGCCGAACACCCACGGCACCGGCTGCACCCTCTCCGCGACGATCACCGCTGAGATGGCCGCCGCCCGCCACGCACAGGCGAGCGCCGCCTCGGGCGCAGACACCACTGCCTCGGAAACCACCACTGCCTCGGAGACCACGACTGGCTCGGAGACCATCACCGCAGCCGTCGAACGGTCACTGGACTACCTCGCCCGTGCGCTCGCCTCGGCAGATCACTGGCAGCTGAGCCTCAACCCCGAAGGCGCCCACGGGCCGGTCGACCACCTCGTCGACCTCACCGTCACGCGCTGAACCCGCCCACCTCGAAGATGAGCGCCCGCCGAGCCCGGGCACCTAAGGAAAGGACTGCCATGACCGACCGCAACCGCTTCGTCGCAGGCGAGCACACCCAGGCGATCTGGGACTCCGTCACCGGCACCCTAGATGAGATCGAGAACCTGCCCTTTCTCGAGGCACTCGCCACCGGCGAACTGCCGGTGCGGACCTTCGTCAACTACATCCTGCAGGACGAGCTGTACCTCAACGGTTATGCCCGGGCGATGAGCCAGCTCGGTGTGCGCGCCCCGAACCGCGAGGACACCCGCTTCTGGACGCTGGCCGCAGGCGAGGCCGTCACCGTCGAAGAGGAGATGCACGCTGCACTGCTGGCCGAGGAGCGATTCGCCTCGGCCCGCAGCCAGCTGACCGACGCCGACGGGCAGCCGCAGCCCTCGCCGACGACGCTGGGCTACACCTCCTACCTCATCGCCCAGGCCGCAACCGCTCCCTACCCGGTCGGCGCGGCCGCAGTGCTGCCGTGCTTCTGGGTGTACGCACACATGGGCAAGGTGCTCACCGAACGTGTCGGCGACGGCATGGACACCCACCCGTACCGCGCCTGGATCGAAACCTACGACAGCCCCGACTTCGACGCATCCGTCGACGGTGCCGTCGCGATCCTCGAACGCGAGATGGCCTCAGCCGACGAGACGACCCGGCAGGCGATGATGGCCGCCTTCGCGCAGGCCACCGTGTACGAACTGCACTTCTGGGCCTCCGCACACGTCTTCCAGTCCTGGGACGTCGCAGCACTCGGCGAACCGGCAGCCGAGGCCGCACTGTCCTGATCGGGTGACGGCGATGCACGACACCCCCGAGGCCACCCCAGCCAGCACCTCCCAGGAGGGTGCCGGTGAGACCGGCCTCGGGCGGGTCGTCATCGGCGGATCCAGCGGCTTCATCGGCCGCCACCTGGTGCCCAAGTACCGGGCCGAAGGCCGGGAGGTCGTCACGATCTCCCGATCCGACGCCGACCTTACCTGGGATGACGAGGGCGGCATCGCCGCTGCCGTCGACGGGGCGGGCCTCGTCATCGGGCTGGCAGGCAAGAGTGTCGGATGCCGCTACACCGCGAAGAACCGGGAGGAGATCTTCACCTCCCGGCTGTCCACCACCACAGCCCTGTCCGATGCGATCGCAGCCGCACAGAATCCGCCGCCGCTGTGGATCAACGCCTCGACCGCAACGATCTACCGTCACGCCGATGACCGGCCGATGACCGAATCCGGCGGCGAGATCGGCGAGGGCTTCTCCGTCGACGTCGCTCGCGCCTGGGAGCGCGCACTCTTCGCCGCCGACCTGCCGGCCACCCGCCGGGTCGCCCTGCGCACCGCGATCGTGCTCGGACGCGACACCTCCGAAACCACCGGCAGCTCCGGGGCGGCTGACAGCTACAGGGCCGGCAGCTCGGGAGCCCGCAGCCTAGGGGCCGGCAGCCGCAACGGCGCCCTCGGCCCGCTCATCAACTTAGCCCGCATCGGCCTCGGCGGCGCCCAGTACGACGGCCGCTGGCCGGCCACGCCCGGCCGCCGGCGCGCCGGCACCGCCCACACCTACGGCACACCCGGAGCCCGACAGCGGTTCAGCTGGATCCACCTCGACGACGTCGCCGGCATCATCGACTTCCTCGAAGACCATCCCGAGCTCGACGGTCCCATCAACGCCGCCGCCCCGAATCCCTCGGACAACCGCGGCTTCATGGCAGCACTCCGGCGGGCCTGCGGGATGCCGGTCGGCCTGCCGGTGGCGCGCTGGATGCTCGAGATCGGCGCGATCGCGATGCGCACTGAGACCGAACTCGTGCTCAAGAGCCGCTGGGTGCTGCCCGAACGGCTGCTCGCCGCCGGCTACGCGTTCGCCTACCCGGACCTGGAACCCGCCGTCCGCAGCGCCGTCAACGGCTGAGCCGGCCGGGCGAGGGAAGCTGTCAGGCCGGGGCAGCGCCAGGGGAGTGCCCGGCTCAGAGGGCGAGGATGAGCACGCCGAGGATGCTGAGCACGCTGGCCGAGACGATGTCGAGGACCATATCGGCGCGCGGGGTGCGCAGCAGCGATGACACCCGGTCGGCGACGAGCACGAGACTCGTAGCGTAGAGGCTCAGACACCCGACGATCGTGCCGACGACGATCGCATAGTCGACCAGCGCCGGATCAGCTGGGATGAACGTCGGCAGCACCGCGAGAAAGAACAGCCCGGACTTCGGGTTCGTCAGCGCGGTGAACAGGCCGGTCGTGAAGCTCGCAAGCGCCGTCGGCGTGCGCAGGGATGCGTTGACTGCCGCAAGCTCGAGGGAGCCGGTGCTCGCCTCCACCGCGCCCGAGGCGCCGGTCGCCGAAGCAGACCCGCCAGCCGAGGCGGTGGCCAGGCTGCGGCGGGTGGACCACCAGGTGCGGATGAGCGGGTAGGCGGCCTTGGCGCCGAGGAAGAGCAGGTAGATGCCGCCGACGGTCTTGACCGCGGCGAGCAGGGCCGGTTCTCGCTGCATGATCGCAGCGACTCCGGTGATCGCCAGCACCGCCCACACGAGTGCCCCGAGCGCAGTCCCCGTTGTGCAGAAGAGGCCCGCCCGCCGGCGCAGGGCGCCGTAGCGGAGGACGAGCATGGTCTCGGGACCTGGCGTCACGGAGATGCCGACCGAGGCGGCGAAGAGCGCGCCGAACACGGTGAGGGTCACGAGATTCCTCCTCTGGACAACGGGGACTGCTTCCTTTGTGAGCGCCGGCCATGCACTCCTACATGCAGTGCCGACAGGAATATTGTGGAACCAGCAACCATCAGGCACAAGCAGAGAAAAACTGATAACCATTCGGTTCTGCCTACATATCGGCTAGGCTGTGCGCATGCGCTCCTGGGACCTCAACCGGCTCCGCGTCTGGCGGGCCGTCGTCACCGCCGGATCCGTCGTCGAGGCAGCCGCCAACCTCGGCTTCCGGCCGGCGACTGTCAGCCAGCACATCGCCACGCTCCAGCGCTCGACGGGCCTGGAGCTCTACCGGCGGGCCGGGCGCGGCATCGAGATCACCGACGCCGGCCGCAAGCTCGCCGAGGAGGCCGCCAAGGTCCTCGACCAGGTCCGCCGTCTCGACGGCACCGTCGATGACATGACCTCCTCACCGGACCCGCGCATCACCCTGTCGGGCTTCACCTCCTTCCACGAGACCCTGCTGCCACCGGTCGTCGACTCCGTCGTCACCACCTTCTCGACGATCCGCTTCGAGATCCTCGACAATGAGCGCGACTCCGCGCCTTCCCCGCGACTGCCGGACATCGAGATACGCAGCGAGGCCGGCTTCGCCGCCGCCACCGAGGTGCCCGGCACCATCCGCACACCGCTGTTCGACGACGAGTTCCACCTCGTTGTGCCCACCAGCCACCGGCTCGCCGGCGCCGGGGAGGTGCCGTTGGCCGAGATCGCCGAGGAGCGCTGGATCGACGCCGAATCCCGCGTGACGGCTGGGATGAGCGCGATCCTGCACGCGTGTGCTGCCGCCGGTATCGCTCCGCGGGTCATTGCCCGCTCCGAAGGCCACTACGCAGCACTGGCTCTCGTTGCAGCCGGCCACGGCATCACCCTGCTGCCGGCTCTAGCTCTGCTCAGCCTGCCGGCTGGGCTTACGAGTGTGGCGCTGACCCACCCGGTGCCCTCCCGGCGGGTGTGCATGCACGTCGTCGAGCAGTCCGCCCACCTGCCGCACATCAGCTTCACTGCCGATGAGATCATCGCCCAGGCCGAGGGCTTCGGCCTCGTGTGACAGGACCCCACCGTGTGTCAGGACGGTGACACCGACGTCACCGCGGTGACGCAAGCTGCGCCCATGCTGGAGACATGAGACTGACCTCCTGCCTCCTCGCCGTCGCCGCGCTTGCCTGCCTGGCCGGTTCGCTGACGATGCCCGTCTTGCGCTACGCCAATCGGGACTTCGCCCGATACGACACCGTCCTCGCGGCAGGAGGCTCCTCCCCGCTCTCGCTGCTCCTGGTGCCGGTCATCGGCACCGCAGCAGTGGTCATCGTCATCGGCCTGGCCGGCCTGCGCACTCGGATCACCGGGCTCCTCGCCGCTGCCGTCGGCGCGCTCCAGCTCCTCGGCGCCGGCGACACAGCCCTCACACGGCGTGAGAACGTCATCATGTGGGACGGCATCGACCCCACCGGGATGCCGATCGGCGGGATGGAGCAGCCTGACATCTGGTGGGGCCTGGCATTCGCCGCCGCGGCTGGATTCGCACTCATCGCCGCCGGCATCGTGCAGCTGGCAGACTTCTGCACTCGCTCGCCCAAGGAGCGACACGGCCCGTGATCCCCCGCCCGAGGCGGCGCCTGCCTGCGCCTGTGTCGGAACCGGCACAGCGGCGTCACCACCGGCACGCTGAGTCATCAGAGGCTGGAAATATGAGAACGACAACCCGCGTCCTGACCGCCGTGACGGTCGCGCTGTTCGCTGCGGCCTTCTGGGTGCCGGTGCTGCGCATCACCGACCATGACTCCAGCTCTGATGACATCGGCCTCATCTCCGCAGCGACAGCCGGTGAGCTCTCACCGTTGATCTTCGCCGGCATCCTCGCCGCCGTGGCCCTGTGCTTCTGTGCATTCACGGGCATACTTCCGCGGGCCGGCGGCTGGATCGGGCTCGCCGGCTGCGTCTGCGTTGCCGCCGGGGCGGTTTCGGTGGTGTCGCATCTGTGGACGTTCGGCATCCTGTGGGACGGCGTCACCGCTGACGGGATGCCCACCGGCGGGCTGATCCTGCCCGAACCCTGGTGGGGCACGGCACTCATCGCAGCAGCAACGCTGACCCTGGCGCTCGCCTCGATCCTGCAGCTGGTGACAGCCCACCGCAGCCGGCCCGCCCAGGCCGAGGCTCAGCCTGCCGCCCCGGCACCGGCAGGGGAGGAGAACGGATCATGATCATCGCCTCACGTGTGCTCTCCATCGCCGCGGTCGTGCTGCTGGCAGTCACGATCCCGGTGCCCGTGCTGCGCGTTGAGGACGCACACTACGACGACCTCGCCGTCAACGTCCTCACCGCCGTCGGCCTCTCACCGGTGGCCGCGCTGCTCGCACCGGGCATCCTCATCGCCGTGCTCATGGTCATCCAGTCCTTCGCCGGCTGGCGGCCCGGCATCTTGGCGTGGATCGGCTACCTCGGCGCGTTCTTGCTCACCGTCGGGGCGTTCGGTGCCTTCACCGGGGAGAACCGGCCCTCGCTCATGTGGGACGGCGTCGACGACCAGGGCCGGCCGACCGGCGGCATGGAAGTCCCCGAGCCCTGGCTCGGCCTGCTGCTCATCGTGTGCGCCGCCGGAGCGCTCGCCCACGCCGCGACCCTGCAGCTGCTCGCCGCCCGGCAGACACCACTTGCCGCTGCGGACCCGGGGCCGGCATGAGGGAGTACGCCCGCCTGTGCGCGATCGCCTCACCCCTGCTGCTCGGCCTCACCATCGGCTTCCCGGTCTACGAATCGGCTGAACCCGGTTTCGCCATGCTCAGCTCCAACGTCCTCCAGGCCGCTGACCGTTCGATGGCTACATGGCTCCTGCGGCCGGCTGCAGCCATCAGCGTCCTCATGGCCATCCAATCGCTCACCGGCTGGCACCCGCGCGTATGGGGATGGATCGGCCTGGCGGGCAGCGCCTGCTTGTTCACCGGCGCCGTCGGCGTCGTCACCGCCGAATGGCCGCACATCATGTACGACCACATCATCGACGGCGAGCTCGTGCCCCACGGTCCGGTCCAGGCTGAGCCGTCATGGGGCCTGCTGCTCGTCCTCGCCGCAGCCGTCTCCCTGGCCGTCGCCTCGATCCTGCAGCTCGTCAGCGGCAGGCGCCGCGCGCAGATCTCTGCCCAGCTGCAACCGTAAGCGGCCAACGCCCGGCCCCGTCGCCCGTTCGCGTGCGATCACCGCAGGCATCACCGACCCGTCCGCACCGGTTGCCGCACCACCGCGGCAAGGTGAGCCGTGGAGCATCCGCTGGGTGCTCGTGCACATGATCGAGGAGTACTCCCGCCACCTCGGCCACGCCGACCTCATCCGCGAGCACCTCGACGGGTCCACCGGCGACTGAGCCGCCAGCCGGAAACGGGAGTTGTGCCCGCAGGCTGAGCAGGCGGTGAGAGCGATGTCCGGGGCCTGCGATACCCTGGAGGCGTGAGCAGCGAAATCGAAATCGGCAAAGGCAAGCGCGGCCTGCGCGCCTTCTCCCTGGATGACATTGCGATCATCCCGGCCAGGCGCACCCGCGACCCGCAGGACGTCTCCCTCGAATGGCAGATCGACGCCTATCACTTCGACATCCCGTTCATCTCCGCCCCGATGGACTCCGTCGCCTCCCCGGCCACGGCCATCGCGCTCGGCAAGCTCGGCGGACTCGGCGTGCTCGACCTCGAAGGCGTGTGGACCCGGTATGAGGACCCGCAGCCCTACCTCGATGAGATCGCCACGCTGCCGGCCGAGCAGGCCACTGAGCGGATGCAGCAGATCTACGCCGAGCCGATCAAGGAAGAGCTCATCACCGCCCGGCTCGCCGAGATCCGCGAAGCCGGCGTCACCGTCGCCGGCGCCCTGACCCCGCAGCGCACACAGGAGTACTGGCGCACCGTCGTCGACGCCGGTGTCGACCTGTTCGTCATCCGCGGCACCACCGTCTCAGCCGAGCACGTGTCCTCGAACGCCGAACCGCTCAACCTCAAGCGCTTCATCTACGAACTCGACGTGCCCGTCATCGTCGGCGGCGCCGCCACCTACACCGCCTCCCTGCACCTTATGCGCACCGGTGCCGCCGGTGTGCTCGTCGGCTTCGGCGGGGGAGCAGCCGCCACCACCCGCAGGACCCTGGGCATCCACGCCCCGATGGCCACCGCACTGGCCGATGTGCACGCCGCCCGCCGGGACTACATGGACGAATCCGGCGGCCGCTACGTCCACGTCATCGCCGACGGCGGACTCGGCACCTCCGGCGACATCATCAAGGCCTTCGCCATGGGCGCTGACGCCGTTATGCTCGGCTCCGCGCTCGCCCGTGCCGAAGAGGCCCCGGGCAAGGGCTGCCACTGGGGTGCCGAGGCCCATCACCCGCAGCTGCCGCGCGGCCGCCGCGTCGACATCGGCACCGTCGCCCCGCTCGAACAGCTGCTCTTCGGCCCCGGTCACACCGCGATCGGCGAAGTCAACCTCGCCGGAGCGCTGCGGCGGGCGATGGCAACGACCGGCTACCTGGATCTCAAGGAGTTCCAGCGCGTCGACGTCGTCGTCTCCCCCTACCAGCCGCAGAACGCGGGGTTCTGAGCCGGCGCGACGCACAGCGCTGAGCGATCCGTATGCTCCGACTCGCCTTCACCCCACGCTGGATGGGCTTCCTCGCCCTCGTCCTCGTGCTCGCCACCGCCTTCGTCGGGCTGTCCTACTGGCAGCTCAACCGCGCCCAGCACAAGAACGACGCCCTCAGCTCCCAGGACATCGAAACCGTCAAGGACTTCAACGACGTCGTCGACGCCCAGGTCCCGCAGCCAGGCCTCGTCGCCGACCAGCGAGTGAAGCTCACCGGCCACTACCTGCCCGATGCGCAGGTCGTCGTCGCCGGCCGCTACCACGACGGCACCGAGGGCTTCTGGGTCGTGACGATGTTCGCCCCCGACGGCGCGACGATCGGCGAGGACGCCCAGCTCACCGGCGCCGAGGCGGATGAGACCCGCCCGATCGCCATCCCGGTGGTGCGCGGCTGGGTGGAGAACGAAGAGGCGGCGATGAGCTCGCGCGCCCATGACGGCCCGGTGGAGATGACCGCCCGGCTCGGCCCGATCGAAGGACCGGAATCGACCGAGGGCCTGCCTGCCGGGCAGGTGCGCACCGTTTCGACCTCGCAGCTGGTCAACCTCTTCGACGTCTACACCTATTCCGGCTATCTGTTCCCCGAACAGGACTCCGGGCCCGGCGCCTCGGCAGCGGCCGATGGGCTCACCCGCGTGGACCTCAGCGCCGATCAATCCGGCGGCTTCGACCTGCAGTCCGGCGTCTACGCCCTCGAATGGCTGTTCTTCGCCGGATTCGCGTTCTACATCTGGTGGCGGCTGCTGCGCGACGCCTACCTCGCCCAGCAGCGCGCCGCGGCCGGGAAGACAGTAGACTATGTGGTCGTCAAGCCGGCCGGAGCGAGCCGGCCCGGCCAGGACGCGCAGCCTCAGCAGCACCCGATGAAGGACACCGATGGTCACTGACCCCCATGATGCCCGCCAGCACCCCGACGACGCCCGGCCCGACCTGTCCGATGACAACGTCTGGCTCTACAGCCGCTACACCTCAGCGCTCAACGCCTCGCGCTTCTACCGGGTCATGGCGATCATCACCGGCACCCTGCTGCTCATCCTCACCGTCGAGATGATCTACAAGTACATCATCGTCGGCCTCATCATGAACGGCGACGCCTCCCAGGCGCTCATGATCGGCAGCTTCAACCTCGCCGCCGCGATCGCCATCAGCCACGGCTGGTGCTACGTCGTCTACCTCATCTCGTGTCTGTGGCTGAACCAGACGATGCGCTGGAAGCTCAGCCAGTTGCTGCTCATGGCCCTGGCCGGTGTCGTGCCGGTCATGTCCTTCATCCTCGAGCGCCGCGTCCACCACCGCGTCCAGCACGAACTCGATCAGGCCGTCGTCGTCGCCCCCGTCGAGGGCTGACCCCGCACCCGCCAAGCACACTAGGATTGAGCACATGACCCAGACTCCCACCGCAACGCAGGTGTCACCCGTTCTCGTCGTCGACTTCGGCGCCCAGTACGCCCAGCTCATCGCCCGCCGGGTGCGCGAAGCCGGCATGTACTCCGAGGTCATCCCGCACACCGCGACCGCAGCGGAGTTCGCGGCGCGCAAGCCGGTGGCGATCGTGCTCTCCGGTGGGCCGTCCTCGGTCTACGGCGAGGGCGTGCCGGCCCTCGACACTGAGGTCTTCGACCTCGGGGTGCCGATCTTCGGCATCTGCTACGGCTTCCAGATCATGACGACCTCGCTCGGCGGCACGGTCGCCAAGACCGACCGCCGCGAATACGGCTCCACCCAGCTCACTGTCTCCGAACCCGGCACGCTGCTCGCCGGGCAGCCGGAGAGCCAGAAGGTGTGGATGAGCCACGGCGACTCCGTCACCGAGGCGCCGGCTGGGTTCACCGTGCTCGCCTCGACTGCCGGTGCGCCGATCGCTGCGTTCGAGAACCGTGAACGCCGATTCGCCGGCGTGCAGTGGCACCCGGAGGTCATGCACTCGGAGTTCGGGCAGGACGTGCTGCGCAACTTCCTCTACAACGTCGCAGGACTGAGCTCCGACTGGTCACCGGCCAGCGTCATCGACGAGCAGGTCGCACTCATCCGCCAGCAGGTGGGGGACAAGAAGGTCATCTGCGGCCTGTCCGGCGGCGTCGACTCCGCTGTCGCCGCAGCCCTGGTACACAAGGCCGTCGGCGACCAGCTCACCTGCGTGTTCGTCGACCACGGGCTGCTGCGCCAGGACGAGCGCACCCAGGTTGAGAACGACTACGTCGAAGCCACCGGCATCCGCCTGGTCACCATCGACGCCTCCGAGCAGTTCCTCGGCCAGCTCGCCGGGCTCACCGACCCCGAGGACAAGCGCAAGGCCATCGGCCACGAATTCATCCGCACCTTCGAAAACGCCGCCGCCGACCTCGTCCTCGAAGCCCGCGAAAGCGCCGCAGGCGGATCCGGTGAGGAGATCGAGTTCCTCGTCCAGGGCACCCTGTACCCCGACGTCGTCGAATCCGGCGGCGGCTCGGGTACCGCGAACATCAAGAGCCACCACAACGTCGGCGGCCTGCCCGAGGACCTGCAGTTCACGCTCGTCGAACCGCTGCGCGCCCTGTTCAAGGACGAGGTCCGGGCCATCGGCCGTGAACTCGGCCTGCCCGAGGTCATCGTCTCCCGCCAGCCGTTCCCTGGCCCGGGCCTGGGCATCCGCATCATCGGCGAAGTGACGAAGGACCGCCTCGATACGCTGCGCCGAGCTGATGCGATCGTCCGCGCCGAACTCACCGCCGCAGGTCTCGATGCTGAGATCTGGCAGTGCCCGGTCGTGCTGCTGGCCGACGTCCGCTCGGTCGGTGTGCAGGGCGACGGCCGCACCTACGGCCACCCGATCGTGCTGCGCCCGGTCTCCAGCGAAGACGCGATGACGGCTGACTGGACGCGCCTGCCCTACGATCTGCTCGCCACGATCTCCAACCGCATCACTAACGAAGTCGAAGAGGTCAACCGCGTCGTCCTCGACGTCACCTCGAAGCCGCCGGGCACCATCGAGTGGGAGTGAGCCGGCCCAGTCTGACTGCCGGCCCAGTCTGACTGCCGGTGCCGGCCTGACTTCCGGTTCAGTCTGACTGCCGGTGCCGGGCAGCTTCAGCAGGCCGCTGGTGTGCGCGACTGCCAGCGTAGGGCACGTTCGGCTGTGCCTGCCGCACAGAACTGAACGGTGTTCAGTTATGCTGGTCTGGTTTGCATCCTGACTGAGAACTGACTGGAGTCTCCATGACCTCTCCTACCGCTTCCGGTGCGACCGAGGCAGCCGGCGCCCGCCGGTCGGCGCGCCGCTTCACGTCGACCGACATCGCACTCATCGCGGTGTTCGCCGCGCTCATCGCCGCCTTCGCGATGACCCCGCCGATCCCCGTCGGCAACGTCGGTGTGCCCATCACCCTGCAGACCCTCGTCATCGGGCTGACCGGACTGACGCTCGGCCCGCTGCGCGGCTTCCTCGCCACCCTGCTCTACCTGGTGCTCGGGCTCATCGGACTGCCGATCTTCGCCGGCTTCTCCGGCGGCCTCGGTGTGCTCGCCGGGCCGACCGCCGGCTACCTCATCGCCTTCCCGCTCTTCGCGCTGCTCGCCGGCGTCGTCGCCGGTTGGGCGGTCACGCGCATGACCGGCGGCAAACTGTGGGCGACCCTATTCATCGGCGGGCTGATCGCCAGTTTCCTCACCACCCACCCGCTGGGCATCCTCGGCATCTCGATCAACGCCGGCATCCCGCTCTCGGCGGCGTTCGTCGCCGACCTGCCGTACTGGCCCGGCGATGTCGTCAAGAACATCGTCGCCGCCTCACTCGCCCTGTTCATCCACCGTGCCTTCCCCAACATCCTTGTGAGGCGCTGACCAGATGATCGACGGACACGCTCCGGTACCCGGGTCCCAGGACAGGGCCCGGGCCGGAGTCGTGTTCGACGATGTCGCCGTCATCGTCGAGGACATGGATCCTGCCAGCAGTCGGCTGCGCACCCGCACCCTGCTCACCGATCTCACCCTGACGCTGGCGGAGCAGCGCATCAGCGTCATCGGCGCCAACGGATCGGGCAAGTCGACCTTCCTCCAGCTCATCAACGGGCTCACCGCACCCACCCGCGGGCGCGTGCGCTTAGGTGAGCTCGACACCATCGACGATGGGGCTGCCGTGCGCCGGGAGGTCGGGTTCGTCTTCTCCGATCCGGCCGCTCAGCTCGTCATGCCGACCCCGGTCGAAGACGTCGAACTCTCCCTCAAACGCCGCATCCGCGATAAGGGCGCCCGCCGGCTGGCAGCCGTCGAGGCACTTGCGGAGTTCGGGATCGAGGATCTGGCCGAACGCTCCATCTACGAACTGTCCTCCGGCCAGCGGCAGCTCGTCGCCCTGGCCAGCGTGCTCGCGGTCTCCCCGGCGGTGCTGGTGCTCGATGAGCCGACGACGCTGCTCGATCTGGCCAACCGGGAGCTGCTGCGCGCCGCGCTCGACGATCTCGCCGCCCGCCGCGGCGTCCAGCTCATCGTCTCCACCCACGACCTCGACTTCGCCGGTGATGCCGAACGCACCCTGGTGCTCCATGACGGCCGGATCGTCGCCGACACCGCCCCAGCCGAGGCGGTGGCCGCCTACCGGCAGCTCATCGCCGCCACCGTCTCTCACGCTCGCCGGCCCACCGGCGGCAGGCCCGCCTCGGGCGAGGAGCAGCGATGAGACGGCAGTCGCGGTTCTTCGGCACCTATGTGCCCACCGGCGGCTGGCTGCACCGCACCCCGGTGCTTCTCAAACTCGGGGCAGTCGCAGCGATCAGCATCGTCGTGCTCGCCCTGCGCAATCCGGTCGTCGACGCCTGTGTCTTCGCAGTCCTGCTCGCCTGCGGGCTGACTTCGCGGCTGCGGCTGGGCCAGGTGCTCTCCCCGCTGCGGGCGATCTGGATCTTCGTCGCCCTCATCATCGCCTTCCACCTCATCTTCAGCGATGCCGCCCACGCGCTGATGATGGTGTCGAAGCTCATCGTGTGCGTCCAGGCCGCCGGCCTGCTCATGCTCACCTCCTCGATCGGCCAGCTGCTCGAGGCCTTCGCCGTCCTCGTGCGCCCGCTGCGGTTCCTCGGCGTCGATGCCGAACGGGTTGCGCTGACCGCTGCGCTGACAGTGCGCTCGATCCCGTTCATGGCCCAGCTTGTCGGACAGTCGGCAGATGCTGCGCGGGCCCGCGGGCTGGAGCGCAGCATCCAGGCACGTTCAGTGCCGGTGGTGCTCGGTGCGGTGAAGTTCGCTCAGGACACCGGTCGGGCACTCGACGCCCGCGGACTCGGGGACTGAACCACCGCCTCGGCGACGGTGCGACTCAGCCGACGCGATCCTGCGCCCAGCGGGGCACACCCACCCCGGAGCGGCCGATGACCTGCGGGGCGGGATTTTCGATCGCCGCAGCGTAGTGGCCGATGAGCTGGGAGCACACCGACTTCCAGGACCGGCCGAGGACGGTGGCGCGGGCGGTCTGGCCGAAGGCGCGGCGCTTGGCGTCATCGCCGGCGAGGTCGCGGACGTGACCGCGCAGCGCTCGCAGGTCGCCGGGCTGGTAGAGCCAGCCGGTGCGCGAGGAGTCGACGAGGTCGAGCGGGCCGCCGCGGGCCGGTGCGACGACCGGCACGGCTGAGGCCATCGCCTCCTGGATCGTCTGGCAGAAGGTCTCCAGCTCACCGGGGGCGACCATGACGTCGAAGCTCGCGACCGCCTGGGCGAGTGCGTCGCCGCCGAGGAACCCGGTGAAGTGGGCGCCGGGCAGCACCTGCTGGAGGCGCTTCTTCTGCGGTCCCTCGCCGACGATGACGAGCTTGAGCGACGGGTCGCCGGCGAGCACTGCGAGATCCTCGACCTGCTTCTCCACCGCGAGCCGGCCGACGAAGCCGATGATCTTCTCACCGTTCGGGGCGACCGTCTGCCGCCAGGCTTCGCTGCGGCGGCTCGGGTCGAAGCGGCTGGCGTCGACGCCGCGCGCCCAGGTGCGCACCGTGCCGACTCCGTGGGAGGTCAGCTGGCCGGCAGCGTAGCTGGAGGGCACGAGGGTCAGCGAGGCGTGTTGGTGGATGTTGCGCACGTGATGCCACAGCATCTGCTCCAGCCCGTGCATGCCGTAGCGGGCGGCGTAGGCCGGCACCTCGGTCTGGTAGACGGCCACTGAGGGCAACCCGAGGTCCTGGCAGGCGAGCACGCCGCGCCAGCCGAGCACGAACGGGGAGGCCAGGTGCACGACATCGGGTTCGAACTCGGCGAGCAGCCGGCGGATCCGCGCGACACCGCCGGGGGCCACGCGCACGCGCCGGTACTTCGGCAGTGCGAAGGAGGGCACGCGCACGATCGGCGCACCGGCCACCTCGTGGGGTCTGTCGCGTTTGGTGCCGGGGACGATGACGAGGACGTCGTCGCCGCGGTCGGCGAGGTGATCGAGCACCCGCAGCAGCGAATGGGTCACCCCGTTCATGTGCGGAAGGAATGATTCTGCCAGGATAGCGACGCGCATGATTCCAGTGCACCGGGTGTGCATGACGCCCGTTCGGCCATGATGTGACGTGTCGGGCAACTCCGGGCGAAGCCCCGAGGTCCAGGCGAACACACGGTAAACTGTTGGCGGCGCCGAACCTGCCAGCCGGCGATGCACGCGACAAGGCGGGTGCGGTGCGCCGGCGCTTGTCGAGGTTTGAGGAAAGGAACACGATGCCGACGCTGCTGTGGTGGCTGGCCGCACTGGCCTGCCTGCTCCTCTTCGTCGCCATCGTCATCCTCGTCATCCGGTTCAATCAGCTCAGCCTCGCCCGTGATCTGGGCGCCGAAGGCCACCGGCAGCTGAGTGCTGACATCCACGAGCGCCGCTCTCTCATCCCCTCCTTCCTCGAATCCTGCTCGACGCTCGTCGAGGAGAACCCGCAGCTGCGCTCGCGGGTCGATGCGGTCGCCGATGCCTTCGCCGCCGCTCGCCAGGCGGCCGGGCCCGAGGCGGTGGGCGCGGCCGAAGAGCAGCTCACCGTGGCTCTTGCGCAGCTGCACCAGCGCCTCGGCGAACAGCAGGTCGGACCAGGGGAGTCGGCCTCCGATGCCGAGTACGTCGCCCGTGCGCTGTTCATCCAGATGTGTGTTGTCGAATCGCGCATCGCCGCTGACTCCCGCTACTACAATGCCAACGTCGCCCGCTACCGCAGTCGCCGGCGCGGGATGCTGCCGGTGCTCATGCCCCGCCGTTTCCCGGAGTTCACCCCGGTGCCGTACTCCGAGCTCGACCTCGACCTCGACACCGACTCCCAGGACATCGTGCCCGGCAGCGATCCCGACTACCGGCCCGGCCGGCTGAGCGAGGGCCTGTGAGCCAGACGGAGGGGCCGCGCAGGCGGATCCGCCTCGACCTCGGCTACCGGGGCACTGACTTCCACGGCTGGGCCCGCCAGCCTGAGGCCCGCACCGTGCAGGGCCTGATCGAAGCGGGACTGGAGACGGTCTGCGGCACTCCGGTGCGCACCGTCGTGGCCGGGCGCACCGATGCCGGGGTGCATGCCCGTCGGCAGGTCGTCCACCTCGACGTCACCGATGCCATCGCAGACCGGCTCATCGGCCGCTCCGACCGCACCGCCGGTGATGCGCTGGCCGCCCGGCTGCGCGGGGCGCTGCGCCACCTGGGCGCAGAGGACATCGTCGTCCACGCCGCCGCCGAGGTCGATGCCTCCTTCGATGCGCGCTTCGCTGCGGTCTCGCGCCGCTACACCTACCGGATCGCCGACCCACACTCCTTCCTCGACCCGCTGGCTGCCGGGCGCACGACCGTGTCGAAGGAGCGCCTCGATGCTGCGGCGATGCACACCGCGGCCCAGGAGATCATCGGCCTGCACGACTTCCTGCCCTTCTGCAAGCCGCGCCCGGAATCGACGACGATCCGCACCCTGCTCGACTGCACCGTCACCCGCGATGATGCCGACATCATCGTCATCGACCTGCGCGCTGACGCCTTCTGCCACCACATGGTCCGCGCACTCGTCGGCGGGCTCATGAAGGTCGGCACCGGCGCCTGGCCGGCCACTCGCCCGGCCGAACTCATCGCCCGCGCCGAGGCAGGAAGCACCGACCTCGGCCCGATGTTCGTCACCCCCGCCCACGGCCTGGTGATGGAGCACGTCGAGTATCCACCGCCTCGGGAGTGGCAGGCGCGCGCTGAGCGCACCCGCGCCCGGCGAGATGCCGAGTCGGCCGCCGACTGAGCACCGCGGGTTCATCAGCTGGTGCATCTGCGTGCCGGGGTTCCGGCCAGCCCTGGTCTATGAGAGAGTGATTCTTGGACCATGTGAAGAGCCTGAGCGTTTTCACAGCGCGTTCAGCTTCAGTTCGCCGTGAGGCAATCGGCACACGGCAGGCTGGAACGGTGCGCCGCTGCCCCTGAGCGGGCCCGGCGTGGAGACGAATCAGGTACCTGACGAAGGACGAAAATGGCTTCATCCCTGCCCCGCCTGCTCATCGGCGTCACAGCCGCCGCCGGATTGGTTGTGCCGCTCGGTGCACTGCCGGCCATGGCTGATGTCGAGGAGGGCAAGAAGATCCAGATCCTGGGGATCACCGATTTCCACGGCCGCCTCGACGCCGACGGCGTCGGCACCGCCTCGGTCATCGAGCGCGAGCGCGCCGCCTTCGACGGCGGTGAGGCAGCGACGACGCTGCTATCGGCCGGTGACAACATCGGTGCCTCGATCTACACCTCCTCCGCCCAGGAGGACGCACCGACGATCGACTACCTCAACGCCCTCGAGCTCGACGCCTCGGCCGTCGGCAACCACGAATTCGACCGCGGTCTCGACGATCTGAGCGACCGGATCGTCCCGCGCAGCGACTTCCCGACCCTCGGCGCGAATGTGTACAAGGAAGGCACGAAGGATCACTTCGATGCCCTGCCGGCCAGCCACCAGTACGAAGTCGACGGCGTCAAGATCGCCGTCATCGGCGTCGTCACCCAGGACACCGCCAGCCTCGTCTCGCCAGACGGCATCTCCGGACTCGAGTTCGGCGACGCGACTGAGGCTGTCAACGACGAGGCCGAGCGCCTCGAAGCGCTGCCGGATGCCGAGAAGCCGGACCTGACGATCGTCCAGGCCCACCTCGGCCCGGACGTCACCGACACCGTCGATGGTGCGAAGGGCTCGAACAAGGAGTTCGCCAAGCTCGTCGACGACGCCGACGCCTCGGTCGACGCGCTGTTCTTCGGCCACTCGCACAAGAAGATGGCACTTGAGGCTCCGGTGCCCGGCACTGACCGCACCCGCCCGATCGTGCAGGCCGACCACTACGCCAAGGCCGTCTCGAAGCTCGTCCTCGAAGCCGATGCCGAGGGCAACTGGAACGTCGACACCAACGAGGTGCTGCCGACCAAGGGCGAGGACTACGACTCCGAGCGCGTGACGAAGGTCAAGCAGATCATCTCCGACGCTAAGGACGTCGCCAAGGAGAAGGGCTCTCAGGTCGTCGGTGAGATCACCGAGGACATCACCCGGGCAGAGAAGGACGGCGAGGAAGACCGCGGCGCTGAGTCGACGCTGGGCAACCTCGTCGCCGACGCCCTCAAGGAGGGCACCACCTACACCCAGCTCGGGGAAGCCGACTTCGGCATCACCAACCCCGGCGGCCTGCGCACCGACCTCACGTGCGATGACATCTACAACAACGAAGAGAAGTGCGAAGTCACCGTCGCCGAGCTCAACGGCGTGCTTCCGTTCGCCAACGACCACGGTGTCGTGACGATGACCGGTGAGGCCGTCACCCAGCTGTTCGAAGAGCAGTGGCAACCCGATGGCGCCTCGCGTCCGTTCCTGCACCTGGGCATCTCCGATGAGCTCGACGTCGTCTACGACTCGACTGCCGAGGCCGGTGACCGGGTGAAGTCCGTCAAGGTCAACGGTGAGGACATCGACCCGAAGAAGGAGTACAAGGTCGCCACGCTGTCGTTCCTGGCAGCCGGCGGTGACAACTTCTCCTCGTTTGCCACCGGAACCTTCGAGCAGTCGGGCATGACCGACTTCGAGATCTGGCAGAAGTACTTCGAAGAGAACTCCCCGGTCTCCCCGGACAAGAAGGAGCGCCAGGCTGACGCCGCTCTCGACGTCATCAGCAACGGCACCGTCGAAGCGACGCTGACCGGCAGCGAGGACGAGCCGACGAACTTCGCCGTCAACCTCAAGGCTGAGGAGACGGTGACCGGACCAGTCACCTACGCAGTCTCCGGCCTGCCCGAGGGCTTCGAGGTCGACTACGGCGAGAAGGCCGACGACGAGGGCGACGGCGCCCGGATCGACGAGATCCCGGCCGGAGACTCGGACTACCCGTTCACCATCACGGCACCTGAGGGCGCCGAGGCAGGCGAGTACCCGTTCACCGTGAGTCTGACCGCTGATCCGGAGCACGCCTTCTGGGACGACAACCCGATGCCGCTCGTCCACGAGGTCGAAGCAGCCGTGACGGTTCCCGAAGATGACCCGTCGGATGACCCGTCTGACGATCCGTCCGATGATCCCTCGGACGATCCGAGCGATGAGCCTTCCGACGACCCGTCCGATGACGGCAAGGATGACGACGGCAAGGATGACAACGGCAAGGGCAAGGACGACGACGGCAAGGGCAAGGACGATAGGGGTCGCCTGCCGCGCACCGGTGCCGAGCTTGCCACCGCACTCGGTGTCGCACTGGCCCTCATCGGTGCAGGTGCCGCCTCGGTCTACGCCGTTCGCCGCCGCTCGCAGCTCTGAGCAGCAGGTGAGATCGGTGAGCTGAATCGCTGACCGGCGCGGCCACCACCATCGGCCCGCCTGCCGGAACCCGGAACACCCGGGGACCGGCAGGCGGGCCGATCGGCGTCTGGGGGACTGGTCAGCCCAGCGTCTCCCCGGCCCAGGCCGGGGGATCACATGTGGGTGGTGGCCGGGCAGGAGAGCACGCTGGTGTCAGCAGGAGACGTCGCCGCGGTGACGTCCCCGCGGGGACGTGGAAGCGATCCAGGGGCAGCGCTTGTGCGCCGCACGTGAAGAGCCCCGGCAGCTCAGCGCTGGGACTGCGGGACCGTCCGCGTGCCCGCGGCTTCGGATCCCCCGGCCGGCCCACCGGAAAGCGGCCGCGAGGTGCGGGGCTCACGCTGGCATTCGGCTGCCTGCCGGCCGACCAGATGGGCGAGTGCCGGGATGAGGAACAGCAGCCCAACAGCCGGGACGATGATGCCGGAGTCGTTGACGACGGCACCGACGCCGAGCAGCACCGCCAAGGAGATCATGCCCATGCGCAGATACGGGAACCGGGCGTAGAGCCGGGGCAGCGCCGGGATGCGGAACCGGCCCGGAGCGATCGCCGCCCAGAACACCGCGGCGATGATGAGCGGCAGCAGCAACGTCATCCACGACTGGGTGAGGATGTCGATGTTCATGCCGATCTTGCGCATGAGCACCGCGCCGGCCTCACCGCTGATGATCGAGGCGAAGAACCGGCCGAAGTGAGTGCGGTCATCAGCCGGGCGCAGCCAGTCGATGACGAGCACGGCGATCATGATGCCGGCCGTCGTGCCGACGATGAGCGCCAGCCGCTTGATCGAAGCCCGGATCTCGGCAGCCGCCAGCGCCAGCACGCCCAGGCCGACGACGAGCGCCGGCACGGAGCCGAACTTCGTGCCGAGTCCGGGGGTGGCCAGCAGCAGGCAGGCGAGCACCATCGTCACGAGGACGACGCTCAGCCGCACCCAGCGGTTGGCGATGAGCGAGCAGGCGGTGATGAGCGCGAAGACGAGCGCGGTGAGGAACAGCGCGAGAGCTGAGTTGCCGATGCCGTAGAAGCGGGAGGCGATGAGCAGCGGCTCCCCGAGCAGCGTCGACATCTGCAGGTGCGAACCGGTGATGACGTCACCGGCGAGGACGAGCACGGTGGCGACGGCGACGAAGGTGAGCGGGCCGAGCGTGAAGCGCTTCCACGGCCCGAGCAGCCCGGCCAGCGTCAGCGCCAGAGCCCACCCGGCCAAGGCTGCGAGCATCGCAACATCCGGGCTCGTCGAACGCTCCCACGGGATGACGTTGACGAGGTAGGTCGAGACCGGGATCGCGGCGAAGAACAACCCGCCGACGCGCAGCGGGTTGATGACCCGCGGCCAGGCGCGCCGGCCGACGAGCGCGGCAACCGCGAGCAGCGCGGCCATGAGCCCGGCGAGGACGGGATAGAACCACACCGACATCGCCGCCTGTGTGGCGACGGCGACCTGCCGGTCGAGCATGAGCTGGTAGCGATCCCCAGCACTGGCCGGCGCCGAGGCGGTGGTGATCGGGGCGCCGGCGAGGTTGGCATCCGTCTGCGCGCCGGTCGCGCGCACGAGGGTCGGCATGATGTCCGTCGTCTGGATGAGGCCCGGCTGCTTGGTCGACGGGGAGGTGAGGATGCCCGGCTGCTCACCGGGCCGCTGGATCGCAGCGAACTGCATGCTGGAGGACTCAGTCCAGCCGTCGGCGATCGAGGCGACCATCAGCAGCGGCTGCGCGCCGTCTGCACCGCCTGCGGCGTGTTCGTCGTAGGCTGCGAGGATGTCGCCGAGGTGGTCGTCGAGTTCGGTGATCGAGTAGCCGGGGGTGCGCACATTGCCCAGGTCGATGAGCACGAGCGGATGGTGCTCGGCTGCGGTGCGCACCTGGTCGCCGAGGTCGGCGTCGAGGCTCTCGTAGGAGCGCACCCGGCCATCGGATTCGGCTGCGGCGATCGCCGCTCCGGGTCCGATCGCATGGAGATCGGGGACGGCTGCGGCCAGCGCACCGAGGTCGGCGTCATAGCGGTCGTGGGCGACCTTCTCCTGGTAGACGTCCCAGTCAGCGGTCCAGCCTGACAGCGGCGGCTGCAGCGCCCGGCACTGGGCGGCAGATTCATCGGCAGCACGCCGCCCGGAGCTGACCGCCAGCCAGCCGTCGGCCGGGCAGCTCGTCGAGCGCACCGACCGCGGGGTCATCGTGCCGATCGATCCGTTCTCCACCAGTGACCACAGGTGCGGGGTCCGCCACCGATCGAGGTCCTCATGCTCGAGGCCGGAGACGCCGACGAAGATGACCGGCTGGGACTGCGGCTCACCGGCAGCCGGGGCCGGCTGCTCCAAAGCACCCGGTGCCTGAGCTCTCAGCTCCTGAGCGTCCGGTGGCCCGGCGCCCGGTGCCTGTGCGGCGGCCGCAAGCGGGCTGGCGAGCCCGAGGGCTGCGATGAGCACGGCGGTGAACACCGCCAGAAGGGCTGGGCGCAGACGGGTCATCGGCCCTCCCCAGCCACGCTGGTCCCGGTCGTCTTCTGCGGTCCAGCAGCCGCCTCGGACATGGTCGCCGCCGTTGACGGCGTGCGGCCGACGGGGACATCGGCGCTGAGGGCGAGGAGGAACGGGACGAACATCATCGCCCCGGTGCCGGGGACGGCGACGCCGGAGTCGGTGATGACGAGGCCGACGAGCAGGCCGGTGCACACGGCGAGGAACCCGGCGTGGACGCAGCGATCGTCTAAGGCCTCGGGCAGCACGCCGTCGAAGCGGCGGGTCAGCGGCGCGGTAGCGGCGAACCGGCGCAGGTAGGCGAGGAAGATGAGGATGACAAGCGCGGCCAGCGGCACGATGATCGCCATGCCGGGGTTGACGACGATGATGTTGAGGTTCGCGCTCAGTTTGCGGGAGATGACTTCGAAGGCCCCACCGCTGAGCAGCTGGGCGAAGAAGTTGCCGAAGTGCGAGCGGGCTGCCGGTGCGCGCAGATAGTCGAGGGCGGCGACACCGAGGATCGCGCCGAGCGAGACAGCCCCGATCCCAGCCAGCCGCATAAGCGACAGGCGGGCGCGGAGGCTGAGCGCGATGAGCACCATGAGCCCGGACAGGGTGGCGACGGTGCCGCCGAACTTCGCACCCCACACCGGGTTGCCGAGCGTGCCGACGGCGATCGCGCCGAGACCTGCCAGGAACAGGAGCAGCGGCCCGCGCCGGTCAGTGCGTGCCGCCAGTGCCCGGGCACCGAAGGCCAGAGCCAGGAACAGGGCGACGATGAACAGGGCTGCGCCCTGGTTGCCGAGGCCGTAGAACCGTCCGGCGACGATCGCGTTGTAGCCCATGAGCGAGTTGTACTGCAGCTGCGAACCGAACAGTGCGACATCGACGCCGAGCAGCACCGCGGTGACCGTGCAGATCGCGGCGACGCGTCCGGCGAAGGTGCGCCGCCAGGGACCTGCGAAGCCGGCGGCCAGCAGCAGCGCAGAACCGGCGGCGATCGCCAGGCCGAGGCCGAGGACCGGGTCGGCCATCCGCTCCCACGGCAAGAGGGCTGCGATGAACGATCCCATCGGCACGGTGCCGAGGATGAGGCCGGCCCAGCCGAGGCCGGTGCGGATGCGCCCGGCGAGCACCGGCTGGGCGATTCCCGCCCGGCGCGCCCACCAGCGCTGCAGCGGAACCAGCAGCAGCAGGCCCACAGCGACAGTGAGGACGTAGAAGGCGGTCGTCACCACGATTGAGAAGGTCTGGGCGCTGCGATGCACGGTCGCTGCCGCGGTCGCATCGCCGGTAAGTGAGTCGATGCGCTCAGCTGCCGGTGCACCGGCGTCGATGCGGGTGAGCTGGGCAGAAGGCGGGGCCAGCTCGCCGTCGATGCCCGGGGCGGCGGCGAGAAGCAATCCGGTGAGGTCGGTCAGCTGCAGCACCGGCTTGCGCGTCGAGGAGCTCTCCAAGATCCCCGGGGACGCATCACCGGTGTTGACCTCAGGGGTGGAGCGCAGCAGGGCGCGCAGCCGGGAGGGGTTGCCGAGGTCGCCGACCCCGGCGATGTGCACGGTCGTCGTCTTCAGATCGAGGCCTGCGAGGTATTCGCCGATGTGCTCGTCGATCGCGGCGAGCTGCTCATCGTGCTCCCCGGCCGGGGCGTCGGCCGTCCAGCGCTCCGAACCGATCGTGCCGGCGTCGATGAGGGTCAGCGGGCACAGACCGGTCCCGGCGGTGTCGGCCTGCTGGGCGCGAGCCGAGCTGCCCGGTTTCGTGCCGGCCGGCTCCCACGTGTCGATGCGGCCGGTCTCATCGGCTGCCGCCCACGCAGCCCCCGGGCCGATCGCCTCGACGCACACCCGAGATTCCCGGGCGGTGTTAGCCAGCTGGCCGATCCCTGAGCTGTAGGAGTTCTGCGCATTGGCTGCCACGACTCGGTCGAAGTTCTCCACCGTGACGTCCTCACCGGTGCCCTCTGGAGCGCGCAGGTCCGGGCACGCCGAGCGGCGCTCCTCTGCGGCCCGCTCCTCGTCCTCGCTGTTCAGCGTGCCGTCGGCCTCGGCAGCGGCCTGCTCACCGGTGACATGAGGGGAGATGTTGACCGCGTGCATGCGCGCCCCAGACCCGACGGCCAGCCAGCCGGCAGCCGGGCAGGTGACCGAGACTACGGAGCGGACGGTGACATTGGCCATGTCGGCGCGCTCAGCGAACTTCCACAGATGTGGGGTGCTCTCCGGGCTGATGTCGGACAGCGACAGACCCGAGGCCCCGATGAAGACGACCGGGTGCTCCGCTCCCGAGGCGTCGGCCGGCTCGCCGGCTGCGGCAGGTGCCGTGGTGGGCAGTACGAGGGCTGCGATGGCACCCAGGCACACGAGTAAGCGCGTGAGGATGCTCACCGGAGCGGCACCTCGCGCGCGGGCGGGAGTTGAGGCGGCTGACACTCGCCCAGCTTATCGGCTGGAGCATGGCGCCTGCTGAGAGGCCTGCTGTCAGCTGGCGCAGGCCCGGTTTGCGCCCGGGGAGGCGATTCCGGTAGATTAGCCTGTTGTTGTATACGTCTATACACGCTCCTCATGAAGCCTCATTCGCGTTGCAGGCACTGGGATGAGGGTCAGCTGTGTGGGAACGTATGCGCGCCAGACAAGCCGGACGCCGTTTCCTGGATCACGACCTGTGGAAATGGCGGCCATCGAGCTGTTCACTCAATAGACGAAGAAGAAGGCTACTTTTGCGTACGTACACCCCCAAGCCCGGCGATGTTCAGCGCCAGTGGCACGTCATCGACGCCACTGATGTCGTCCTCGGCCGTCTTGCCTCGCAGGCTGCCCGCCTGCTCCGCGGCAAGCACAAGGTGACCTTTGCACCGAATGTCGACTCGGGTGATTTCGTGATCATCATCAACGCCGACAAGGTCGCGCTCACCGGCGCCAAGCTGGAGCAGAAGCGCGCTTACCGCCACTCCGGCTACCCGGGCGGCCTCAAGAGCACGTCCTACTCCGAGCTGCTGGCCAAGGATCCGCAGCGCGCCGTCGAGAAGGCGGTTGCCGGCATGCTGCCGAAGAACCGCCTCGGTCGCGCCCAGATCAAGAAGCTGAAGGTCTACGCCGGTGGCGAGCACCCGCACGCCGCCCAGAACCCGCAGCAGTTCGAGATCAGCCAGGTTGCGCAGTAAGCACCAGGCATCCAAGACTTTAAGAGGAGAACCGTGGCTGATACCACCAACACCCCTGACGTTGACGACGTCGAACTGACCGAATACTCCACTGAGACCCCGGCTTCGGCTGGTCTGGGCGAGTCCGTGGCCGGTGGCCGCGGGCAGTCGCTGACCGCCCCGGGCTCCGGCGTCGGCCGTCGCAAGCAGGCCATCGCCCGCGTCCGCCTCGTCCCCGGCTCCGGCCAGTGGACGATCAACGGCCGCGACCTGGAGACCTACTTCCCGAACAAGCTGCACCAGCAGCTCGTTAACGAGCCGCTGCGCCTGCTCGACCTCGAAGGCCGTTTCGACGTCTTCGTGCGGATCTCCGGCGGCGGACCCTCCGGCCAGGCCGGTGCCGTGCGCCTGGGCGTCGCCCGCTCGCTCAACCAGATCGACCGCGAGTCCAACCGCGCCGAACTGAAGAAGGCCGGCTTCCTCACCCGTGACGCCCGCGTCCCGGAGCGCAAGAAGGCCGGACTCAAGAAGGCCCGCAAGGCACCGCAGTTCTCGAAGCGCTGATGCGCTCAGCCGCTGTGCCGGCTCTATGCTGAACCTCGGACCCTCGCACCCGCCATGCGCGGTGCGGGGGTTCGAGTGTCTGCAGCCAGGCCAGCTGGGCCCTCTGACCTGTCACATCACCCACAAGGACGACCATGTCACGACTCTTCGGCACTGACGGCGTGCGCGGACTCGCCAACGCCGACATCACCGCCACCCTTGCCCTGCAGATCGCCGAAGCCGGCGCCCGTGTGCTCGCCCGCCGCGGCAGCAACGGCCAGCATGTCGCCGTCGCCGGACCCTCCGGTGCCGGCGTCGCCGCCAACGGCCAGCGCCCCTTCGCCGTCATCGGCCGCGACACCCGCGCCTCCGGTGAGTTCCTCACCCATGCCGTCGCCTCCGGCATCGCCGCCGCCGGCGTCGACGTGCTGCTCGTCGGGGAACTGCCGACCCCCGGTGTCGCCCACGTGGTGAAGAACACCGGCGCCGACTTCGGCGTCGTGCTCTCCGCCTCCCACAATCCGATGCCCGATAACGGCATCAAATTCTTCGCCCGCGGCGGCACGAAGCTGCCCGACGCTCTCGAAGACGAGATCGAGGGTCTCATCGGCACCGACTGGGATCGCCCGACCGGTGACGCCGTCGGCCGGATCCGCAACTTCCCGTCTGCTGCCGACGAATACGTCGAATCGCTTGTCATGGGCGTGTTCAAGGGCCAGCAGCCTGCCGGTTCCGACCCGGATGCGCCGGTCGCACCAGTCACCGGTGCCCTGGAGATCATCGGCGCCCCACTGGCCGGACTCACCGTCGTCGTCGACTGCGCCCACGGCGCCGCCTCGGTCGTCGGACCTGCCGCGCTGCGCCAAGCCGGCGCCCGCGTCATCGTCACTGCCGCTGACCCGGACGGCTACAACATCAACGACGGCGTGGGCTCCACCCACATCGATTCGCTCGTTGCTGCGGTCAAGGAGCACTCCGCCGATGCCGGTGTCGCCTTCGACGGAGACGCCGACCGCTGCCTGGCCGTCGACGCACTCGGCCGCGAGGTCGACGGCGACCAGATCATGGGCATCTTGGCGCTGAGCCTTAAGGACTCAGGCAAGCTCGCCCACGACACGCTTGTCACCACCGTGATGTCAAACCTCGGCCTGCATCTGGCGATGGAGCAGGCCGGCATCAAGACGGTGCAGACGAAGGTCGGTGACCGCTACGTGCTCGAGCGCATGCTCGCCGAAGGCTACGCGCTCGGTGGTGAGCAGTCGGGTCACGTGCTCATGCTCGACTACGGCACCACCGGTGACGGCGTGCAGACCGCCCTGCACCTGCTGGCCCGGATGGCGCAGACGAAGCGCTCCCTGGCCGACCTGGCTGCTGAGATCCCGCGGCTGCCGCAGGTGCTCATCAATGTCAGGGGCGTGGACAAGACCCGCGCCGGCGACCCAGCTGTTGCCTCCGAGGTCCAAGCGGTGGAGGCCGAGCTCGGCAAGACCGGCCGCGTGCTGCTGCGCGCTTCGGGTACCGAACCGGTCATCCGCGTCATGGTCGAAGCGGAGACGCATGACTTCGCCCAGCAGCAGGCCGAACGCCTGGCAGAAGTCGTCAAGCGCGAACTCACCCTGTGATCGGCAGGCGGAGCTGACCGGCTCCAGCACGTGAGTCCTATCGACCGGTGGCCCTGAGCACGTACTGTTCAGGGCCACAGCCGTCGATTCCCCGAGCGCAGCAAGCCGCGAGAGGACTCCCCACATACCTCCCCGCATGAGACCCACATGAGCGCATCACCCCGTACGACCGCATGACCCTGCACCGCACGACCGCGCCCTCACCCGCACCGACGTGGCGCAGGCAGCGTGTGCAGATCCCATCAGCCTGCCGCCTCCGGTACGCGATGCACCGGAGACCGAGTGGATCTGCCGCTTCGAGACAGCCGGCCTGGGCGAGGACTTCGGCAAGGAGGTCTGCGGCGTCGACGGTATTCAGGCACTCGAACTGACGATCCAGCTCACCGGCGTCATCGAGGAGCTGGAGCAGCTCAGCCTGCCCGACGGCTGAACATCAGAAGCCGGCGCAGGCGCGACACTCATGCTGGAGCAGCCTCAGGCGCGCACCGGCTCGGCCGGTGGGACAGCGTCGATGAGCTGACGGGTGTAGTCGGTCTGGGGTTCGCGCAGAATCTGTTCGGCGGTGCCGTATTCGACGACCTCACCGTCCTTCATCACGGCGACGGTGTCGCTGACCTGCTCGACGACAGCCAGGTCGTGGCCGATGAAGATATAACCGAAGCCGTGCTCGTCCTGCAGCTCAGCGAGCAGGTCGAGGACCTGCGCCTGGATCGAGACGTCGAGTGAGGCGGTCGACTCATCGAGGATGAGCAGCTCGGGGTCTACGGCCAGTGCGCGGGCGATGCACACGCGCTGCCGCTGCCCGCCGGAGAGCTCATGCGGATAGCGTTCGATGAACGACGCATCCAGACCGACTTGGTCGAGCAGCTCGGCGCAGCGCTGCCGGCGCTGCCGCCGAGGCACCAGACTGTGCGCCATGAGCGGTTCGGCGATCGAACGCTGCACAGTCATGCGCGGATCGAGGGCGGCGAACGGATCCTGGAAGACCATCGCAATGCGCCGGCGCATCGTCTTGAGATCGGCACCCGACAGCCCGAGCACCGGATCCCCGCTCATGCGTGCGCCACCGGAGGCCGGTTCGACGACACCGGTGAGCACATTGGCGATCGTCGACTTGCCCGAACCGGACTCGCCGACGATGCCGAGCGTGCGGCCGCGGTAGACATCGAGGCTGACATCCTTGACGGCGGTGATCGTGCGCTTGCCGGTGGGGGAGGAGACCTCGAAGTCGACCGTCAGGTCCTGAATGCGCAGCAGCGGGTCGCCCTGCTCCTCCCGGTCGGCGTGCGTGTCCTCAGTGCCGGCGTCCTGCTGGGTGCGCAGCAGCGGGCGGGCGGCCAGCAGCGTCTTCGTGTACTCGTGCTGCGGGCGCTCGAAGATGTCAGCGATACTGCCGCGTTCGACGATCTCGCCTGCGCGCATGACGACGACGTCATCAGCGATCTGGCCGATGACCCCGAGGTCGTGGCTGATCCAGATGACGGCCATGTCCCGGGACCGCTGCAGGCCGGCGACGAGGTCGATGATGCCGGCCTGGGTGGTGACGTCGAGAGCGGTGGTCGGCTCATCGGCGATGAGCACCTCAGGCTCACACGCGAGAGCCACGGCGATCATGACGCGCTGCTTCTGCCCGCCGGAGAGCTGATGCGGATAGTAGCCCAGCCGCAGCTCCGGGTCGGGCAGCCCGAGTTCGGTCAGCAGCTTCAGCGACCGCTCGCGGGCCTCGGAGGCTGAGATCCCGAGGTGCTTCATCGGGCCCTCGGCCAGCTGCGCCTCCAAGGTCATGAGCGGGTTGAGGCTCGTCGACGGGTCCTGGAAGACGAAGCCGATGCGGCGGCCGTGGATGCTGCGCAGCAGCCCGGCCGGTGCCCCGACGATCTGCTCGCCGTCAAGGGTCGAGGAGCCGTGCACGTAACCACCGGGGGCTTCGAACAGGCCGGTGGCCGAGAGCACCGACAGGGACTTGCCGGAACCGGACTCACCGACGATGCCGAGTGTCTGGCCTTTGGCCACGGCGAAGTCGACGCCGTGGACGATGTCGTTGCGGCCGACGCCGACGGTGAGGTCCGAGACCTCCAGGACCGGCGCCTCGGGCGCGGAGCGACGGTTGGTGCCCACCGCCTCGGGAGCGGGAGCCTGATCAGGGTTGTGGCTCACTTCTTCCTCCGGTTCTGCATGATGGTGCGCTGGCGGGGGTCGAGGACGTCGCGCAGGCCGTCGCCGAGCAGGTTGAAGGCGAGTACGACGACGAAGATCGCCAGACCGGGGAAGACCGCCATCCACCAGGCGTCGGCCATGAAGCCCTGCGCATCGAAGAGCATCTTGCCCCACGAGGGTTCCGGCGGCTGGACGCCGAGGCCGAGGAACGACAGGGCGGCTTCGGTCAGGATCGCGAATGCCAGTGACAGCGAGGTCTGCACGATGACGGGCCCGGAGATGTTCGGCAGCACATGGCTGAACACGATCCGACCGGATGACACGCCCATGGTGCGGGCGGCCTGGACGTAGGGCTCCTGGCGGACGGACAGGGTCGAGGCGCGCGCGACGCGGGCGAAGATCGGGATGTAGACGATGCCGATGGCGATCATGGCCGAGCCGATGCCCTGGCCGAGGATCGCGACGATCGCCAGGGCCAGCAGCAGAACTGGGAAGGAGAAGGCGACGTCGACGATGCGCATGAGGATCGAGTCGATGACCCCGCCGAGGTAACCCGACAGCACACCGACGCCGACACCGACGACAAGCGCGATGCCGACGGAGATGAGTGCGACCTTCAGCGAGGTGGCTGCGGCGATGACGACGCGGGAGAGGACGTCGCGGCCGAGTTCGTCGGTGCCGAACCAGTGGGCGCCACTCGGTGCCTGCAGGGCGCGCGGGACGTCGATGTCGTTGGCACCGTACGGGGCGATCCACTGCCCGAAGAGCGCGAGGACGACGATGACGGCGAGCACGATGAGTCCGAAGACGGCCGTCGGGTTCGTCATGAGCAGCGACAGCGTCGAAGCGCGGGTGTTCTTCGTGGCGTTGGTGTCTGAGTTCTGCCGGGTCGGCAATTCTGCACTCATGAGATCCGGATCCTCGGGTCGATGATGGCGTAGAGCACGTCGACGAGCAGGTTGATGGTGAGGAAGATGAACGCGATGAGCAGGATCGCGCCCTGCAGCAGCGGGTAGTCGCGGGCGGCGACGGCGTCGTAGATGAGCCGGCCGAGGCCCGGGTAGGCGAAGACGACCTCGACGACGATGACGCCGCCGAGGAGGGTGGCCAGCTGGATGCCGGAGATCGTCAGCACCGGGATGAGGGCGTTGCGGCCGATGTGCTTGGTCAGCACCGTCCAGTACTTCAGGCCCTTCGACGTGGCGGTGCGCACGAAGGTCGCATGCGAGACGTCGATGACGGCGGTGCGGATGAACCGGGTGAGGATCGCCGCCGAGACAACACCTGCGGTGATGGCCGGCAGCACCATGTGCTGGGCCCAGCCGATTGGGTCCTCGGTCAGCGGCGTGTACCCGGAGGAGGGCCAGCCGAAGCCGAGTGCGAAGACGCTGATGAGCATCATGCCCATCCAGAAGTCCGGGATGGACACGCCGAACTGGCTGATGACGCGGACGATCGAGTCGACGGCGCCGCCTTCGCGCAGACCGGCGATCGTGCCCAGCGGGATCGCGATGAGCAGGGCAACGGCGATGGCGCACAGGGCCAGGGAGATCGTGGCCGGGAGGCGTTCGAGCAGCAGCATCATGACCGGCTCGCCGTTGCGGAAGCTGACCCCCAGATCGCCGATCAGCGCACTGCCGATGTAGGAGAAGAACTGGACGATGAGCGGTTTGTCGAGTCCCGATGCCTGCTGCAGGGCCTGGTAGGCCTCATCCGTGTAGCGGGTGCCTAAGGCGATGCGCACCGGGTCGCCGGGGACGAGCTGGATGAGGAAGAACACGACGACGATGACGCCGAGCAGGGTGACGAAGGTCAGCAGGATGCGCCGCAGGATGAACGTCAGCAGCGGATGCCGGGTGAAGAAGCCCGCCTGCTGTGTCTGCTCGGCCTGGCTCGACTGGTTATCTGCAGAACGCGGGGTGTCTGCAGATCGGTCCGGCGCCTCGGGAGCGGTGCTGCTGCCGTGGCTGTTCGGATCGCTCATGCCCATCAGTCCTCTGTCAGCTTCGCATCGCGGAACCGGACGGCCCGATCCGAGCGGATCGTGTAGCCCTCCAGGCGCGAGGTGTGGGCCTGGATGACCGCCGGGTTGTACAGGTACAGGTAGGAGACGTCGTCGACGATGTGCTTGGCGGCCTGCTCGTAGAGTTCGTGCCGCTTGCCTTCGTCCATTTCGACGCGGCCGGCGTCGAGGAGCTTGTCGACTTCGGGGTTCGAGTAGCCCTGCGAGTTCGACGGGCCCTCGGAGTGGTGCTGGGCGTAGTAGTAGTCATCGGGGTCGATGTTGCCCAGCCAGCCGAGCAGGAGCGCATCGAAGTCCCCTTGGCCCTGCCGGTCGAGCCAGGAGCCGAAGTCAAGGGTCGTGATCGAGACCGTGATGCCGACGTCGGAGAGGTTGTCGGCGATGACCTGGGCGGCGGTGACGGTCTCGGGGTACTCGTTGGTGACCATCAGCTCCATCGACAGATCTTCGACACCGGCCTCGTCGAGCAGCTGCTGGGCCTTGTCGGTGTCGCGTTCGAAGGGCGCGTAGTCATACGCCCATGGGCTCGATCCGGGGATCGCGGTCTGGTTGACCTCCGAGGTGCCGAAACCGGTGGCCTGGGCGATCGAGTCGCGGTCGACGGCGTAGGCGATGGCCTGGCGGACCTGCGGGTTGTCGTAGGGCTCCTTCGCCTGGTTCATCGCCACGTACCAGTAGTCGTTGGAGATGACCGACTCGATGTGCAGCGACTGGTCCTTGTCCAGCGTGCCGAACTGCTGCGGTGGGATCGAGTCGGTCCAATCGATCTCCCCGGAGCGCAGGGCGGCGACAGCCGTGTTGTGCTCGGTGATGTAGCGGAACTGCACGCCGGCAACCTCGGGTGCCCCGCCCCAGTAGTCCTCGTTGGCCTTGAGCGTCACGGAGTCGCCGGGCCGGGCGGAGTCGACGGCGAACGGGCCGGTGCCGACCGGTTCGGTGGTGATGTCACCGGATTCGGCGTTGTCCTCCTCGACGATCGCCACGCCCTTGAACCCGCCGAGCGCTGAGAGCAGGGTGGGGCTGGGGGCGTCGACTTCGATCTCGACGGTGTGGTCGTCGACGGCGCGCACGTCTTTGAGCATCGTGAGCTTCCAGGCGTTGGCGAGCTCGCCGTCGATGATGCGCCGGTATGAGTAGACGACGTCGTCGGCGGTGAAGTCGGAGCCGTCGTGGAAGGTGACGCCCTCGCGCAGGTGGAACGTCCACGTCAGCTCGTCGTCGCTGACCTCCCAGGACTCGGCGAGTGCCGGCTGCATGTTGAACTCCTGATCGGGTTCGACGAGGGTGTCGTAGACGTTCTCGAGGACCTCGAAGGCGAAGTAGGAGGTCGTGGAGTGCGGGTCGAGCTGGTCGGGCTCACCGGAGATCGAGGCGACGACGACGTCGTCGGAGTCAGCGGTGCCGAGGTCGACGCTCTGACGCGAGCAGCCGCTGATGACAGCGAGGATCGCGACCGCCGCAGAGGCGGTCGTCGCCTGAGCCAGGCGGCGCAGGCGCGGTGCACGTGCTGGGGATCTCGTCATAGTCGTCATCTCTTCATCGCCGTCGATGCTGCTGTGCGTGCCTTCCATTATGGGCCCAGATGTGATGCATCTGCATGGAAGCTGAGCGAACGGTGGGGGATGAGACGTGATCGTTACAGGTGCGATGGCAGTGCCGGAATGTGGTGATCGCTCGTTCCAGTTCAGCCGCCATGTCGCACGCGGGTCTTTTGGCTGCTCGCACGTTATACCGTAGAGATATGGCACCCACCCCTCCTGAATCCGGCTCTGCAGACCAGCCCGAACGAAGTTCTCACTCCCGCGTTCCCAGCACCTCCCGCCGTCTGCCCCTCCTCACCGTCGAGAGCCGGCCGGTGCGTGCCGGCGTCGTCGCCGCCGGCTCGACAGCGCTCGTCACGCTGATGGTGACCGGCGCCTCGGCTGCGGTGAAGACGAGCCGACCTGTCGGTGGACTCGCGTGGATCTTCGGCGAGCTGATGAGCTCGTTCCTGCTGCTGGGCATGGTTGCGGCGCTGGCGAACTTCGCGATCGGCGCCGTGCGCTGGAAGAAGCCGGCCGCCGGGCTCAAGGGCACGCTCATCACCGCGGTGTTTCTCGCGCTGGCCTTCCCTGTCATCGTCTACATGGTCAGCGTCGTGTGGATGCCGTCTGCGCTGTACGTGTTCATGTCGCTGCTGCTCATCTGCATCCCGGCAGGCATCCTGTTTGCGATCATCGCCCGGCTGCCCTTGGGGCCGCGTCAGCGCGACGTGCGCTGATCGACGTGTGCTGATCAGCTGCGGCGCTGCTGCACCCACTCCGAGGCGAGGACCGCATACGAGCAGGCGTCGACCCAGCCGCGGTCGCGGTGGCGGGCCTCACCGATGCAGGTGCCTTCGCGGCGCAGGCCCAGCCGGCCGAGCAGCCGCCAGGAGGCGGTGCTGCCGGCTATGCAGAACGCCTTGATGCGGCGGACGCCGAGGTCGACGACGAGATCGAGGACAGCAGCGACCGCTTCGCGGGCGAAGCCGTGCCCGGTGGCATCGGGGTGCACGACGCACCCGGTCTCAGCCTGGGTGCCGCGGGCTAGGTGGGCGAGCTCGGGAGAGGCGTCCTGCAGCTTCACCAGCACCTCACCGGGGATCGGGACTGTCTCAGGGTCGCTGCTCTCATCGTCTCTGCGGCGTACGGCGAATGTGTTTCCGGCAGCTGCCAGTAGGACCACAGGCCGGCAGAGTCAGATGGTGCCGGCAGGCTCAGGCTCAGCCGCTCAGTGTGCAGCGGAAACTCGACGCCCTTCGCCTCGGCCAGCGCCGCGAAGGTCGCCTGCGATGCTGCGGTGTCAGGGTGCGCGGCGATGGAGCTGCCCGGGCTGGCGGTCTCGGCGCTCATGTCTCATTCCTGGTCGGCGAACTGCGTGCGGTACAGCTCCGCGTAGCGGCCGCCGGCGGCCAGCAGCTGGCTGTGCGTGCCGCGTTCGACGATCCGGCCGTCTTCGATGACGAGGATCGCATCGGCTCCGCGCACGGTGGACAGCCGGTGGGCGATGACGAGCGCAGTGCGTCCGCTCATCGCCTCCGACAGCGCATGCTGCACGTGGGCCTCTGAGGTCGAGTCGAGCGCGGAGGTGGCCTCGTCGAGCAGCACGACCGGCGGGGCTGCCAGCAGCAGGCGGGCGATCGTCAGCCGCTGGCGCTCGCCGCCGGAGAGCCGGTAGCCGCGCTCGCCGATGATCGTATCGAGGCCGTCGGGCAGTTCGGCGAGCACCGCATCGAGCCGGGCCCGGGAGATCGCTGAGCGCAGCTCCTCCTCAGTTGCGTCTGGTTTGACGATGAGGAGGTTGTCGCGGATCGACTCGTGGAACAGGTGCCCGTCCTGGGTGACCATGCCGACGGCGGATTTGAGGTCGTCGAAGCTGAGATCGCGGACGTCGACGCCGCCGATGCGCACGCTGCCGGCGCTGGCGTCGTACAGGCGCGGGACGAGCGAGGCGATCGTCGACTTCCCGGCACCTGAGCTGCCGACCAGGGCGACCGTCTGCCCGGGTGAGATCTCGAAGCTGAGGTCATGCAGCACCTCGTGGTCGGTGCGCTCGTCGAGGATCGCGACCTCTTCGAGGCTGGCAAGGGACACCTCGGCGGCGGACGGATACGTGAACGAGACGTTCTCGAACTCCACCTGCAGGGGCCCGGCAGGCAGGGCACGGGGGTGCGCGGTCTCGGCGATCATCGGCTTGAGGTCGAGGACTTCGAAGACGCGTTCGAAGCTGACGACAGCGCTCATGATGTCCATGCGGGCGTTGGCGAGCATGGTGAGCGGGCCGTAGAGGCGGGTGAGCAGCATCGCGAGGGTCACGACGGCGCCGGCGTTGAGGGTGCCGAGCACGGCCTGGACGCCGCCGAGGCCGTAGACGAGGGCGAGTGCGAGAGCGGAGACGAGGGTGAGGGCGGTGACGAAGCTCGTCTGCAGCATCGCGGTCTTGACGCCGATGTCGCGCACCCGCGCTGCGCGGGCGGCGAACTGTTCGGATTCGCGGGCCGGGCTGCCGAAGAGCTTGACGAGGGTGGCGCCGCCGGCGGCGAAGCGCTCGGTCATGCGGGTGGACATCGCGGCGTTGTAGTCGGCGGCCTCGTGCTGGAGGGCGGCGAGCCGGCCGGCGAACATGCGGGCGGGGATGAAGAAGATCGGCAGCAGCAGGATCGAGAGCAGCGTAACCTGCCAGGAGACGGTCACCATGACGGCGACGGTCAGCAGCACGGAGACGAAGTTCGACACGATGCCCGAGAGCGTGTTGGAGAAGGCGCGCTGGGCGCCGATGACGTCGGTGTTGAGGCGGGAGACGAGCGCGCCGGTGCGGGTGCGGTTGAAGAAGGCGATCGGCATCGTCTGCACGTGGTCGAACACGGCGGTGCGCAGGTCGTAGATGAGCCCTTCGCCGGCACGGGCGGACAGGTAGCGGCTGGCCAGGCCGAGTGCCGCGTCAGCGAGTGCCAGGCCGGCCATGATGAGGGCGATCGTGATGATCGCGGAGATGTCCTGAGTCTCGGTGATGGCGTTGACGACGCGGCCGGCGAGCACCGGGGTGATGACGCCGATGGCGGAGATGACGACGGACAGGACGATGAAGCCGATGAGCAGGTGGCGGTGGCCGGCCGCGAAGCGCCAGATCCGCTTGAGGATGTCGGCGGAGAGCCCGCCAGAGCGTGAGCCCTGGCCGTGCAGGCGCTGCGACGCCATGGTGCGGTGCATGAGCGCCAGGGGCGAGGGTGTCGTCATGGAGTCTCCTCAAGGGTGCGGGCCGGGCGGGGGTGTGCGCTGGTGTCGGCGGGGTGCCGGGGCGGCACGCCCAGTGGGTACAACTGCGGGGAGGCGCTCACGTGTTCCCGGCGGGGCTGCTCAGCTCAGAGCTTGCGCATCCGGATGCGGCGGATCGAGTGGTCGCGGGCCTTGCGCATGACGAGGTCGGCTCGGCCACGCGAGGGCAGCACGTTCTCGGCGAGGTTCGGGGCGTTGATCGAATCCCAGATCTCGCCGGCCAGCGAGCGAGCCTCCTCGTCACCGAGCGTGGAGTAGCGGTGGAAGTAGGAGTCGGGGTCGCGGAAGGCGCCGGCTTTGAGCTTCATGAACCGGCGGATGTACCAGTCGCGCACATCTGCGGTGTTGGCGTCGACGAAGACTGAGAAGTCGAAGTAGTCGCTGACGGACATGCCGACCCGGCCGTCGAAGCGTGGGCGCGGGGGCTGCAGGACGTTGAGGCCCTCGACGATGAGCACATCGGGGGAGCGGACGGTGACCTGCGCGCCGGGGACGATGTCGTAGGTGTGGTGCGAGTAGATCGGGGCCCGCACCTCGGGAACCCCGGACTTGACCGCTGAGAGGAACCGCAGCAGGGCGCGCCGGTCGTAGGACTCGGGGAAGCCTTTGCGGCCGGAGAGTCCGCGGCGTTCGAGTTCGGCGTTGGGGAAGAGGAATCCGTCGGTGGTGATGAGCTCGACGCGCGGGGTCGAGGGCCAGCGGGCGAGAAGCTCACGCAGCACGCGCGCAGTCGTCGACTTGCCGACGGCGACCGAGCCGGCGACGCCGATCACGAATGGGGTGCGTTTGGGCGCGGGATCCTTGCCGGTGTTGCGCAGCGGGGCGAGGAACTCGCGGGTGAGCTGGTGCTTCTGGCCGCGGGCGGCGACATAGAGGTTGAGCAGGCGTGAGAGCGGCAGGTAGATCGTCTCGACCTCGGCGAGGTCGATGGTGTCGCCGAGGCCGCGCAGCCGGTTGACATCGGCGGCAGACAGCGGCAGTTCGGAGTTCTCGGCCAGCAACGACCAGGAGGCGCGGTCGAATTCCCAGTACGGGGTGGCGACGCTCTCAGCCTCACCGGCGCGCGCCGGCGTCAGGCCGGCGAGTTCGCGTTCGGCGTCGAGGGACGATCCGGCAGGGCTGCCTGCGGCCGGGAAGCTGTCGATCCGGGTGCTGCCGTCATCGTCAGGGGCGTGGGTGCCTGGGGTCATGCCGACATTGTTGCACGAGCAGCCCAGAAGCTGTGGCGCGGTTCCTCGGGTGGACGGGTGCGAGGCTGGCAGATCTGCCGATACGAGCACAGGCACCGGTTAACTCGGCAACGGGGACCGTCGGCCTGGCTGAAGCGGTTACTCCCGCAGGTTGAGAGATGGGGGCGGTTCGCGGAACCCGCGGGTGAGGACGGCCAGGTATCCGACGCCGAGTGCGACCCAGAGCAAGCCGAAGAACAGCGTTGAACCTGAAAGGCTCGTCCACAGCCACAACGTCAGGCCGAAACCGATGACCGGCACGAGACCGTAGAGAAGAATCGACGGCGCTCCTCGGTGACGTTTCTGCACGAGGAAGATCGAGATGACGGCCAGGTTGACGACGGTGAAGGCAGTGAGCGCGCCGAAGCTCACGATGGAGGCGACGAAATCGACGCTGGCGAAGACTGCTGAGACTGAAATGACAGCGACGACGAGAATCGCTCCGACTGGAGTACGGAACCGCTCGCTCAGGACACCGAAGATGCGATGTGGCAGCACACCGTCGCGGCCCATGCTGTAGAGGATCCGTGAGACGCTTGCCTGCGAGGCGAGGGCTGAGCCGAGGGCGCCAGTGACATACGCGGCTAGGAAGAGTGCGACGAGCAGGTTCCCGCCGATGTGCATGAGCATGTCGAGGGCTGCGGTATCGGCGCCCTCTCCGTTGATGAAGTTCGGATGGGCCATGTGTGCCAGCCAGGAGATGGCGATGAAGATCCCTCCGCCTGCCAGAGTCGTGAGGATGACGGCGACGGGCACTGTTCGCCGTGGCTCCTTGGCCTCCTCCGACATCGTCGAGACTGCGTCGAACCCGAGGAAGGACAGGCACAGGATCGCCGCGCCCGCCATGATGAGAGAAGCGTCGATATCCCCGCTGATGAACGGATCGAGAAGGCTGACGTTCGCGTCGAAGGACCGCACTGCCATGACGGCGAAGATGATGAAGAAGAGCACCTGCAGCGACACGAGCACAACATTGGCATGCTTGACGGCGTTGATGCCGACGATGTTGAGGACGAGGACGAGCAGGAGGGCAGCCATTGAGAACATCCAGGCGGGTGCGGCGGGGAACTGTTCGTGGAGATAGAGGCCGATGAGCAGGTAGTTGAGCATCGGCAGGAGAATGTAGTCGACCATGATGACCCAGCCGGTCATGAAGCCGATATGGCCGCCGAAACCAGCGCGCGCATAGTCATAGGCGGCGCCAGCGGCGGGCACTTCGCGACTGAGCACGGCATAGCTGACCGCGGTGAAGACCATGGCGCTCAAGGTCACCGCATAGGCCAGTGACAGATGACCCTGAGTGATCTCGTTGACGATGCCGTATGTGGTGAAGACAGTCATCGGCACCATGTACGAAAGGCCGAACATGACAAGAGTCGGAATGCCGAGCGAGCGGCGCAGCGTCGGACTGTGGATGGTGGTGCTCTCAGGTGTCATGCGGAGGGTTCCTCTCGAGTGCGGTGCTGCGTTGCACCAGCTTCGACGTCGGTGTGAGCAGTGGTTGCCGGGTTGACGCGTCAAGCGGGAGCAGTCATATTGGTCAGGTGACCAATATGGCGTGTGTCACAACCTAGGCAACGGACAGGACGGTGTCAAGAGATGGCGGGCCCGAGAGTGCGCAAGTCTGCTGAGCAGCGTCGCGCCGAGATGCGCGAGGCTGCAGATGCCATTGCGGTGTCTGACGGTCTTGCTGCGGTCACGGTGCGCTCGCTGGCGCAGCGGATGGGTGTGGTGCCGGGGCTTATCGCCCACTACGTGGATTCGATGGACGTTCTGCGAGCCGAAACCGTCGGTCGCGTGCTGACTGCCGAGCTGGAAGATTTCCGCGAGGTGGTGGAGACAGAGACGAGCACGCGCAACCGGCTGCGACTGCTGACCGAGCTGCTCACGAGAGCGGGCCGCGAAGGGGCCTCAGCACTCTGGCTCGACGCGTGGAGTTACGGCCTACGGGTATTGCCCATCGCCGCAGAAGTACGTGCGCATATGGACGCGTGGCAAGCATTCATCCAACAGCTGATCGAAGCCGCCGTCGATGCCGGTGACGTTGAATGCAGAGATCCGGACGCCACCGCGTGGCACATCATTGCGGTGGCGGATGGCCTCAACGCGCATGGTCTCGTCCAGTACCGCGACCGCGAGGCTCTGCGACGTCAACTGGCAAAGGCAATTGGAGAGAGCCTGGGTCTCTCTCCCGAAGACCTGTGCAGCTGAGACACCTCCCCAGGACTTTCGCTCAGGGCATATGCATTGGGCATCTCGAAGATCGGAGACAGAGATTATGAAGACGCAGAACGTCGCGCCGGACCACGACGTGGTGGTCGTTGGCGCTGGGCTTTCCGGCCTCACCGCTGCGACACAGCTCGTGGAGGCTGGATACGACGTCATTGTGCTCGAGGCCCGAGACCGGGTCGCCGGCCGAAACGAGAACGGAACATTCTCAGGCGGGCTCTCGATCGAGCTCGGCGGGCAATGGGTCGGGCCGACTCAGGACGCCGTACTGGAGCTGATCGACGACCTCGGTTTGGAGACGTTCACGGTCTACGACGAAGGCAAGACGCTCCTGGCGATCGGTGGACAGATCCACTCCAGCGACGACGACGCGATCGGACTGACCGACGAACTGGCCGCTGAGTTCCAGTCCACCGTGGACATGATTGACCGCACCTGCGCTGGTATCGACATCGAGCGACCATGGCTGTCGAACAGAGCGATGGAGCTGGATCGCATGACAACACAGCAATGGCTGACGGAGAACGTCCCAACGCCTGAAGTTCGAAACGTGCTCGACGTGCTTCTCGCAACGATCTTCGCAGCCGAATCCGAGGAGTATTCCGCGTTGCACTGTCTCTTCTACCTTGCCGCTGGCGGTGGGCTGCACCGCATGATGGCGACGATCGGCGGGGCGCAGGAGGCGCGCGTGTCAGGCGGCACTCACCAGATCTCCGAGCGTCTGGCGAGCCGGCTGGGGAAACGTGTGCATCTCAGCACCGAGGTCACAGGACTGACATACGGCGACGACGGCGTCACAGTGCACACCACCACGAATGATGTGCGTGCTCGCCGGGCTGTCGTGACTTTGCCGCCGACGTTGGCAGGTCGGCTGCGGTACGACCCGCCGATGCCGCCGAACCGCGACGTTCTCACCTCCCAGATGCCCGGCGGAAACGTCATCAAGTTCCAGCTCCGGTATGCCAGGCCGTTCTGGCGCGATGCAGGCCTGCGGGGCACGGTGCTCAGCCTTGATCACGATGTAGCGCTCGTCTACGACAACTGCATTCCCGGCGAGGAGTCCGGGATCCTCGTAGCCTTCGTCGAGGGTCACCACGCGAAGGCCTTCGCCGGTGTTCCGGAGGATGAGCGCACCGCGCGAGTGCTTGAGTGCTTAGCCGACTTCTTCGGTGAAAATGCGCGCAAGCCGCTCGAAGTGCTGCAGCGTGACTGGAGTGCTGAGCCGTTCACGCGCGGTTGCTACGGCGGCCGGCTCGGAGCGGGGCTGTGGACGCACGTCGGTGAGGAGCTGCGCCGGCCCGTCGGCCCTGTGCATTGGGCCGGAGCGGAAACCGCAACCGAATGGAACGGCTACATGGACGGGGCAGTCCGCAGCGGCCGGCGGGCAGCCAACGAGGTCAGCGACGCGCTCAGCTGAGCGCAATCACCGCCTCGGGAGCGGGATCGACCAGCCGGTGCAGAGTCGCAGACGTCACGCGCCGGGTGGGCGCGAAGGTGCAGGTGCTGGGCGCTGGCGGGTTTAGACTGAAATCTATGTGCGGAATTGTTGGATACGTTTCATCGTCAACTCCCGAAGCAGCGGGCCACAGCGCCCTTGACGTCGTGCTCGGCGGCCTCAAGCGGCTCGAATACCGCGGCTACGACTCAGCCGGCGTCGCGCTCGTCACCGATGAGGGCCAGGTCGCCAGTGCGAAGAAGGCCGGCAAGCTCTCGGCGTTGACCGAGGAGCTCGAAGCCCACCCGCTGCCGGCGGCGATGACCGGCATCGGCCACACCCGGTGGGCCACACACGGCGGGCCGACCGACGACAACGCGCACCCGCACCTTGCCGACGGCGGCCAGCTGGCGGTCATCCACAACGGCATCATCGAGAACTTCGCCTCCCTCAAGGCCGAACTGCAGGCCGATGGCGTCGAGTTCCTCTCCGAGACCGACACCGAGGTCGCCGGCCACCAGCTGGCGAAGAACTACGCCACGACCAAGGACCTGACCGAGGCGATGCGCCTGACCGCCGGCGAGCTCGAAGGAGCGTTCACGCTGCTGGCCGTGCACGCCGATAAGCCGGGCACTGTCGTGGCTGCCCGCCGCAACTCGCCGCTGGTCATCGGGCTCGGCGAGGGCGAGAACTTCCTCGGCTCCGACGTCGCAGCCTTCATCGACCACACCCGCAAGGCTGTTGAGATCGGCCAGGACGAGATCGTCACCATCACCCCGGACTCCGTCGCCATCATCGACGCTGAGGGCACCCCGGTCGAGGGTACGAGCTTCAACGTCGACTGGGACACCGCCGCTGCCGAGAAGGGCGGCTTCGCCTCCTTCATGGACAAGGAGATCCACGACCAGCCGCAGGCCGTGGCCGACACGCTGCTCGGCCGGATGGATGCCGACGGCAAGCTGACCCTTGATGAGATCCACGTCGATGAGACGATCCTCAAGTCAATCGACAAGATGATCGTCATCGCCTGCGGCACCGCCGCCTACGCCGGCCAGGTCGCCAAGTACACGATCGAGCACTGGTGCCGCATCCCCGTCGAGGTCGAACTCGCCCACGAGTTCCGCTACCGTGACCCGGTCGTCAACGAGAAGACCCTTGTTGTCGCCGTATCGCAGTCCGGCGAGACGATGGACACGATCATGGCGGTGCGCCACGCCCGCCAGCAGGGTGCAAAGGTCGTCGCGATCTGCAACACCTACGGCTCGACGATCCCGCGCGAGTCCGATGCGGCGCTCTACACGCACGCCGGTCCCGAGGTGGCGGTCGCCTCGACGAAGGCGTTCCTGTCTCAGATCGTCGCCTGCTACCTGCTGGGCCTGTACCTGGCGCAGCTGCGTGGGAACAAATTCACCGATGAGGTGCGCGTCATCCTCGATGAGCTGCAGCAGATCCCGGAGAAGATCGAGAAGGTCCTTCAGCTCAAGGGGCAGGTCGAGCAGCTTGCCCGCAGTGTGCAGGACACCCAGTCGGTGCTGTTCCTCGGCCGCCACGTCGGCTACCCGGTCGCGCTCGAAGGTGCGCTCAAGCTCAAGGAGCTCGCCTACATCCACGCTGAGGGCTTCGCTGCCGGTGAGCTCAAGCACGGGCCGATCGCCCTCATCGAGGACGGGCAGCTCGTGTTCATCATCGTGCCGAGCAAGGAAGGCCGTGACTCCCTGCACGCGAAGGTCATCTCCAACATCCAGGAGGTCCGTGCTCGCGGTGCGAACACGATCGTCATTGCCGAGGAGGGTGACGAGGCTGTGCAGGAGTACGCCTCCGAGGTGTTCTACGTCCCGCAGACCCCGACGCTGCTCGCACCGCTGCTGACGACGATCCCGCTGCAGTTCTTCGCCATGGAACTGGCGACGATGAAGGGCCTGGACGTCGACCAGCCGCGCAACCTCGCCAAGTCCGTCACCGTCGAGTAAGACAGGCAGGCAGCTATGGGGATCATCGGAATCGGCCTCGACATCGCCGATGTGCCGCGGTTCGCTGAGCACATCGAGCGGGTGCCGGAGCTGCTCGACCGGCTGCTGACCCCCGCCGAGCAGCTCAAACGCAACGGCAAGCTGCGCACACCGGAGTCGCTGGCCGCACGGTTCTCCGCGAAGGAAGCACTCGTCAAGGCGATGCAGTATCCGGGCATCATCGAATGGCAGCACGCCGAAGTCGTCTCCGCGCCTTCGGGTGCGCCGTCGTTCCGGCTCTCCGGGCCGGTGCTCGAGCACTTCCGGAAGATCGGAGGGGAGAACATCCACCTGTCGATCACCCATGATGCCCGGGTGACGATGACCTATGTCATCGTCGAAGGGTCAGGCGCACCGCTGACACCGCCTGTCGACCAGCCGCCCCCGCTGCTGCCGGGCAGCCCGGAGGCACTCGCCGCGTTGGAAGAGCGGCGGAAGCAGCGACGAGCCGAAAAAGAACGGCTAGCCGAAGAGAAGCGCCAGCGCTAAGCCGACTGAGCCTGCTGGTCAGAACGGGGGAGCGTCGTCTGATGGCGTTCCGCTGGTTCCCTCCTCTGAGGATCCGTCCTCCTGCGGTCCTTCTTCCTGCGTTTCCTCCCGCAGTGCTTCGCGCCTGGCGGCATCGCTGAGCTCGTCGGCCCGTGCCAGGCCCAGGTAATGCTGGGCCAGCTCAGTGGCCGTATCGAGATACACCGCATCAGGCTCTGCCGGCGCGGTAGCAGTCTCTGCGTTGGCTGCCCGCTCGGCTTCGGCCGGTGGGCTTGTCGCCCAGTGCGAACCGGGTGTGGCGTCATCGTGCAGCAGGGTGCGCATCGGCTCCGGCAGTGCCTCACCGATGATCCGCGCCTGTCGCTGCTCGACCGGATTGCGCGGCTTGCGCGCCTCACCGGTGAGCCCGAACATCATCGTCCACCGCAGCACACCATCATCGCCCTTGACCACGCGCAGATGCCCGCGCGTCTTGAGGTCGTGATGGGTCTTGCACAGCGGCTGCATGTTCCCCACCTGCGTCAGCCCGCCAGCAGACGGGTCACGGTGGTTGAACGACTCGATGTGATCGGTCTCCGACGTCGAGGCCCGGCGGCTGCAGCCCGGTGCCGTGCACCACGACCAGGCCGCCTGCACCGTCGTGCGCACCGCCCGCGGCACCGCGTACTTCTGCGCGGGCTCATCGAGGACCTCACCGGTGAGCGGATCGGTCAGCAGCCGGTACAGCGTCGAGGACTCGGCAGCGAACTGCCGGGCCGTCACGGCTGGAATCGGATGCTGGCCCTCCAGCGAACCGGGCAGCTCGGCACGGCCGAGCAGGGTCATCACCGGCACGGTGACGTTGACGGTGGCCTGTCGGCGCAACCATTCGGCACTCGTGGGACACGACACCTCCAAAAGCTGCGTTCCGCCGTCGCCGTGTTCGACGCGCAGCTGGGTAGCTGGAGCCATCCCGGTGAGCATGTCGAACATCGTCTGCGGGATCGTGCGATCCTCCACCAGCTGCAGCTCCGCATCGTTGCCTGCCGTGTCACCGCGGTCGAGGCCGAAGGCGTCGAGCTGTTGGCGCACGACCCCGCGGGCACAGGCGAGCGTGCGCTTGTACAGCGCCGTCAGCGGAGCCAGCGGCCCGCGCAGGGTCAGCGTCGCACTGCCATCGGGCAGCGCTTCGAAGAGCACCGCCCGCTGCTCGTGGATCTGCTCAACGGCCTCGTCCTCGGGCACGATCGTCGCCAGCTCCATGTCGACATGCCGGCGCACCTCGCGCATCGGCCGGTGTGCCGGGATCGCAGAGACAGACGCGTCCATCTCCTCCAGCTGCGCGAGCGTGAGGTCGCTGCTCTTGCGGGCGGTGTAGTCCAGCCGCTCGAAGGGCACCTGTCCACGCAGCACGAGCGCGGTCAGCCGCGGTAGGCCGACGAACGATACAAGCGCCCGCGATACCAGGGTGTAGGCCTTTTGCAGCGAGCAGTCGTGCATCGTCGAGACCACGACGCGTATCGCGTTCTCAGCCCGGTCATTGGCGCAGAACCACGACATGAGCGAGCCGCTGAAGCGCACCTGCCGCAGGCCTGCGGCGACGTCCGCAGGGGAGGGGAGCACCGCCTCGGGCGCCGTCACCCCGGGCATCGCGGGTACGAACCCGACCATGCGCGCGGGATCGAATGCAGGCGCGCATGCCACCGCCTCGGGGCCGGGTGGCCCGCCTGTCTCCGGTGGAGCGGCCGGCCGATGCTGCAGCGGCAGGGTCGCGAGCCGGTCGTCGATGTTGAGCACCGCGAAGGCCAGCTGCGCCAGCCCGTACATCTGCACCGCCTCATAGCGGCCCAGCTGCCGGTTGTAGGCGGCCACATGATCAGCCAGCAGCGACACCGGGCTCGCCGGCACCTCGACGGCCAGCTGCGGGTCGTCATCGGGGTCCATTCCTCTCACCTCCTTGTGAGGGTGCAGCCGATCAGCGGCTGCTGATTTCGTCGTGGTTTCAGGCTATCGGGACCCACTGACATCGCTTCCGGATCGCGGGTGCGGCGGGGTTAGGCTGGGACTATGTCAATCATCAGCGCCGCCGCAGCGGCTGCCCTCCTGCCCGAACTCCAGCGCCTGCGCCGCGATCTGCATCGCGAACCCGAACTCGGCCTCGACCTGCCCAAGACCCAGGCCCGGGTCGCAGCCGGGCTCGACGGTCTCGATGTCGAGGTCACCTATGGGCAGTCGCTGAGCTCGCTGACGGTCGTGCTGCGCGGCGGCAAGCGCGACCCGGAGCACCCCGTGGCGGTGCTGCTGCGCGGGGACATGGACGCCCTCCCGGTGACTGAGGCGACCGGCTTCGATTTCGCCTCCACCAACGGCGCGATGCACGCCTGCGGCCACGACCTGCACACCACCGGTCTGTACGGAGCGCTGCGGCTGCTCCACGACGTCCGCGACGAGCTGGCAGGCGACGTCATCTTCATGTTCCAGCCCGGCGAGGAGGGCTACGACGGTGCCGGTCACATGCTGCGCGAAGGGGTCCTCGAGGCCGCCGGAGTGCCGGTCATCGCCGCCTTCGGGGTGCACGTGTCAGCTGATCAGCCGCTCGGTAACCTGTACTGCCGGCCGGGCTCGTACATGTCGGCGTTCTCGATCATGAACATCACTGTGCGCGGCAAGGGCGGACACGCCTCCCGCCCGCACACCGGCCGCGACCCGATCCAGGCCGGCGCGATGCTGGTGGGCCAGCTGCAGGAGTATGCGACCCGCCGCTTCGATGCCTTCGACCCGGTCATCATCACCGTCGGCCAGTTCCATGCCGGCACCGCACCCAATGTCATCCCCGACACCGCCGAGCTCACCGTCGGGATCCGCTGCTTCTCCCAGGCCACCACCGCCCGCACCGAAGCTGAGCTGCCGAACCTCGTGTCCACCCTCGTATCCGCCCACGGCTTGGAGGCAGACGTCGACTACCGGTCGGTGCTGCCGCCGGTCATCAACGATGAGACCGAGACCGCGTTCTATCTCGACACCGCCGCCGAGGTGTTCGGCCCGAGCCGCACGCACCTTGTGACGGTGCCGAAACCAGGCTCCGAGGACTTCTCGCGCATCCTCCAACAGGTGCCGGGCACTTACGGCCACCTCGGTGCCGCGCTGCCGGGCACGGTGGCCGAGGAGCAGGATTCGAACCATTCACCGCGCGCCCGCCACACCGATGAGGGACTCGCCGACCACGCCCGCTTCCTCGCCGAGCTCGCCGCCGGCAGACTCCACCAGCATGCCGCCGCGGCACCCGCCTGGCCGGGTGCCGCTGCAACTGCCGGTGATGCTGGGGCCACCGCTCCCGAGGTGGAGGAGGCTGAGACCGAAGGGAAGCTGTCATGAGACTCGGGTACACCGCTGCCGCCGTCCGCGAAGCCGAGGCACCGCTGCTGGCCGCAGGCCGCGGGGAGGCGCTCATGCGCGCCGCGGCGGCCGGCCTCGCTTCCGTGTGCCGCCGTCTGCTGAGCGAACGCGGCCAGATCCCCGGCAGCCGCGTCGTCATGCTCGTCGGTGCCGGCAACAACGGTGGAGACGCCCTCTACGCCGGCGCGAACCTCGCAGACCGCGGCGCCCACGTCACCGCCGTCGACGTGTTCGGCAAGCAGCACCCGGCCGGCAGCGCCGCCTTCATCTCAGCCGGTGGGCGGACCGAGGCCTTCAGCCCCGAAACCGCTGCCGTGATCGCTGCCCAGCTGCGGCGGGCCGATCTCGTCATCGACGGGGTGCTCGGCACCGGCGCCAAACCGGGCCTGCCCGATGACCTCTCAGCCCTCATCCGCGACTGGCAGGGAAGTGCTGCCTCCTCCCAGTTCGTCGTCGCCGTCGACGCGCCCACCGGCGTCGACGCTTCGACCGGGGCCTGTGGGCCCACCCATGTGCGCGCTACCCACACCGTCACCTTCGGCGCTGACAAAGCCGGCCTCCTGCTGCCCGGCGGCGCCGATGCCGCCGGCGAGGTGACAATGGTCGACATCGGCCTCGACATGTCGCCCCATGTCCCGGCCGTCCACGTCCCCGACGATGCCGCCCTCGCGACCCTCTGGCCGCGCCCGCAAGCAGGCGACCACAAGTACTCCCGCGGCGTCCTCGGCCTCGTCGCCGGCTCCGCCCGCTTCCCGGGTGCCGGCGTGCTCACCGCCTCGGCGGCGGTCGCCACCGGTGTGGGCATGCTCCGGCTCCTGGCACCCGCCGAGGTGACCGAGACCGTCCTGCAGACCTACCCGGAGGTCGTCACCGACGCCGGGCGCGTGCAGGCGTGGGCGATCGGGCCGGGTGCTCCGGACCGGCTGGCGATGCAGCAGGCGATCACCGCCGCGGAATCCCAGCACGTCCCGCTCGTCATCGACGCCGGCGGCCTGTCGCTGCTCACCCGGCCGCTGGAGACCAGCTGTATCCTCACCCCGCACGCCGGCGAGCTCTCAGACCTGCTCGCCCGCCTCGGCACCGGTGCCCCCACCCGGTCCGAGGTCGAAGCCGAACCGGTCACCCACGCCGTGCGCGCCGCCCAAGTGATTGAGGCGATCGTGCTGCTCAAGGGCAACCGGACGATCATCGCCCGGCCCGACGGCACCGTCGTCGCACCAGAACCCGGGCCCGCCACGCTGGCCACCGCCGGCACCGGCGACGTGCTCACCGGTATCCTGGGAACCCTGCTGGCCACCACGCACGGAACCGACATCGACCTGGCCGACCTGGCCGGGCTGGCAGTGCTCATGCACGCGCGCGCAGGCGCGCACGCAACTCACGCCTCGCACCTGCCGGCCGCCCTCGAAGCCGACGTCCTCGCCGTGCTCGACCAGATCTGAGACACGCGCCCGGCAACGGCACGACGGCCACGTGCGGCCGGCCCGCACCACGGCGGCACCACCCACCGACAACGAAGGAGACAGCCCATGGCAGCAGCGGCGCAGGCAGCGACCGGATCGGTCGTGACCGCCCGCATCGACACCGCGGCACTCATCGACAACGCCCGCACCGTCGCCGCGCGCGTCGCTCCCGCCCAGCTCATGGCCGTCGTCAAGGCCGACGCCTACGGCCACTCCACCGACATCGTCGCCCCTGCGCTGTATGCCGCCGGACTGCGGGACTTCGCCGTGGCGGCCGTGCCCGAGGCGGTGGCCCTGTCCCAGCTGCTCGGCCCGGATTCCGGGGCTCGGATCCTGTGCTGGCTCTTCGACCCGGCTGCCGACCTCACTGTTTGCACACGCGCCGGGATCGAACTGGGCATCTCCACCCCCGAAGCCCTCGAGGCCGCCATCGCCGCAGGCCGGGCGACCGGGCGCACTCAGGACGTGCACCTCAAACTCGACACGGGGCTGGGCCGCAACGGCCTCTCCCTGCCGCAGCTCGAAACCGTGCTCGACCGGCTGCGCGAACTCGCCACCGCGACCGGCACCACCGCCCGCGCCACCGGAACCACCAGAACCTCCGCCTCGGCGCCGGTGCGGGTGACCGGCATCATGACCCATTTCGCCAACGCCGACATCCCCGGCGACCCGGCGACCGTCGACCAGCTGCACCGCTTCGACACCCTCTACGGCCGCCTGCAGGCCGAACTGCCGCACGCCCTGCGCGCAGACGACCTCATGGTGACCCTCGCCAACTCGCCGGCCGCGCTCTCCCTCAACCCGGTGCCCGGCAGCCACGTGCGCGCCGGCATCAGCCTCTACGGCATCAGCCCATTCGAAGACAAGACCGCCGCGCAGCTCGGCCTCACCCCGGTCATGACGCTCACCTCCCGGGTCCTCAACGTCAAGGACGTCCCTGCAGGTCACGGCGCCTCCTACGGCCTGACCTACCGGTGTGAGCGCGACACCCGATTCGCACTCGTCGCCGGCGGTTACGGCGACGGCCTGCCGCGCATCGCCGGCAACCGCGGCGAGGTCGCCATCGGCGGGCGCCGCTACCCGATCGTCGGGCGCATCGCGATGGACCAGATGATCCTCGACATCGGCCCGGCCGGCGACGGCGGCCAGGTGGCGATCGGCGACGAGGTGATCATCATCGGTGACGGCACCACCGGCCCGAGCGCTGAAGAGTGGGCGGACTGGTGCGAGACGATCAACTACGAGATCGTCACCTGCATCAGCGCCCGCGTCGACCGCATCACCATCGGCGCGGATGCCGCCAGCGCGCCCGGTGACCGCGCCCGAGGCGGTGGCCGGTGACCGACTCCACCCACCTTGCCATCGGCGACCGCGAGGACATGGAGCGCTTCGCCTCGCTGCTCGCCGCCCAGCTGCAGGCCGGTGACGTGCTCATCCTCACCGGCAACCTCGGTGCCGGGAAGACGACGCTCACCCAGTTCCTCGCCACCGCCCTTGGGGTGACCGGCCGGGTGTCCTCACCGACCTTCGTCATCGCCCGCGCGCACGCGAACCCGCACGAGGACCGGCCGCCGCTCGTGCACGTCGACGCCTACCGCCTCGGCGACGCCGCCGAATTCTCCGACCTCGACCTCGAATACGGGCATGACGAAGCCGTCACCGTCATCGAATGGGGCCGCGGCCTGGCCGAAGAACTCTCGGCCGATCGCCTCGAGATCGTCATCACCCGCGCAGGCGAGGACCCCGAGGCGGCATCGGACGCCGACCCAGCCACGAGCGCAGACGACCCCGGCAGCGACCCGGCTGCCGGCCCCGACACCGGGTCCCTCGACGTCTCCGATCTCCTCGGCGACGCCCCCGGCCCCGTCGACCTCACCGAGGCTGATGAGGACGAGACCCGCACGATCCGGCTCATCCCGACCGGGCCGAGCTGGAAGACGCGCATCAGCGCCATCGCCGCCGCCTTCGCAGAGCAGGAGCCCGCATGATCATCCTTGCGATCGACACCTCGGCCACGGCCACCGCCGCACTGACCGACGGCGAGACCGTCCTCGCCGAGTGGAGCGCGGCCGCCGGCGGCAAGCACGCCGAGCTCACCGGCCCAGCCGTCCGCGAACTCACCGAGGGCCAGCCGGCCCCTGAACTCGTCGTCACCGGAGTCGGGCCGGGCCCGTTCACCGGCCTGCGCGCCGGCATCGCCACCGCCATCGGCTACAGCCTCGGCGCGGCCATCCCCGCCGCCGGCGTGCCCAGCCACCTCGCACTCGCCGTGCGCGCCTACCGCAGCCTCGACCAGTCCGCCCCGCTGCTCGCGGCCACCGATGCGCGGCGCAAAGAGGTCTACTGGACCCGCTTCAGCGGTCTCGATGAGCACGGTGTGCCCGTCGCTGCGGCCGGACCCGAGGTCTCGGCCCCGTCCGACCTCGCCGCCCACCTGACCGAGTTGGCAGGGCAGCAGGCGCCAGCGGGCATCGGCGGCGGGTTCGAGCTCTACCCTGAGCTGCTCGCCGTGCCCGAGGTGGCCGACCCGATCCTCGACACGGCACCTCCTGCCGCGGCCGGCCTGGCAATCGCCGCCCACCGGATCCTGGCATCCGGCAGCGAGCTGTGGCCGACGACCCCGCTGTACCTGCGCGCCCCCGACGCCGCCGCAGCCGTCCGCCGCGAGACGAGCCTGCGATGAGCGACGACCCCGCTGCAGAAGCCGACCCCGCTGCAGGAACCGACACTGCTGCAGGAACCGGCCCCGCCGCAGAAGCCGCGGCTCAAACCGAGGCTACAGGTGCTGGCGACGCCGTGATCCGGCGGATGCGCTGGTTCGACATCGCACCCATCGCCGCCCTCGACGCCGAGATCTTCGGCGCCGACGCCTGGTCAGAGGCCTACTTCTGGTCCGAGCTGGCAGCCCCGGGCCGGCACTTCATCGTCCTCGACGCCGCAGCTGTCGGCAACGCCGCGAGCCCGGAACTCCTCGGCTTCGCCGGCCTGAGCGTTTCCGGCCCGCAGGCCGACATCCTCACGATCGCCTCCCACCCGGACGCCCGCCGGCAGGGGATCGGCCGCCGGCTGCTCGACGCCCTGCTCGACCACGCCCGCGCCAACGGCGTCGAAGCCGTCCACCTCGACGTCCGCGCCGACAACACCGCCGCCCAGGCGATGTACGCCGCCGATGGATTCGTAGAACTCGACCGCCGCCCCGGCTACTACCGCGACGCCGACGCCGTGCTCATGCGCGCACTCCTGTGACACTCCTCGACTGACCGAACTGCGCGGCCCGGAATTGGTAGCCTGAAGCCATGACATCCTCGCCTGTCCTGCGCTTCTCACTCGTGCCCTGGGAAGACGGCGTCGACCTCGACATCCGCACGAGACTGCCGGTGACCGCCGCCGAGGTGTGGGCACAGATCGCAGACCCTGCTGCCTGTGGTGTGTGGTTCGCGCCGTACACGCGGGCAGGCGACGCACTGACCTTCGACGCCGGCGACGGCGAGACCTTCACCGCCGAGATCATCCACTGCGCCGAAGAATCCGATGTGATGCTCGACTTCGCCGACTTCGGGCTCACCGGCTTCAGCCTCCGGCCCGCCGAGGATGACGAGAGCACCACCGAGGTCATCGTCACCCGCCCACACCCCGACTGCACGGCCGTCGCCGACTCGATCGACAGCCAGGTCGAAGGACTGTGGCCGAGCCACCTCGAGCTGCTCGCCGAGCAGCTGGGCCATCCGATGGCCAGCCAGGGCGACCCCGCCTTCCTCGACGAGACCTTCACCGCCCTCACGAACGAAGCGCGCGTGAATGCCACTGAGGAGAGTCGATGAGCTCTAGCGACGGCCCGCTCGTCCTCGGCATCGAATCCTCCTGCGACGAAACCGGCGTCGGGATCGTGCGCGGGCGCACCCTGCTGACGAACACCGTCGCCTCCTCGATGGACGAGCATGTGCGCTTCGGCGGCGTCGTGCCCGAAGTCGCCTCCCGCGCCCACATCCACGCCATCGGCCCGACCATCGACGAAGCGCTCACCGACGCAGGCGTCACCCTCGATGACATCGATGCGATCGCCGTGACCGCAGGCCCCGGGCTCTCCGGAGCGCTCATGGTCGGCGTCGCCGCCGCCAAAGGCCTCGCAGCGGCCACCGGGCTGCCGCTGTACGGCATCAACCATCTCGCCGCCCACATCGCCGTCGACCTCGTCGCCGACGATCTGCAGAACCCAGCCACCGCCTCGGGCCCGGTGACCCCGTCGATCGCGCTGCTCGTCTCCGGCGGGCACACCGAGATCCTGCGCATCGGCGACCTTGTCGACGACATCGAACTGCTCGGCGCCACCATCGACGACGCCGCCGGTGAGGCCTTCGACAAAACCGCTCGGCTGCTGGGCCTGAGCTATCCGGGCGGGCCGAACATCTCGAAAGCCGCCGCCGGCATCCTTGACGGCACCGGCCAGCCGGGCGACCCGGCCAGCGTGAAATTCCCGCGCGGACTCTCCACCGCTAAGGACCTCCGCGACCCTCAGCGCCGCTACTCGTTCTCCTTCTCCGGGCTCAAAACCGCAGCCCTGCGCTTCGTCACCGCCTACGAGGCCGCACGCGCCGCCGGCAACCCGGAGACCAGCCGGCAGTTGACCGACCTGCGCTTAGCCGACGTCACCGCATCCTTCGAGACAGCCGTTGTCGACGTGCTCGTGACCAAGACGCTGCTCGCGTGTGAGGATCACGGCATCGACCACATCATGCTCGGCGGGGGAGTGGCGGCCAACCGGCGGCTGCGCGAGACCCTGGCCGAACGCTGCAGCGAGGCCGGCGTCACCCTGCGGATCCCGCCGCTGAAGCTGTGCACCGACAACGGTGCGATGGTCGCCGCCCTCGGCGCCGAACTCGTCACCCGCGGACTGCCGCCCTCACCAGAGGACTTCGCAGTCTTCTCCTCACTGGAGGTGCGCGATGTCTACATCCGACCCTGACCGCAGCGGACCTGTGGAACCCGACAGGGGCCCGACTCCAGCCGAGGCGCGCCGGTCCATGCCGCCGATCGAGGAGCTGCGTGCCCGCCGCCGGTCCGGTGACGGCTGGATCGAAACCCCGCAGGGACGTTTCTGGGGCAGGTTCGGTGCCGCAGGACTGCTCATCCACGACCGCGAACGCGGTGTGCTGCTGCAGCACCGAGTGCCCTGGTCAGCCCACGGCGACACGTGGGGGATCCCCGGCGGGGCGATCGACGCCGATGAGACTCCGACTGCCGGGGCGATCCGCGAATGCCATGAAGAAGCCGGTGTGCCGGCTCTCGACGGCTCAGGCATCAAGATCCTCGACACGCACGTCGTCGACAAAGACGGCTGGTCGTACACCACCGTCATCTCCGAAGCCACCGAACACCTCGAGGCGTTCATCGCCGATATCGAAAGCCTCGACCTGCGCTGGGTGCCCCTTGACGAGGTCGCCGACTATCCGCTGCACCCCGGTTTCGCGGCCGCCTGGCCGCAGCTGCGCGCAGTGCTCGACGACTGAAACACGGCACCCGGCGACCGGAAACCTGCCGGCGGGCGGCAACCTGCCGGCGACCGGAACCCTGCCGGCGAGCGCCTCGGGAATGGCGACCCGGCCCCGCGGTCAGAGCCTGCCGTGCACCCCGGCGTCGAATTCCTCAGCCAGCTGGCGGGCCACAGCGGTCAGCTTGCCGGTGCGGTAGAACTCCGCGCGCTGGCGCTGGTAGCTCGCCCCGGTCTCAGCGAACCGCAGCATGTCGGCCAGCTCGTCGACACAGCCGAGCCTCTCAGCCACCGGCTGCAGGCGCGCGACCTCATCGGCGATGACATCGGTGACGAGCCGCTCATCGGCGGCGGCGTTTTCGATGATGATCGCCTCCATCGCATAGCGCGCCGCCCGCCACTTGTTCTCCACATGGAACCAATCCGGCATCGTCGGCAGCGTCTCACCGGCATCGAGACGGGCGGAGAAGTCATCGACGAGGCACTGGACGAACGCGGTGACAGCGGCGACTTCGCGCAGGCTCGGCATCGCATCGCAGACCCGCACCTCGATCGTGCCCCACTTGGGCGCTGGGCGGATGTCCCAGCGGATCTCGTTGATCTCATCGATGACACCGGTGGTGAACATGTCGCGCGTATACGCCTCGTAATCAGCCCAGGCATCGAACTGATACGGCAGCCCGGCCGTCGGCAGCTGCTGGAACATCATCGCCCGGTTCGAGGCGTAGCTCGTGTCCTGCCGGGACCAGAACGGCGAAGACGCACTCACCGCCTGCAGATGCGGCACGTAGGCCAGCAGTGCATTCAGGATCGGCAGCACCTTGTCCCGGTCATCGATCCCGACATGCGTATGCAGCCCGAAGATGAGCATGTGCCGGCCCCACCACTGGGTGCGGTTGATGAGCTCGGCGTAGCGTTCGGCCTCGGTGACCTGCTGATCCTTCCAGCGGGCGAATGGGTGGGTGCCGGCTGAGAGCATCCGGATGCCCAGCGGCTCGGTGATCTCGTGCAGCTGGCCGATCGTTTCGGCCAGCTCCGCACTGGCCTGAGCGACGGTGCAGTGCACGCCGGTGACCGCCTCGACGGTGTTCGTCAGCATCTCCCCGACGATCCGCCCACGCAGCGCGGCGCGCTCCTCGACGGCAGCGAGCACCTCGCCGGCACGCGGCACGAGGTCGAGCGAGGCCGTATCGACAAGCCCGAGTTCCCATTCGACGCCGAGGGTCGACCGTGGAGAGCGCGCGAAATCAACCATGCGCAAATCCTACAGAACCCTTGTCTTTTCCCACCCATCCGCTCCTGAGGCGGTCGCCGCCTCGGGCCCGTTACGATGGCCTCATGGCTCGCACCTCTTCGATCGTCCTCGCCGGACTGCTCGCCGGCGCCCTCACACTCACCGGCTGCAGCCGTGGCGAAACTGACGGGCCCCAGGAGCAGAGCAGCCCTGTGGCTGCTGAGACCCCAGCGGCGAATTCGCCGACGACGAGTGCCCAGCCCGACGCCCGGCCTGCCGACTTCACTGACGAGGCGAAGGGCATCGTCGCCGAGATGGACGACACGGCGCTGGCCGGGGCGGTCATCATGGGCTCCTATGACGGCACCGATGCCGCAGCCGGGGCCAAGCTGATCCGCGATGACAAGCTCGCCGGCGTCATCGTCATGCCCTACAACCTCCCGCAGGACGTCGACCGGCAGACGCTCAGGACGATGACCGACCAGTTCCGCACAGCTTCCGGTGAGCGCGGCTGGCAGACGATGATCGGCGTCGACCAAGAGGGCGGTCCGGTCACCCGTGCTGGCAGCGCGGCCGTCGAACTGCCGCCGCTCATGGCCCACGGTGCGGCAGACGATCCGGCGCTGACCAGCCAGATCACGGCTCTGCAGGGTCGTGATCTCATCGAACTCGGTTTCACCACCGACTTCGCCCCCGTCGCCGACGTCACCGTCGGCAAGGGCGATCCGGCCATCAGCGTCCGGTCCGCAGGTGACGACCCGCAGCGCGTCTCATCCGTCGTCGAGGCGGCTGTCACCGGTTATGACGAGGCCGGCATCATCTCCTCGCTCAAGCACTTCCCCGGCCACGGGGCGCTGACCGAGGACTCCCACGAGACGCTCCCGGTGTCACAGAAGTCCCTCGACGAGCTCGCCGACCGCGATTTCGTGCCCTTCGCCGATGCCGCCGAGGCCGGTGTCGCGACTTCGATGATGGTCGGCCACATTGCCCTGCCTGGTGATGAGACGCTGCCGGCCTCGCTCAATCCGAAGGCCTACCAGGCGCTGCGCGAGGACGTCGGCTTCGAGGGGCTCATCGTCACCGACGCCCTGAATATGGGCGCGGTCACGGCCGGCAGCCCCGGCCAGGAGACCGTCAAGGCGCTCGCCGCCGGCGCTGACCTGGCGCTCCTGCCCCCGGACAGCGCGGCCGCGGCCGAGGCGGTGCGCACCGCCCTGGGCGACGGAACCTTGAAGCGTGCGGACCTGGAGGAATCGGCCACCCGGGTGGTGGCCGCCCAGCTGTGGCAGACCGCAACAGCTGGCGATGCCGGTGACGATGCCGGAAAGTCAGAGGACGACCAGCGCCAGCAACTCGCCGTAGCCGCGCTGACGGTCATGAACGGTGAATGCCGGTTCGCCGAACCCGTCGACGAGGTCTCGGTCACCGGCTCCGACCTGGGCGTCAAAGCCTTCACCGAGGCAGCGAAAGAAGCCGGACTCAACGTCACCGACGGCGCAGAGACGACGGTCGCGCTCGTGCCCGGTCCGCTGCTGGGCTCCGAGACCGTCAAGCAGGCCAAGGCTCGCAACTCGAAGAAGGCCGATGTCGCCGTCGCCCTGTCCGGGCCGTGGGAGCTCGACGGCTACGAATCCGGTACCCAGCTGGCGATCTACGACGACTGGCAGCCGGGCATGACCGCTGTGGCCCGCTATCTGACAGGTGACCTTGAGGCCACTGGCTCCCTGCCGGTGAAGGTCGAGGGAGTGAATCCGCCGGACTGCAGCTGAGCCGAAAGCCGCCCACACGACCGGCCGGCGGCAGCGCTGACCAGCGCGAATCATTGAGAGCCACGGAGCGGGGGAGTACAGTGAGGAGACCCCCAGGATCTGCCTGACCCGGGCAGATCAGCCCCGAATCCGCGAACGGACGTGACGGCATCATGGCAGCCCCGCACCACTCGGCCGAGCGGCAGCAGACCGCGAAAGAGAAGGGTCGCCTCGCCCGGTTCTTCACCCAGAGGCCGCGTCACAAGTCCGACTTCATCCTCATCTGGGCGACCCTGACCGCAGTCTCCTTTGCGATCACCGGCATCTATGCATGGATGGCACCGGACACGATGGCCTATCTGCAGGATTACGGCTTCCTCGCCGTCCTCGGCTCTGTCGTCCTCGCCGGAGTCCTCTACGCCTTCTACCGCGATGCGCAGAAGGAGAGCGCTGTGCGCCGTCAGCGCCAGACCCCCACCCCGGCCGACAGCCCACGGTGAGCCGACCGGATCCTCAGGCCGTCCAGCAGGCGTCATCGTCACGGCGACCCTCACCGCTGGGCGGCCGTAAACCGACGAAGGACGACCTGCCGGCCTTCGCCACCGACAACCCGGACTCGATCGACGATGTCCTGCCCGGGCCCGGCGACCCGCCGCTGCGGCTGCTGATCATCGGCATCAACCCCGGCCTGTGGACCGCTGCGGTCAACGCCCCCTTCGCCCGGCCCGGCAATCGGTTCTGGCCCTCCTTGCACCGCGCAGCGCTGACCGATCACCTCATCGACGCCTCACGCGGACTCGACCTCGCTGATGAACGCCACCTCATCGAGCGCGGCATCGGGATCACGAACATCGTCGGCCGAGCCACCGCCCGCGCCGATGAGCTGAACCGAGACGAGCTTCGAACCGGTGCCACCACACTCGTCACCCGCATCCAGACGCTACGCCCGCAGGCCGCAGCGATCGCCGGGATCACCGCCTTCCGCACCGCGTTCCGGCAGCCCAAAGCCGTGCTCGGGAAACAGGACACAACACTCATCGACGGGTGGCCGAAAGACACCCAGCTGTGGGTGGTTCCGCAGCCCAGCGGCCTCAACGCGCACGAGAACATCGACACGCTTGCCGCCAAATGGCGCGACGTCTGGCAGTCAACGTCTCCAGCGGGCTGAACGAGCGTCGGCCCGAACGAGTGCGGCGCTCAGCTGTCGACGGGCTCCTCGAATCCGGTGGCAGCCGGCCTCTCGGCATCCGATGACCAGCCCGACCAGCTCGGTGCGTAGAGCACCGAGTCAATGCCGAGTGTCGCCAGCGCCAGTGCGTTATGGCACGCCGTCACACCCGAACCGCAGTACACGCCCACCGGCGCTTGACCGCCCTCGCCGGCGCCGCTGCCGGCCTCGACATCGATGCCGAGGGCGGCGAAACGCTGCTTGAGCCCGTCTTCTTCTAAGAACATGCCATCGGAGAGGTTGCCTGGCGCAGGTGCTGACAGGGCGCCGGGAATGTGCCCGGCACGCGAGTCCAATGGCTCGGACTCACCGGCATAGCGCTCCGGGGCACGAGCGTCGATGACCGTGCCCGAAGCGGCGAGCTCGGCGATCCCATCGGCATCGGTGACCGGCAGCTGACCGGGCCGAATCTCGAAGGCCGAGGCCGGCACCTCGGCAGCGGCGTGCTCAGCAGACCCGGCCTCGACCTCGCGCTCGGCTTGCGTCCACGCGGCGTAGCCGCCGTCGAGCAGGCGCACATTGCCGACACCTGCCCAGCGCAGCAGCCACCAGGCGCGGGCGGCACCCAGGCCAGGGCCGGCGTCGTAGACGACAACCGGGGTGGCGGCCTCGATTCCCCACGAACGGACGGTCTGCTCGAACCGGCTCGGGCTCGGCAGCGGATGGCGGCCTTCGCGGGCGTCATCGCTGGACCCGGCCAGATCGTCATCAAGGGAGACGTAGAGTGCACCGGGGATGTGGCCGGCGGCGAACGCACCGGAGCCATCGGGCTGCTGCAGGCTCCATCGGACATCGAGCAGCACCGGCGGCGAGGCGGACATGCGCTCAGCAGCAAGTTGGTCGACGGTGATGAGGTGGTCGGCGCGGGACATCGGATTCCTCTCGCTGGGGAACAGTTCTGGTCAGGGACATGCGATCAGGGGAGGGGAGCACAGGACGCAGGCGGGCTCGGCTCCGGCAGGCAGGTCACGGCTCGGCCGCGGAACCCAGCTCGACGTGATCGGCCAGCAGCACCGCATGCTGCTCACCGATCCGGGTGAAGAACAGAGTGGCGGGCCGGCCGCCCTTGGGCAGCTTGAGCTGGCGGCGCACCTGGTCGGGTGCGATATCAGCCCCGCGCTTCTTGATGACGACCCGGCTGATGCCGCGTTCGATGAGCGCCCGGCGCAGCGGCTTGATGCCAGCCGGCAGCACATCGGCGATCCGCCATGCCCGCACCGCCCGGGCGGCAGCTCCAGCCGGCAGGGCGTCCCCTGTCAGATACGCGATCGGAGCGGAGATCCGCCGCACATTCAGAGGCGCGCACAGCGCTCGCACGAGACCGGCGCGCACGATCGCGCCATCGGGTTCGAAGAGGTACGCGCCGAGCTCGCCGATGCCGGTCTCATCGTCTGCCGGCACCTCGGATTCGTGGACGGCCAGCGTCCCGCCGTCGCGCATGATCAGCGCGCTGCGGCCCGGCCGCTGGCACACCGCGCCGTGATACAGCGCCACCTCGACCACATCACCCTCATGCGAAACCCACTGCGCCTCCCAGCCGTGAGGAACCAGGCCGTGATCCAACGCCGGCCCGAGCTTGATCCCGGCGCCTGCCACCTCGGCGGCGGCCTTGAACGCCCACGACAACGACGGCGAGAACGCCTCGGGATCGCTCAGGCGAGAGGCGCCGCTGGCCCTGCCCGAGGCGGTGTCCCGCCGGGCAGGGTCGAGCCAGAGCGCATCGGCACGGGAGAGATCGTACTCCTCAGCGCGGGCGTGGGAGACGGTGACGGTGTCGAGGTGCCGCAGATTGAACGCCGCGATCGCCGCCGTCACCTCATCGGCATCGACAGCCTCAACGCTGGCGCCGAGACCTGCGAAGGCCAGCGCATCGGCTCCGATCCCGCAGCCCAGATCGGCGATGACCTGCGCACCTGCGGCGGTCATCCGGGCGGCATGATGGGCAGCGACCGGCAGACGGGTCGCCTGCTCCAGGCCAGGGCGGGTGAAGAGCATATCGGCCGCGAACGGCCCGAACTTCGCCTCCGCCTCCTGTCGCAGCTCGGCTTGGGCGAGAACCGCAGTCGCGGCCTCGGGACCCAACCCCTGCCGGCGCAGCCGCTCAGCGAGGGCGAGCTCATTGGCACGTGAGTACTCCAGCTCATCGAGCAGGCGGTACACCTCGGGTTCGAGCACGGCGGCCAGCATCTGCGGATCCATAGATGCCACCCTATCGGGTGGCTGCAGCCGTTGTGGTGGACAGCGCCACTGAGTCGTTTAGGGTAAGAACCGTGACGAACCTCCTCAGTGCCCGCGACATCCGGGCACTCGCCGCCGAGATCGGCCTGCGCCCCACCAAGCAGCGCGGGCAGAACTTCGTCATCGACCCCAACACGGTGCGCATGATCGTCACAGCCGCCGAGCTGCCCGAGAGCTGCCGGGTCGTCGAGATCGGACCCGGACTCGGCTCGCTGACCCTCGCGCTGCTCGAAGCCGGCCACGCCGTGACCGCCGTCGAAGTCGACCCGGCACTCGCCGCCCGGTTGCCGGCCACAATCGAGACCCACCACGGCACCGATGCCGACTTCGCGCTCGTCACCGCTGACGCCCTGCACGTCACCGAGCTTCCCGATGCCGCCGGCAGTGCGGCACCCGGCCCGCAGGCGCTCGTGGCGAACCTGCCCTACAACGTCGCCGTGCCTGTGCTGCTGCACTTCCTCGCCACCTTCCCCACCATCGACACGGTCCTCGTCATGGTCCAGGCCGAAGTCGCCGACCGGCTCGCCGCCGGCCCTGGCTCGCGCACCTACGGGGTGCCCAGTGCCAAGGCTCAGTGGTACGGCACCGTCACTCGGGCCGGCACGATCGGCAAGAACGTCTTCTGGCCAGCCCCCAACATCGACTCCGGGCTCGTGCGCATCACCCGGCACGCGCACCCCTACACCGCTGAGAAGCAGACGGTGTTCTCCTGCATCGACGCCGCCTTCGCTCAGCGCCGCAAGACCCTGCGCTCTGCCCTGTCCGGCTGGGCCGGCTCGCCCGCCCGTGCCGAGGAGATCCTCACCGCAGCCGGCATTGACCCGCGGGCACGTGGGGAGACGCTGACGATCACCGATTTCATCGCCATCGCCGAGGCGGCGGAGACGACCAGCGCCCTAGCGCCCACCGCCTCGGGCACGCCGCCCACCGCTGCGGGAACGGGCGAGGGGGACCGGGTATGAACGCAGAAGTCTCCCAGCTCGGCGCCCGTTCGGTCACCGCGCGCGCCTACGGCAAGATCAACGTCTTCCTCTCCGTCGGCCCGCAGCGCGCCGACGGCTACCATGACCTCGTCAGCGTCTTCCAGTCACTCGACCTGGCCGAGACGATCACGCTCTCCCCGGCGGCCGAGACCGCGGTGACGCTCACCGGCCCCAGAGCGGACACCACCGTCCCACTCGACAGCCGCAACCTCGCCGTCCAGGCCGTCGCGGCACTGTCCGAGGCGGCCGAGACGCACATCCCGGTCGCCATCCTGATCGACAAACAGGTTCCGGTCGCCGGCGGCATGGGCGGCGGGTCAGCCGACGCGGCCGCAGCGCTGGTCGCCTACGCGGAGCTCATCGGCTGCGATGACGCAGAGCTGCTCGCCAGGATCGCCGCCGAACTCGGCGCCGACGTGCCGTTTGCGCTCACCGGCGGCACTGCGATCGGCACCGGCCGCGGCGACGAACTCGTTCCCGTCGCCGGGTCCGGCACGTTCCACTGGGTGCTCGCCACCTCGGTGGAATCCCTGTCCACACCCGAGGTGTACCGGACCCTCGATGAGCTGCGCTGCGAGACCACGGCGGCGACCGATGACACCCTGCATGATCCCGATGACATCGTCACGGCACTGACTGCAGGTGACCCGCATACTCTGGCCGGAGTGCTGCACAACGACATGACCGACGCGGCGATCGAGCTGCTGCCCGGCATCGCCGATGTCATGGAATCCGGGCGGCAGGCAGGAGCCCTCGCCGCACTCGTCTCCGGCTCGGGGCCGACGGTCGGGTTCCTCGTCGCCGATCCGACGCATGCCCTTGACCTCACCGTGCTGCTCGAAGCCACCCGCGGAGTCCGTGACGTGGTGCGCACCACCGCGCCGGCCGGCGGCGCACACCTGGTGAATGGCTGAGCACCTGCGTCTGAGCGCTCGCCCGCCTCGTGACCGGCAGCACCGCTGTACGCCTGCAGCTGAGAATCGACCGTTCGGTTGACACCGGATTCGACCTCCTGCACGATCCCAAGCGTCGGTCATCCTGGTGGAATGGAATCGAACACTCCCGTACCCGCACCAGGATCACCAGAGAAGGGATGCCCATGACCGCACTGTTCAGAGCCGCAACCGCCTACCTCATTCTCGGGCTCGCCTCCGGCCTGTATTACCGCGAATTCACCAAGGTCAACGGCTTCGCCGCAGGGGAGTTCACCCAGCTCTCGGCCACCCACACCCACCTGCTGGCGCTGGGCTTCATGATGTTCCTCATCTTCCTCGCCCTCGAGAAGCTCTTCGCGATCTCTCACAGCCGCAAGCTGTTCCTCTGGTTCTTCTGGCTCTACAACGCCGGCGTGCTGACCACCGTGGCGATGATGGTCTGGCACGGCAGCCTCACCGTCCTCGGCCGGGAATCCAACGCCATGATCGCCGGCATCGCCGGCATCGGCCACATCCTCATCACTGCCGGACTCATCGTCTTCATCATCGCCCTGCGCCGGGCCATCTCCGCCCCGCTCACCGCCGCTCCTGCCGGATCCGGAACGGCCGTGAGCGCCTGATGACTGCTCCCGAGGCGGAGGGGGCCGGTCGGCGTCCGGAACGTCGCGACTGGCTCGCCTTAGCTGCGCTGTCGGTCGGGCTCGGACTCATCGTCCTCGACGGCACGATCGTCGGGGTGGCGCTGCCGGCGATCATCACCGACCTCCGTCTCGACCTGACACAGGCGCAGTGGGTCAACAGCCTCTATGCGGTGCTGCTGGCGGCCCTGCTGCTGCCAACTGGCAAGCTCGCTGACAGATTCGGCCGCAAGCGCACGTTCATCGCCGGCCTGGCTGTCTTCATCGCCGGCAGCATCCTCGCCGGGCTCTCGACAGCGGCCGGACCGCTCATCGCCTCGCGCGCTGTCCAGGCCGTGGGCGCGGCGCTCATCATGCCCTCGACGCTGTCGAGCGTCAACGCCATCTTCCGCGGCCGTTACCGAGCCGCGGCCTTCCGCGTCTGGGGTGCGGTGATCTCCGGTGCCGCCGCTGTCGGCCCGCTGGCCGGCGGTGCGCTGACCCAATGGATGTCCTGGCATTGGATCTTCCTTGTGAATGTGCCCCTCGGCCTGCTCGTGGCGCTCGCCGCAGTCTTCACGGTGCGCGAGACCCGCAGCGATCAGCGCCTGCCCGGTGCTGACATCGACGGTGCGATCCTGAGCATCCTCACCTTCGGCACCCTCGTCTTCACCGTCATCGAAGGCTCCGACCTCGGCTGGTGGACACCCACGGCCGACCTCGTCATCCTCGGCTGGACCTGGCCGGCCAGCGCCCCGATCTCTGCCGTGCCGGTCGCGCTGGCGGTCTCCGTTCTCGCCTTCATCGTCTTCATCCGCTGGGAGAGGCGCCGCGAGCGCCGGCACCGGTCAGCCATCCTCGACCTCGGGCTGTTCTCCTACTCGACCTTCTCGTGGGGCAACGTCACTGCCGCAATGGTCGCGATCGGCGAGTTCGCCATCATCTTCGTCCTGCCGCTCTACCTCATCAACGCCCTGGCTCTCAGCGTCATGAGCGCCGGCCTGGTGCTTGCCGCAATGGCACTCGGCGCGTTCTTCTCCGGGGCTGCTGCGCGGCACGTCGCCGCCCGGCTCGGGGCTCCGGCCACCGTGCTCATCGGCCTCGGACTCGAAGTCAGCGGCGTGCTCGTTCTCACGTTCGTCATCGGCGGCCAGACACCGGCCTGGATCATTGCGGCCCCGCTCGTCGCCTATGGACTCGGCCTCGGCCTGGCATCAGCGCAGCTGACCAGCACCGTGCTCAATGAGATCCCGGTCGGCAGCTCCGGGCAGGCCTCGGCCACCCAGAGCACCGTCCGCCAGGTCGGCTCGGCACTCGGCACCGCGTTCGCCGGTGCTGCCCTGTCCCTGTCGCTGGCCCTCACCCTGCCGAGCGCCCTCGGCTCTGCCGGCGTGACCGGACAGGCCGGTGACGCGCTTGCCGAGGCGACACGCCAGTCAGCCGGCGGCACCATCGTCCAGCTGCGGGCCGAAGGATCTGGCAGTCAGTTCGGGGAGCATACTTTCGCCGTCGTCGACGCGCTCGCGACCGGATTCGCCGACGCCACCCGGTGGACGCTGCTGACGGCGACTGTGTTCCTCATCCTCGGTTTCATCGGCGCCGTGAACGTCCGTCAGGCTGCGGCGGCACATGCAGATGGGCAGTCGGTGCACGGATCCTGACCGCGTCGAGGCCACCCGGCAGCGCGGCGGCCGCCGCATCGACCGTGCCCCGAAAGCAGGAGCTCAGCGTTCAGTCAGCCCAGTTCCTCCGAAAGCTCCAGCCACCGGTCTTCGAGTTCGGACGATTCCGTTTCCAGCTCCCGCAGCTCATTCGTATAGGACTGCAGCCCCTCGAAGTCCGCCTGGTCGTGATCAGCCATGCGCTCATGCACCCGGCTGATCTGCTGACTGAGCTTGTCCAAGCGCCGCTCGAGCGAGGCCAGCTCCTTCTCCGCTGCCCGCCGCTCGGCACCGGTGAGTCCCGTCGGCTCCTCGGCGCTATCAGTCCTGATCCCGTCGCCCCCGCCGCCGCCACCTGCGCCAGCACCGCCTCGGGAGCGGGAAGCCTCGGCCGGACCGGCCTGGCGCTGCAGCTTGAGGTACTCATCGACTCCGCCGGGGACGTGGCGGAGCTTGCCGTCGATGATCGCGTACTGCTGGTCGGTCACGCGCTCGAGCAGGTAGCGGTCGTGGGAGACGACGAGCAGGGTGCCTGGCCACGAGTCGAGGAGGTCCTCCATCGCGGCGAGCATGTCGACGTCGAGGTCGTTGGTCGGCTCGTCGAGGATCATGACGTTCGGCTCGTCGAGCAGCACGAGCAGCAGCTGCAGGCGGCGGCGCTGCCCGCCTGAGAGATCCCCGACCCGGGCGGACAGGTAAGCATTCGAGAACCCGAGGCGTTCGAGCAGCTGGGCGGGTGTGAGCTCCTTGCCGTCGACGACGACCGAGCTCTTCTGCCTGCCGAGCACCTCACGCACCCGCTCGCCTTCGATCTCGGCCAGCTGCGAGAACTGCTGATCGAGCACGGCGAGCTTGACGGTCTTGCCGCGTTTGATGCGCCCGGCGCTCGGTTCGACGGTGCCGGCGATGAGCCCCAGCAGCGTCGACTTGCCCGCCCCGTTCGCGCCGAGGATCCCGGAGCGCTCACCGGGGCCGATCCGCCACGTGACACCGAGCAGGATCTCGCGTTCGCCGAAGGACACCGAGGCATCGAGCACATCGATGACGTCCTTGCCCAGCCGGGCGGTCGCCAGGCGGGTGAGTTCGATCGGATTGCGCACTGGCGGCACATCGGCGATGAGCGCATTGGCCGCATCGATGCGGAATTTCGGCTTCGACGTCCGGGCAGGCGCTCCGCGGCGCAGCCAGGCGAGTTCCTTGCGCATGAGGTTCTGCCGCTTCGCCTCGGCCACGGCAGCCTGCCGGTCGCGTTCGACGCGCTGGAGGACATAGGCGGCGTATCCGCCTTCGAAGGGTTCGACGATGCCGTCGTGGACCTCCCACGTCGTCGTGCACACCTCGTCGAGGAACCACCGGTCGTGGGTGATGACAAGCAGCGCCCCGGACCCGGCCGGCCAGCGCCGCTTGAGGTGCTCGGCCAGCCACGCGATCCCCTCGACGTCGAGGTGGTTGGTCGGCTCGTCGAGGGCGAGGATGTCCCAGTCGCCGACGAGCAGCTTCGCCAGCGCCACCCGGCGGCGCTGCCCGCCGGAGAGCGCGCCGACCCTCGCCTGGAAGTCGATGTCGCAGGTCAGCCCGGCGAGCACATCGCGGATCTGCGGATCTGATGCCCATTCGTGTTCGGGCGCGTCGCCGACGATGGAGGCCTGCACCGTCGCCGAGGCGTCGAGATCGTCGGTCTGGTCGAGGACTCCCAGGCGGGTGCCGCCGCGACGGGTCACCCGCCCGGCATCCGGAGTGATGGTGCCGGCGAGCATGCCCATGAGGCTGGACTTGCCGTCGCCGTTGCGGCCGACGATGCCGATCCGATCACCGGCGTCGATGCCGAGGGTGACAGAGTCGAAGACCGTGCGGGTCGGGTATTCGAGTGCGATCGCTTCCGCGCCGAGTAGATGTGCCACGGCCCCATGGTACGCGCGGCCCGTCAGGCTGAAGTCTTATGCCCCATTTCCGTTGCCGTTGCCGTTGAGGGCGGCCGCGCAGCGGGCGTTGCCGGCGTCGAGGGCATCCACGACCTCGATGCAGGCGGTGAGCACCGCCCTGGGCCGGGTGGCGAGCACCTCGGCGTAGGACCGGGTGAGCAGCCGGTGATGCCGCTGCAGCAGAGCCGTGGCCGCCTCGGTTGGCAGCAGTGCCGTGCGCCGCCGGTCGGATGCATGGCGCTGCCGGTCGACGAAACCAGCCGCAGCCAGGCGCTCGGTGATCGACGTCAGCGTCGAAGCGGAGATGTCGAGCTGGCGGCAGATCTCCTGGGGCCGTGCCGGCTGTTCGTCGGCTGCGGACATCGAGATGAGCTGGAGGACATGGAAGTCCGTCGTGCTCAGCCGCTCGGTGCGCAGGAACCGGGCGGTCGCCAAGCGCAGACTGACGAGCTGACGCTGGTTGGCCCGCACGATCGACTCGATGGCCGAGAGTCTGCGCGTCGCCTCCCCAGACGGGGGAGAGGCCGGGCGCCGGGTGCGGCGTGAAGCGGTCATCAGCGAGCCTTTCGAGCAGGCAGCCGAAGCTGCACGACAGGGTGAGTGGAACTGGTCTTGTGGAACTGGTCCTGTCGGGCACACTAGCCTCACCGCGACGCCGCAGACAGGGCAGACCGCCCGTTATGGCAGGATTGCGCTTCCGGTGTTCCAGGACTGACACACGCGAGGTGGCGCAGCCGCGTGTCGGTGCAGGTCACGGCTGGGCAACGTCCGCCCGACACCCGCTCCGAAAGCATGAAAGTGTGCAAAAATGACTCATGATAGGTGCAGGCCGTTCTCACCAAACGGCCAGGTTCACCTGTTTTCAGAACACACGAGACTGGGAGACATCCTGTGAAGAAATCGATCATGGTTCCGGCCACCGCCCTCGCGGCAGCGTCTGCACTGCTGCTGTCGGCCTGTGGTGAGGCTCCGGAGGAATCCTCCAACGGCGGGGGAGAGGCAAGCGACTTCAAGGCGTGCATGGTCTCCGACTCCGGCGGCTGGGACGACAAATCCTTCAACCAGTCCGGCCGCGAGGGCCTCGACAAGGCCAAGGAGGACTTCGGCATCGAAGAGGCCCTTGCCGAATCCGCTGACGACTCCGATTTCGGGCCCAATGTCGACAATATGGTCCAGCAGGGCTGCGACCTGACCTTCGGCGTCGGCTTCCTCCTCGAAGACGCACTGCAGGAGGCCGCTGAGGCCAACTCTGATATGAACTTCGCGCTCATCGACTCCACCTTCTCCGATGGCGACGGCAACCCGGTCGAACTCGAGAACGCCAAGCCGCTGGTGTTCAACACTGCTGAGGCCTCCTACCTCGCCGGCTACCTGGCTGCGGGCATGAGCGAATCGGGCAAGGTCGCCACCTTCGGCGGCATGCAGATCCCGTCGGTGTCGATCTTTATGGACGGCTTCGCTGACGGCGTCGACAAGTACAACGAGGACAAGGGCGAAGATGTCCAGCTCCTCGGCTGGGACAAGGAGAAGCAGGAGGGCTCGTTCTCTGGCGACTTCGAGAACCAGGGACAGGGACAGGCGCTGACCGAGCAGTTCATCTCGCAGGGCGCTGACATCATCATGCCGGTCGCCGGACCGGTCGGCCTCGGCGCCGCCTCGGCCGCATCGAAGTCTGATGGCACCAAGGTCATCTGGGTCGACTCCGACGGCTACGAGTCGGCTGCCGAGTACAAGGACGTCATGCTCACCTCGGTGATGAAGGAGATCTCGACGGCCGTCTATGACACCGTCGAGGCAGCCAAGGACGGCAACTGGGACGCCAAGCCCTACGTCGGCACGCTGGAGAACGAGGGCGTCGGACTGGCCCCGTACCACGACTTCGAGGACCAGGTCGATGACGGCCTGAAGAAGGAAGTCGAAGATCTCAAGCAGCAGATCATCGACGGCGAGATCACCGTCGAGTCGCCCTCGACCCCGCAGCAGTAAGTTCCTTCCACGCCCGAGGCGGTGCTCGCCTGACCACGTGCGCTCGCCAGCGCACACGCTTACGGTGAGCACCGCCTCGGCTGCGGAATAAAGGAGAGTCCACGTGAAACTCGAGCTCCGCGGGATCACCAAGGTATTCGGATCCCTCGTCGCCAACGATGACATCAACCTCGTCATCGAACCCGGCGAGATCCACGCCCTGCTCGGTGAGAACGGCGCCGGCAAGTCGACGCTCATGAACGTCCTCTACGGCCTCTACGCCCCAGACGGCGGCCAGATCCTCATCGACGGCACCGAACGCACCTTCTCCGGGCCCGGTGACGCTGTTGCCGCCGGCATCGGCATGGTGCATCAGCACTTCATGCTCGTGCCCGTCTTCACCGTCGCCGAATCGGTTGCCCTCGGCTACGAGCCGACGAAGGGCCTCGGGCTGCTCGATCTGAACCAGGCGCGCGAGAAGGTCCGCGAGATCTCCGCCCGCTTCGGGTTCGACATCGACCCCGATGCCGTCATCGAGGACCTGCCGGTCGGCGCCCAGCAGCGCGTTGAGATCATCAAGGCGCTCTCCCGCGATGCCGAGGTGCTCATCCTCGACGAGCCGACCGCGGTGCTGACCCCGCAGGAGACCGACGAGCTCATCGAGATCATGCGCCAGCTCAAGGCTGAGGGCACCTCGATCGTGTTCATCACGCACAAGCTGCGCGAAGTCCGGGCTGTTGCCGACCAGATCACCGTCATCCGCCGCGGGGCGGTCGTCGGCGAGGCGGAGCCGACGTCCTCGGAACAGGAACTCGCCAGCCTCATGGTCGGCCGCGACGTCAAGCTCGCCACCGAGAAGGCCCCTGCCGACCCTGGTGAGGAGTCCTTCGTCGTCAAGGACCTGACCGTGCTGTCGAAGAACGGCACCGTGACCGTCGACAACATCTCCTTCTCCGTCGCCCGCGGTGAGATCTTCGTCATCGCAGGTGTGCAGGGCAACGGCCAGACCGAGGTCGCCGAAACGATCATCGGCCTCGACGAGCCGCACGCCGGCTCCATCACCCTCGAGGGTACGTCGCTGCTGGGCAAGTCAGTGAAGAAGCGCCTCGACGCCGGGATCGGGTTCGTGCCCGAGGACCGTTCCACCGACGGCGTCATCGCCGGCTTCTCCATCCGCGAGAACATGATCCTCGACCAGTACGACCGCGAGCCCTACGCCAAGGGCCTGGCGCTGCGCCCGACAGTCATCCGCGAGAAGGCCGCTGAGAAGGTCGAGGAGTTCGACATCCGGCTGACCTCGATCGACGACCCGATCTCAACCCTGTCCGGCGGCAACGCGCAGAAGGTCGTGCTCTCCCGTGAACTCGGCCGCAAGCTCAGCCTGCTCATCGCCAGCCAGCCTACCCGCGGCCTCGACGTCGGCTCGATCGAGTTCGTGCACAAGCGCATCATCGCCGAACGCGATGCCGGCACCCCCTGCATCATCGTCTCCACCGAGCTCGATGAAGCCCTCAACCTCGCCGACCGGATCGCCGTCATGTACCGCGGCACGATCATCGGCATCGTCCCCGGTGACACCCCGCGCGACGTGCTCGGCCTCATGATGGCAGGCGTGCCTGCCGACGAAGCCCTGGCCCGCTACCGCGACGGCTCAGGTGCCACCGCCGTGTCTGCAGCAGCGAAGGAGGAGCTCTGATGACGGACCAGCCCACTCCCGCAGCCACCGGCACGGACACCGCCGCCGGCCCCAGCGGCCCGAAGAGCCCCGCAACCCCCAACGGCCCCGGCTCCGGCGGCGGCTCGACCGCAGCCAGCGGCCCGGGTGCCACCCAGGGCACGATCATCCGCCGCATTCTGTCGTCCTCGGCGATGGTCTCGGTGCTCTCGGTCGTCATCGCCCTCATCCTCGGCGGCATCCTCATCGCCGCTGCCAACCGCGAGGTCCAAGCCACCCTCGGCTACTTCTTCGCCCGCCCGACCGACTTCTTCGTCACCGTCTTCCGCACCGTCAGCGAGGCCTATCTGGCGCTCTTCCGCGGCGCGTTCATCGACTGGCAGGCCTCCAGCTTCGTGCGCGCGATCCGCCCGCTGACCGAGACGATGGTGAATGCCACCCCGCTCATCCTCGCCGGCCTCGGCATCGCCCTGGCCTTCCGGTCGGGCCTGTTCAACATCGGCGCCCAGGGCCAGCTCATCCTCGGCGCGATCCTCGGCGGCTACTTCGGCTACGCGGTCGGCCTGCCGCCGGTTATCCACTTCCTCTTCGCCCTCCTCATGGGTGCCGTCGCCGGCGCCTGCTGGGGCGGTATCGCCGGCTTCCTCAAGGCCCGCACCGGCGCCAACGAGGTCATCGTCACGATCATGCTGAACATGATCGCCGGCTACCTGCTGGCCTATCTGCTCAAGCAGAGCTGGTTCAAGCAGACCACCTCGGCCAACCCCGCCACCCGCAACATCGACGAGTCCGCCTTCCTCCCGCAGCTGCTGCCGGACCCGTTCCGCCTGCACTTCGGCTTCATCGTCGCGCTGCTGGCCGTGCTGTTCGTCTGGTGGCTGCTGGAGCGCTCCACCCTCGGCTTCGAATTCCGCGCCGTCGGCGAGAACCCGAACGCCGCCCGCACCGCCGGCATCTCCGTCGGCCGGGTCACCCTGCTCGTCATGGTCACCGCCGGCGCCCTGTCGGGACTCGCCGGCGCCTCGCTCATCCTCGGCACCGAGGCCAAGCTCACCGGCGGCATCGCCGGCACGCTCGGCTTCGATGCCATCACCGTCGCCCTGCTCGGCCGGTCCCGGCCGCTGGGCACCCTGCTCGCCGGTCTGCTGTTCGGCGCCTTCCGCGCCGGCGGCTACCTCATGCAGTCCCAGACCGGCACCCCGATCGACATCGTCCTCGTCGTCCAGTCGGTCATCGTGCTGCTCATCGCCGCACCGCCGCTGGTCCGCACGATCTTCCGCCTGCCGGCACCCCTTGCAAAGGAGGCGCGATGAACGCCAAGAAGGCCACCGCGGCTGCTGAGAGCCTCGACCACGCCGCAGCCGACGTCCGGGCGCCGATCGCCTGGAAGTTCCCCATCATCTTCGGCGTCCTCGCCGTCCTCGCGCTGCTGTTCTTCGGCCTGCTGGCCGCCGCCGGCAAGCACACCACGTTCGCCTTCGCCTCCTCCGGTGACTTCTTCGCCATCCCCGAGGTGACGGTCCCGACGAAGCTCACCGGCATCGTCCTCGGCGTGGTGCTGCTGGCATTGGCCGCCTACGCCACCTTCGAGGCCGCAAACCGGCGCCGCATCCCGGTGTGGGTGATGGTGTCCTTCGGCATCATCTTCGTCCTCAGCTTCCTCAACTGGGCCGGCGGAGACACCGGCCGCATCCCGATCACCGCGCTGCTGGCCGGTTCGCTGGCCCTGTCAGTGCCGCTCATCTTCGGTTCGATGTGCGGGCTCGTCGGTGAGCGCTCAGGCATCATCAACATCGCCATCGAAGGCCAGCTGCTTGCCGGTGCATTCCTCGCCGCCGTCGTCGCCTCGCTGTTCTCCAGCCCGTACGCCGGCCTCATCGCAGCCCCTGTCGCCGGCGCGCTCGTCGCGGTCGTGCTGACGTTCTTCGCGGTGCGCTACTGGGTCGACCAGATCATCATCGGCGTGGTGCTCAACGTGCTCGTCATCGGCGTCACCAGCTTCCTGTTCTCCACGGTGCTCACCGCCAACGCCGAGAAGTGGAACTCACGCCAGCAGCTGCCGAACCTGCCGATCCCGCTGCTGTCGGACATCCCGGTGCTCGGCAACGTGCTGTTCAACCAGAACATCCTCGTCTACCTCATGTACGTCACGGTGATCCTGCTGCAGATCTTCGTGTTTCGCTCCCGCTGGGGCCTGCGGATGCGTGCGATCGGCGAGCATCCGAAGGCCGCTGACACCGTCGGCATCAACGTCAACCTCAACCGGGTGGCCAACACGATCTTCGCCGGTGCGATCGCCGGCTTAGGCGGGGCGTTCTTCACGATCGGCTCCGGCCTGGCCTTCGGCAAGGAGATGTCGGCCGGACAGGGCTACATCGCCCTGGCTGCGATGATCCTCGGCAAATGGAACCCTGTGGGCGCACTGGCAGCGGCACTGCTGTTCGGATTCTCGAAGAACCTCGGCAACACGCTCTCGGCCATCGGCACCCCGGTGCCCAGCGAGCTGCTGCTCATGCTGCCCTACATCGTCACGATCCTCGCCGTGGCCGGATTCGTCGGCCGCGTCCGCCCGCCGGCCGCCGAAGGCAAGCCGTACTCCACCCAGTGACCCTGCCCAGGCAGGGAAGGAGGCTGCACATGCGACAGTTCGACGCCGAGGTGTGGCAGCAGCTGCATGACGCCGCCACCGAGGCGATGGAGCGCGCCTACGCACCGTACTCCGGCTACCCCGTCGGGGCAGCCGCACTTGTCGACGACGGCCGGATCGTCTCCGGCTGCAATGTCGAGAACGCCTCCTACGGGCTCGGCCTGTGCGCCGAATGCGGACTCGTGAGCGAACTCGCCCGCACCGGCGGGGGACGGCTCATCGCATTTGCCTGCGTCGACCAGAACCGTGACAAGCTGGTGCCATGCGGCCGCTGCCGCCAGCTGCTCTACGAGTTCGGCGGCCCCGACCTCGTCCTCGACATGCCGTCGGGCATCCGGCCGCTGGCAGACGTCCTGCCCGAGGCGTTCGGCCCGGACCACCTCGACACCACCTCGTGAAAGGACTCCCCATGACCGCAGAGACCACCACGGAAGCCTTCGACGCCGTCGACATCATCCGCACCAAACGCGACGGCGGCACCCTGAACGATGACCAGATCGCCTGGATCATCGACGCCTACACCCGCGGTGTCGTCGCCGATGAGCAGATGTCGGCCCTGGCGATGGCGATCTTCCTGCGTGGCATGAGCGATGCTGAGACCGCCCGCTGGACGCAGGCGATGATCGACTCCGGTGAGCGGATGAGCTTCGACTCGCTGTCCAAGCCGACTGTCGACAAGCACTCCACCGGCGGTGTCGGGGACAAGATCACCCTGCCGCTGGCCCCACTCGTCGCCGTCTTCGACGTCGCCGTCCCGCAGCTGTCCGGCCGCGGCCTCGGCCACACCGGCGGCACCCTCGACAAACTCGAATCGATCCCCGGCTGGCAGGCCGACATGAGCAACGAGGAGCTGCTCGCCCAGCTCGAGGACCTCGGCGCCGTCATCTGCGCAGCCGGCTCCGGCCTGGCACCGGCGGACAAGAAGCTCTACGCCCTGCGCGACATCACCGCCACCGTTGACTGCCTGCCGCTCATCGCCTCGTCGATCATGTCGAAGAAGATCGCCGAGGGCACCTCAGCCCTCGTCCTCGACGTCAAGGTCGGCTCTGGTGCGTTCATGAAGGACGAAGCCTCCGCCCGCGCACTGGCCGAGACGATGGTCCGCCTCGGCACCTCTGCCGGCGTCGACTGCACCTCGCTGCTGACCGACATGTCGGCCCCGCTCGGGCTCACCGTCGGCAATGCGCTGGAAGTCCGCGAATCTGTCGAAGTGCTCGCCGGCGGCGGGCCCGCCGACGTCGTCGACCTCACCGTGGCGCTGGCTGAGGAGATGCTGCGCATGGCCGGCAAGCCCGACGCCGACGTCCGCGCCGCCCTGGCCGACGGTCGCGCGATGGACAAGTGGAACCAGATGATCCGCGCCCAGGGCGGCGACCCGGAGGCCGCGCTGCCGCAGGCAGCCGAGACCGAGGTGGTGCGCGCCGAATCCGCCGGCGTCCTCACCGGCCTTGACGCGCTGTCGGTCGGTGTGGCCTCCTGGCGCCTCGGCGCCGGCCGTGCCAAGCAGGGCGATGAGCTCTCGCTCGGCGCCGGTATCGAACTCCACGCCAAGCCCGGCGAAGCCGTCACCGCCGGTCAGCCGCTCATGACCCTGCACGCCGACAACCCGGCCCTCTTCGCCCGCGCCCAGGAGGCTCTGGCCGAGGCCGTCGAGATCACCCCGGCTGCCGAAGGAGCCGACGCCGAGGCGGCTGCCGGTTCGATCGTCATCGACCGCATCACCGCCTGAGCTTGAACTCCAACCCGAACCACCCCTGACATCCGTTACGAGACCCCGAACCTGAAGGAGATGCGATGACCGCTCGCACCGACGTCGCCCGCATGATCGATCACACCCTGCTCAAGCCTCAGAGCACCGCCGAGGACGTCGCGGCACTCGTCGCTGAAGCCCAGGAGCTCGGTGTGCTCGCCGTGTGCGTCTCACCGAACATGCTGCCGCTGATGAACACCGGCGATCTCGTCGTCGCCACCGTCTGCGGTTTCCCCTCCGGTGCCCACCACGGTGAGGTCAAGGCCGCCGAGGCCGCGCTGTCGGTGCGTCAGGGGGCGGCAGAGGTCGACATGGTCATCAATCTCGGTCTCGCGCTCGCCGGTGACTTCAAAGGAGTCGAGGCTGAGATCCGCGAGGTCGTCAGCGCCTGCGCCGAATCCAGCCGCGCCACCGGCTCTGAGGCGATCGTCAAGGTCATCATCGAATCCGCGGCACTGAACGACGATCAGATCGTCGCCGCCTGCAAGGCCGCCGAGGCCGCAGGCGCCCACTTCGTCAAGACCTCCACCGGCTTCCACCCGGCCGGCGGCGCTTCGGCACATGCCGTCAAGCTCATGCGGGAGTCCGTCGGCGACCGCCTCGGCGTCAAGGCCTCCGGTGGCATCCGCGATGCTGAGGCTGCCCAGCAGATGATCGACGCCGGTGCCTCCCGCCTCGGGCTCTCCGGTTCCGCGGCCGTGCTCGACGGCTTCGAGAACTGATCGCCCACACTCCGCCCAGATCGCGGAACGCGCCCGAGGAAATCCCTCGGGCGCGTTCGCGCGCGGTGGCTTTGCCGAGGTCAGAGCCCGAAGAACAGTGTCAGGTCCGCCCGCATCTGCTCCAGTCGTGCACGGGCCGCTTCGATCTCCTCGAGCGCCCCGACTGCTTCGAGGTAGCACTTGAGCTTCGGTTCAGTGCCCGAGGGCCGGATGATGACCCGGTCACCGGCAGCCATCAGCAGCATGATCCCATCAGTCGGCGGCAGCTGTCCTGAGCCCTCAGCCAGGTCGATGACCTCGGTGACGTCATGGCCGGCCAGCTGCTCAGGCGCCGCAGCCCGCAGCCGGGCCATCGCCTCGCCGATGAGAGAGGTGTCGGTCAGCCGGAACGTCAGCGGCTGCGTGACGAACGCGCCATCACGCGTCCGGATGCGCTTCAGCTCATCGTCGACATTGCGGGCCTGCTCGGCCAATGCTGAGACCAGCGAGGCGAACACGACGCCGGCCGAGATGCCGTCCTTATCGCGCACGACATCCGGGTCGACGCAGTAGCCCAGCGCCTCCTCATAGCCGAACGCCACACCCGGAACACGGGAGATCCACTTGAAGCCGGTGAGCGTGGCCGCATGCTCCAGCCCATGGGACTTCGCCGCAGCGGCAAGCGCGCGAGACGACACGATCGAATTGGCCAGCACCGCATCCTGTGGGCTGCGGGCAGCGATGTGCTCACCGAGCAGCAGACCGACCTCGTCACCGGTCAGCTGCCGCCAGCCGCTTGTACCTTCCTCAGCACCGGCAGCCGGATGCACCGGCACAGCTGCCGACATGCGGTCGGCATCCGGGTCGTTGGCGATGATGAGATCGGCACCGACCGCATCGGCCAGGGCAATCGCGGCATCGAGGGCACCGTCCTCCTCAGGGTTGGGGAAAGTCACCGTCGGGAAGTCCGGGTCCGGCTGCTCCTGAGAGGCCACAGCATGGACATCGTCGAAACCGGCGCGCTCGAGTGCCGCGCACATCGTCGCCCCGCCGACCCCGTGCAGGCTCGTGATGACGATCCGCACCGGTGCTGTGCGCACAGCACCGAGCCGCTGGCCGAGCGCATCGATCGAGGCGAGATAGTCCTCGACGATCTGCTCACTGACCGTCTCCCAACCGGACTCGGCACGCGGGGTGCCGGCGACCGTGGCGATGCCGGCGATGTGGGCGGCGATGAGGTCATCGAAGGGCGGGACGATCTGCGCACCAGCCCCCGCCTCGGCGGCGGCAGCAGCCTGCGCATCACCCTGCCGGTCCAGGACCGCCTGGAGGGGGCGGGCGCCGAGGTAGACCTTGTATCCGTTGTCCTGCGGCGGGTTGTGGCTGGCGGTCACCATGACCCCGGCATCGCAGTCGAGATGACCGAGCGCGAAGGCGAGCACCGGGGTGGGCAGCTTGTCGGGCAGCAGCAGCGCCTGCCCACCGGCGGCGGTGACGACAGCAGCGGTGTCGCGGGCGAAGTCAGCTGAGCCGTGGCGGGCATCGCAGCCGATGACAACCCGGAATCCCTCACCGAGGGTGTCGCGCAGGAACCCGGCCAGACCGGCGGCAGCGCGGATGACGACGGCCCGGTTCATGCGGTTCGGCCCGCCGCCGAGTGCCCCGCGCAGCCCGGCGGTGCCGAAGGTCAGGGGAGCGGCGAACCGGTCCTCCAGCTCCGCGATCGCGGCCGCATCGCCGGCCGTTGCAGATTCCAGCAGTGCGGCCAGTTCCGTGCGGGTCTGCTCGTCTGGGTCGTCGGCGATCCAGGACTCGACGATGTCGGCATCGAAGCCGTCGGTGAAGACCGTCGGCGCAGGTGGCTGTGGGGGCTGCGACTGTGGGGGCTGGGCGGGGCTCATCAGTCCTCCTGGGCGATCTTGCCGACGATCTCGGCCAGCAGCCGCGAGATCCGCGGTCCTGCGGCCTTGCCGGCGGCGATGACCTCTGAGTGGTCGAGCGGCTCGGCGCTCACACCGGCGGCGAGGTTCGTCACGAGCGAGATGCCGAGGATCTCAAGCCCCGCCTCACGGGCGGCGATCGCCTCGAGTGCGGTCGACATGCCGACGAGGTCGGCGCCGAGCGCACCGGCCATCCTCACCTCGGCCGGAGTCTCATAGTGGGGTCCGCGGAACTGGGCGTACACACCCTCGGGCAGGTCACTGTCGATCGAGCGGGCGAGCTCACGCAGCCGCGAGGAGTACAGGTCGGTCAGGTCGACGAACGTCGCGCCCTCCAGCGGGGAGGCGGCGGTGAGGTTGATGTGATCGGAGATGAGCACCGGGGTGCCGGGGCCCCATTCGGGGTTGAGCCCGCCGCAGCCGTTGGTGAGCACGAGCGTTTGGCAGCCGGCGGCAGCTGCGGTCCGCACACCGTGGGCGACTGCACGCACGCCGCGGTCTTCGTAGAAGTGGGTGCGGGCTCCGAGCACGAGCGCATGCTTGGCCTCAGCACCGGAGCCGGGGTCGTCGATGCGCAGGGTGCGCAGGGTGCCGCCGTGGCCGGCGACGACGGGGGAGTGGAAGCCGGGCACCTCGGCGGCCAGCACCTCGGAGATGGTCTCACCGATGAGCTCGGCGGCCTCACCCCAGCCCGAGCCCAGGACGAGGGCGATGTCGTGGTGGTCGATGCCGGCAGCGTCGTTGAGGACGGTGGCTGCCTGCTTGGCGGCGGCGGTAGGATCGCTGATGTGTGAGTCGCTCATGGTCTGAGATTATCAGCGGCGCTCGCCGCCTGCCGGAACTGAGGAAAGGAACGAGCCTGTGTACATCCGCCCCTTCACCGACGGTGATGACCTGCGGCTCAACGACGTTCTGCACGACGCCGCGAACCCTGCTGAGCATGCCGCGCGCAACCTCTTCCGCGCCGACTCCGACTCCCCGCTCTCCCGCTGCGTCGTCGCCTCCCTCGACGACGAGGGCCCTGGTGCCGAGGTGCTCATCGGCGCCGCGGCAATCGCCGCTTCGCCCGCCCACCCGCACCGTGCGTGGGCGCACGTCGAGGTCGCAGAGACCGAACGCCGCCGAGGCGTAGGCACGGCTCTGCTGGAAGCCGCGCGCGAGGCGGTGGCTGGCACGGATCTGATCGACCTGCCGCTGCGTGGCCGGGTGGCCGCTGATTCCGTCGGTGCGGACGCGGCCGAAAGCCAGGGTGCCGACCTTCTGTTCACGACCCGGGTCATCAAGGTCAAGCCCTCGGCACTCGGTGGGCTGGGCGCTGACCGGCTGGAGGACTTCGAGGTCACCGCGACCGGTTCGGTGGCGCTGACCCAGGCGTTCGCTGCCTGGTATGCAGGCGTCAACGCCGCTGACCCGGCAGCTGAGATGTCGATCGGCGAGGTCAACCGCCGGTTCCTCTCCGAACCGACCGGCGCCCACGGTGCTGCCCTCATGCGCCGTGACGGCGAGGTCTCGGCATTCGCGGTTTCCTACCCGCACGAGGACGGCGCCACTGAGCTCACCCTCGCGGCCGCGTATGACGGCAAGGTGGGGGCGGCCAATCGTGGTGAGAACGCCGCGGAGTTCACCGTCGACCGCAACGACCCTGGCTTCCAGGCAGGTCTCGAGGACACCGGTGCGCTGCTGGCCCGCCTGTCCACCGACAGTGAGGTCGTCGTCGAGGTCACCGACGAGATGCCGGTGGTCTCCGAACTCATGGACGGGCTCATCTCCGCAGGTGTGGCCGAGGTGCTCTACACCTACAAGACGATCTCACTGTCCTGACCGGCAGCAGGCCTGATATCGACAGGCAGGGCGAGTGACCCGGAGACGAACCACGCCCAGCCCGCAGGCGGCAACGGCAGGTCGCGCATCCCCAAAGCTGCAAGCTCCCCTTGTTGTCGCAGCCCGAGCAGCAGCTGTGGCCCGGTTTTCGTGATGGCCGCCAGCGGAGAACTGTAGGGCAGCTGACCCGTCAGGGGATAGCTGATCGCGCAGTACTCTGCCGAGGCGGCGAGCGCGGCGGCAGCCGGGTCTGCCTCGTGCGCATCGATGAGCGCCATGACCTCCGGGGACTGACCATCGGCCGGTGGCTGAGCGAGGTCCGCCAGCAGCGGATGGCACAGTTCGGCCGGACCGCGCACGCAGAGCACAGGCCCGTCGACGTCGGGGACCCAGACGATGTCCTCACCAAGCGGCCCTCGCCCGAGCCGGAACGACGCCGCTCCGGTCTCGGTTCGCTGGAACCCTCCGTCACCGCATCCACCCATCCAGACTGAACCAACACGGTCCGCCCGGTCGGCCTGGGCCGTCTGGCTGCCGGCTGGTGGGTCGGTGCGTGGCTGTGCGAGCTGGACGGCAACACCCTCTCGCGCGTTTGCCGGGGCCGGTTGGCTGCGGGCCGCCGGGCCGAGCACGACGGCACGGCCCGGCGGCCACACACCAGCGAAGCGCCCAGCAGGCAGTCCGTAGTGCAGGGAATCCTGGGCGTCATTGGTCGGGAAGACGATCCGGGTGGCAGCTCGTGCCGCGACCGGGGAGTGGAGGAACCGGCGCCCAGCCACCACGACGAACATCGGTGCCGCCGTGCCTCCGGCTGTCAGCAGCTGTGTGAGCCTCTCCAGTCGTCGCGAGGTTTCATGCCGGGCTGCCAGCGCCTCATAGTCGTCGATGCACAGACACACATCACCTGGGTCGAGGGCGCCGATGTCGAAGAGTGCCAGCAGATACTCCAGCGTCCACGGTTCGTTGTGGCTGAACGTCACGAACCCGGAACCAGCCGCCTCTGAGGAACCGGACGGCCCTGACGACAGCATGATCACTGACTTCCCGTGTGCTGCGGCCGCCTGCCCGCACCGCAGCAGCGCACTCGTCGTTCCCGCACCACTGCCGCCGGTGATGACCACAGACCCATCACGACCGGGGTCGTAGTGCCACGGTTCTGTCACTCCGTCGTCGGGGAAGTCGAGGATGCCGAGCAGCGTGGGCTCTCCGTCATAAGAGACGCGTACCGGCAGCGGCGGCGGGATGACGCGGTGGGGCGCAGGCAGATGGCGTGCGGCCTCATGCGAGGCATCGGCAAGCGCACTGACGGTCAGCGCCGGCGGTTCGGGTGGTGGCACGAATCGTAGCCGTACACAACCAGCCGTCACACCTCCTGACGCTGACTGCCCGTCGCCCAGGCGCGTCCACTGGACTTCGCAGTGCTCAGCCGCCGGGCCACCGGGAGCTTGCGCGCCCGTCTGTGCCCGCGCCTCGTCAGCGGCGATATCGATGGTCGCGGTGCGAAACGGGACCGGCGCACCGCCGTCGCTGAGGAACCCGAGGCCCGGCTGGTCAGGCGGGATGCCGGCAGCGTCCTCACACTCGATGACCTCACGTGAATCGACGCCGTCGCGCACCCGCAGGGCGATGCGCAGGTTGATGTTGGCCTTCATCCGCGGGGTGACGATTCCGGCCGGCCGCTGGGTGGCGAGCACAACGTGGATGCCCAGCGACCGGCCCACCGCAGTCAGCGACTCCAGCACCTCGGTGCCAGCCGGATGCTCGGTGATGAGTGCATGGAACTCATCGATGATGACGACCAGACGCGGCAGACGCTGCTCCGGTGACCCAGTGCCGGCGCCGGCGTTGAACGCGTCGATGTCAGCCGCGCCGTGCTCGGCGAGCAGCCGCTCCCGGCGCAGGATCTCAGCTCCGAGGTTGCGCAGCGTGCGCATCCCGGCCGCCGGGTCGAGGTTGCTCACCACCGCATCCGTGTGGGCGAACGCGGTGAAAGGCGCGAAAGCCGCCCCGCCCTTGAAATCGATGAGCACGAAGCGCAGCTCGGCTCTGCTGTACCGGGCCGCCAGCGATGCGATCCAGGTCTGGAGCAGCACAGACTTGCCGCTGCCGGTCGTGCCGGCCAGCAGCGCATGCGGGCCGGAGGCGAACAGGTCGATGAGCGCAGCCCCGCCCGGACCGCGCCCGAGCAGCACCGCCGACCGGCGGGTGGCGGCATCAGCAGTGCCGCCGGTCAGCTCCTGCTGGGCGAGCAGCTCACCGAGCGTGCACTCCTGCTGCCAATCAGGCAGCGGAGGCTGCCACGCCCGGTTGAGAGTCAGGAACCGCTCCGGCCGCATCCGCGTCGGCTCAATCTCGCCGGCGAGCGGACGGGGGAGGTCCTCGGGGGCCTGTGCCGGAACCTGGAGGCGTGCCGCACCGTCGTCGCCGAGGCGCAGCAGCCAAGTCTCGACGCTGCGAACCGAATCGCCGCCCGGCCCGATCTGCACCTCCCACTGCCCGTCCTGAGCATCTGCCGCTGGCCGGCCGCTCACTTCGACGGAGGCTTCCCCACCGTCTAACGACAGGGGGAGTGCTGCGAGCTCCGGGCAGACGGCCAGCAGCTGCGCAGTCGTCACGTGGACCGCGAGCCCTCGGCTGGTGAGCTGTGAGAGCACCGCCCGCAGCACCGCAGAGACCTGCGCCAGCGACCCCTCGGCCCGGAGCTGCAGGCAGGTGAGGTCGATGATGAGCGGCACGGTGTCAGCCGCCGAGTAGTGGCGCTGCCCGAACTGCGCACCTGTCGACAGGTACTGGTCCAGCTGCTGGCGTTCGGCCAGGGCAAGCGGATCCTCCGTCGCTGAGGTGGTGGTCTCCTGGGCAGTGATCGGGATGTCGCGGATACCGCCGGGCAGCAGCGCGGGACCCATTCCGATGGTCGTCTCCCCGCCGGTGAGTCTGCGCCGGTGGGCGGCGTCGAGCGTCAGCCGGTTGGACTCTGCAAGACGGTACAGGCACTCCCGGACCGCTGTCCGGTAGTCCTGGCAGGCGCACAGCACGTCGCGTCGGTAGCGGCGCCGACCGGTGACGTACATGATCCCGGCGGTGATGGGCCCGGAGATGCTGAAGAGCAGGAACATCCACATCTGTGTGAAGACCGCCAGCGCAATACCGATCGCGATCGGTGCTGCGTACATCAGCCACGAGGGCGCACGCGGCCGGGCGACGGTGGCGATCCGCGGCCAGCTGACCGGTGAAGTGCTGGTCGACTGACCGGAGTGGGGCAGCGTCTGCGGCGGGATGAGGCGTGCAGCGGTGCTGCCGAATGCCGTCACGGCAGCAGTGGACGCCAGCGGGATGCTTCTCATCCCGCCCGAATCGCTCACCTGGATGCCCGAGGGCGCGTTTCGCAGGGTGAGGAGTTCGCGCGAGAGGTACGGGTCGGCGACTGCGATATCGGCCGCAGGCGTCCGGCCCATCGTCCACGCGCCGATTGGCAGCGGGTGAGCGAAACCGGAATCCGGGCCGGTGAGGTATTCGATGATGCCGGTGCGTTCGGCTGGCAGCGCGGCGACGGGAGCGAGCTGGTCGGCAACCGGACCAGGCGGAGGCGCGGCGACCGCGTCGCCGGTGGCGGGGCCGTCATCGAAGATAACCAAGGTGGCTGCCGCTGCCTGCGCCCACGTGCGCCACGGATCGGTGAGCACCGGCGGCGGTTCGGCCCCGCAGGGCACGACTCGTGGCTGCCCGGTGAGGTGACCTAATCCGACGCGCGGCAGGAAGTCATCGAGGAACGCGCCGAGCACCGATTCGGCACTCGGCCGCCCAGCGGCGACGACGCGCGCGCTGTGCAGCGAGAACTCGGCGATGACGTAGACGATTCCACTCGGCATGCCTGCACGATAGGAACGCGGCCACCCCTCCGGTCACCGAGACGAGAGCGCTGTGGACGACCGGGAGTGTCCACACCCGCGCGCACACCAGCCAGCTCGACGGTCCACAGCCAGCTACCGCCTCGGCGGCGGATCACCGGTCGAGACGCAGGCCGCCGCGGGAGGTGGCCGTGGCCTCCAGCGGGATCCCATCCGGGACGAACGGTGAGAGCGCCACCGGCCGGAACCGCGTCGAGATCGACACTTCGACAGTCGAGTCATCGACCGCCCGGCCGCGCACGCCCACCCGGTAGAACCTCTCGGACCGGGGCACCTGCCGCAGGTAGTCATGGGCCCGGGCCTGCACCTCGGCGTCGGAGAACTCGATCCGCGGTTCCGAGCCTTGATAGGAGGGCTGGAAGCTGTCAGCGGCACTGAGCGCAGCCGAGTCCGCCAGCGCGTAGAGCTTGCGCTGGGCGAGATAGATGTCGCTGATGACGACGGCGAGGAAGATGAGTGCCAGGCCGATCGCGGTGAACCCGATCGCCAGCGGCGTGATCGACCCGTCGTCGCTGGTGAGCCTGAGTCTCCCGGGCTTCGGGGCGTGGGCGATCATGGCTGCGCGCCTGCATCGCGGTGCGGGTAGATGACGTCGGAGTGCTCGGCGGTGACCGTCAGGTGCGGGGTGCGCTGCGGGCCGAAGATCGCCGGCACGCCGGGGACCGGGATACGCGCCCGGACGTGCGCGGTGACGATGTCGCCTGCTTCGGTGCACGAGTCCGAGCAGCGGAAGGTCACGTCATAGGTGGCGTCCTCGACACCGAAATCGGTGAAGTGCATCTGCGCCAGCGCCTCGGCTCGGGCCTGTGCGCTGCCGGGGTGTTCGGCTGCCACGCGGGCGGCGTTGATCGCCGTCGTGTTCGTCGCATAGGACCCCGCTTGCAGGTGCCCGAGAGTGAGAATGAGGTAGATGAGCGGGATCAGCAGCACGACCGAGGCGAAGATGAACTCAATCGGCGCGGTTCCCTCATCATCTCTCAGCCGCTGGCGCAGCGCGGACGTCATCGGCGACCTCATCCGTCGATGTCCTCAACGAGAGCGCGGCCACTGAGCTGCCAGGTGCCCGTGGGTCCCAGCAGCCCGATGACCGGCACAGGCGTAGTGACCGTCACGGTGACGATGTCCTCTCCGCCGACGGTGCTGTAATCGACGTCGATGCGCTCGGCATACCGGCTGCTGACAGCATCACTGATGAGCTGCTGGGTCAGCTCGGCGCCCTCCCGTGGTGCGGCGTCAGGCAGGGAGGCGAGCCGGGCCCCGGCGACGGCCGAGTCGATGACAGTGTTGCGCACATGCATCGCCAACCCGAGCTGAATGACCGCAAGGAACACCAGACTCAGCAGGGCAGCCACCATGACGAACTCAGCGACAGCGACACCATCGTCGCTGCCGAGACCGAGACTGCGGTGACTGCTGCGGCCGCTGCCGGGGAGGCTCTCAGCTGTGCGGGCCACACTCACCCGCCAGAACCGCGCACCTTCGACATCGAGTCCTCGAACATCGACGTGAAGGCATCCCCAGCCAGCGCCCACAGGGCCACCACAAGCCCGGCGGTCATCATCGTGATGAGCACCCAGCCGGGCACGTCGCCGCGGTCTGGGCTCGTCTCCCTGCGGCCCCGCTCGTCCCTCCCGGGCAGGTAGGCGAAGGGGTCGATCACGAAGGCGATGACGAGAAGGTGCCAGCTGGTCCACCGGCGGGTGGGCGCCTCAGCAGGGGAGTGCGCGGCCGGGGTGCGTGTCGGGGTGGTCATGGTTTCTCCTTTCGGTGTGCCGCCAGAAAGCGGCCGGTATCAGGTGCCGCGGCAGACGCGCGCGGTCAGGACAGAAGGTCAGTAGGACAGATTCAGCACCGCCAGGGACGGGAAGATCGCGAACAGAACGGTGATGGGCAGCACGAAGATGACGACGGGAACGAGCATCCCGACTTCCTTCTTGCCGCTGAGCTCCATGAGCTGCCGGCGTCCCTCATCGCGGACATCGGTGGCCTGGGCGCGCAGCACCTCGGACAGCGGAGTGCCGCGGGCGATCGCGACGGCCATCCCGTCGACGAACTGCGCGATCGACTGGATGCCGGTGCGCTTGCCGAGGTGGTCGAGCGCCTCAACGAGCGGAGTGCCGGTGCGGGCCTCGGCGAGGGTGTAGGCCAGCTCCCGGCTCAGTTCGCCTTCGGTGGCCCGGCAGGCTCGGTCGAGCGCATCGACTGTTCCCTCACCGGCGGTGATGGACAGGGCCAGCAGCTCGGCGATCGTCGGGAACTCCGCGAGGATCCGCGCTTCCCGCTGCCGCACCCGGTGCGAAAGCCACCAGTCGTTGAGCAGATGCCCGGCGACGGCACCGAAGATGAGGCAGCCGAGGATGATGATTGGGTGTGGGCCGCGGCTGACGGACACGAACGCCGCCAGCAGCGCCCCGGCTCCGAACCCGCCGGCGATGAGCAGCAGCTGCTGCGCCCGGAACCGCTCGATCGTCTCTCCGGGCCCGAGGCGGTCGAGACGTGCCGTGATCCCGGCATTGGTCGTCAGCCTGGAGGTCAGCCAGGACCCTCCGCGGTTGAGCCACGAGGTGAGGATGCCGCGCACACCGGCATCGGAGGGTTCGGTCTCGGCGAACAGGGCCGCGATCCGCGGCTGATCGCGTAGATACGGGGCGATGCGGTCAGCGAGTGTGATTCGGTTGAAGACCGGCCAGTTGGTGACGAAGAACGCAAGCGACAGCCCGAGCACCAGCCCGGTGGCAATGACGACAGCCGGGTGCGTCGGATCGATGCGCACCGACCCGAACAGGCCGAAGGGAATCTCAAAGGGCATGACGCACCGTCCTCATCGCAGCACTCGCGGTTCAGCAGGAAGCCGGCCGATGCGCTTCATTGCGCTGTAGGCGACTAGTGAGACGGCCAGCCCGGCGAGTAGCAGCAGCGTGCCGGTTGCCGAGTTGTACGCCTGCGCGGTCTCCGGGCGGGTGGCGAGCAGGGCGAGCACCACCCATGGGGCGGCGACGGCAAGCCGGGCGCCGGTGACCGTCCAGCTCTGTCTTGCCTGCATCTCCGCACGGGTGCGGGAGTCATCGCGCAGGAACTGGCTGAGCGTCTTGAGCATCGTGCCAAGATCGGTGCCGCCGACCTCGCGGGTGACTGCCAGTGCGGCGACGATGCGATCGGCGACCGGGTCGGCACAGGCGGACTTGAAGGCGGTGAGCGCCATGGAGAACGATCCGGTTGCCCGGTACTCCTCAGCGAAGACAGCGAACAGCGGACGCAGCGGCTCGGGCCCGCGCTGGGCGAGCCCGCCGAGCGCCTCGGGCAGGGCGAGACCGGCCCGCACACCGGAGTTGAGGTGGTCAATCGCCTCCGGCCACAGGGCCCGGCGGGCTACGGTGCGCGACCGTGCCCGGTGCCGCACCGCGTAGTACGGCACGAGTGCGGCGAAGAAGGCGAAGCAGCCGGCGATCGCGATCGCGTTCGTGACGGCATAGGCAAAGAGGAACACGATCCCGGCAGCCCCCAGTCCTCCGAGCACGAGGTGGTAGGGCCGCAGCCTGGGCAGGCCGGCGGTGGTGAGCATGTCCTGGGCGTCGCGGATGAAGCGCGGCGGCTCGGTCTGGCGTGGCGGGGACTCCCAGCACGACCACCAGATGAGGAACAGCCCCACCCCGATGCCCAGCCCGCACAGCGCTCCGCTCAGCGACGTTGTCATGGGCGATCACGCCGCCTCGAGCACGGTGTGGATGTCATGGCCGAGCTGCGCAAACCGCTCACCGAGGTGGGTATAGCCGTGGCCGCGCACCAGCCGCCGGTCGGCAGTGGAGGTGAAGACGGTTTCGAGTTCGATGACCTCGCCTTCGATGCCGCCGGGCACGGCGACGATCTCCTCGACCCGGCGCTGCCCGCTGCGATCGAGCCGCATATGCACGACGAGGTCGACGCAGCTGGCGACAGTCGGGGTGACGAACGACGAGCCGATGTTCGGGCCGGCCAGGAGGGGGAGCGTGCACAGCTTCGTCACTGCCGCACGCGCGGAGTTCGCGTGGATCGAGCCCATCGACGGCAGCCCTGAGTTCATCGCCACGAGCAGGTCGAAGCTCTCAGCCTCGCGGACCTCGCCGACGATGACGCGGTCGGGCCGCATCCGCAGTGCCTCCTTGACCAGGTTGCGCAGCGTCACCTCGCCGGTGCCCTCCAGGGAGGCCTGCCGGCACTGCATCGGCACCCAGTCGCGGGAGGGAACCGAGAGCTCGAAGACCTCCTCGCACGTCACCACCCGGTCGCGGACCGGGATCGCCCCGGTGAGCGCGTTGAGCATGGTCGTCTTGCCGGCCTGGGTGGCCCCGGAGACGAGCACATTGGCACCTGCTGCCACGGCGATGGAGAGGAACTCAGCCGCCGCCGAGGTGAGGGTCCCGAGTGCGACGAGGTCGCCGAGGTTGCGGGTGCGGGTGATGAACTTGCGGATGTTGATCGCCGGATGCTTGCGCGTGATGTCCGGCAGCACGACATGCAGCCGTGATCCGTCGGGCAGCGAGGCGTCGACGAAAGGGCTGGAGAGATCGACGCGCCGGCCGGTTGTGCGCAGCATCCGCTCGATGAGCTCGTCGACATCCGCCTCACTCAGCACGGTGGTCGTCAGCTCGCTGACTCCGCGCCGGCTCACGAAGATCTGGTGCGGGGAGTTGAGCCAGATCTCCTCGACCTCGGGGTCGTCGAGGTACTGCTGCAGCGGCCCGAAGCCCGAGACCTGGTCGAAGATCTCCCGGCAGGTCTGTTCGACGTCGGCAAGCAGAGGAAGGGAGCCTGCCAGCGTCCGCTCGTCGTAGTCGTGGACGGCCTGCACGACGAGCTCTCGGGTCGGCGCCGGTTCGGTGCGCGGGTCGATGCCGCGTCTGCGGATCTCCTCGCGCACCTCTGCGGCGATGATCTCAGCTGCGTTCATCTGGGGTACCTTCACTGTTTGAGGGGAGACCTATATGCCATCAGACATATAAGGGTGTTAATCAAATTAACGGGTGTCTCCCAGCCTTTCAAGAGGCTGCGCCCAAACTGTGGAAAGAAGTCGCGACCGGCGTCCCTGCTGTCGCGGCCCTGTCTCCCCCGGTTGAAGCGGCAGGCTGGAACTGGGGCCACAGCGAAGAGTCTGGTCGGAAGGACTCGGATCGGGCGCAGGCGCCACCGCAGGACTGCCCGCTCATCGCGTCGTCCACGGTTCAGGCGGTATGGGCTCCTTCATCGCCCGCCACCGCGACTACACCGGAGTTGTCCCGCCGGACCGCCGGGCGCTGAGCTTCAGCGCAGCTCTGCCACGCACTCCACTTCGACGCAGATGTCGAATGGCAGTTCGGCCACCCCGATGGCCGCCCGCGCATGCGGGATGCTCTGCGGCCACAGCTCGTTGATGAGTGAGGAGAACCCGTCGATGATCGGCGGCAGGTCGATGAATCCCGGTGCGCAGTTGACGTAGCCGTTGACCTTGACGAACCCGGCGACTGCCGACAGGGAACCGCAGTGTGCCTCCAGCGAGGACAGTGCATTCAGGCACGTGAGGTAAGCAGCATGCTGCGCCTGCGCGAGGCTGACATCGCGGCCGACCTTGCCGGTGACCGGAACATCCTCCGGCGCGTTTGTCGGGCCCATCCCGGAGAGGAACACAAGGTTCCCGACCTGCCGGACAGGACTGTATTGACCTGCCGGCGACAGCGGCAGCGGCAACGTGATCCCCTTCTGCCGCAGCACCTCGGCCGGATCTGTCATCGGTGTCATCGGCACTCCCTCTTCTCAGCGCACACCACGCACCTGCGAGGACTCCATCGTCGCACCGCCTCCAGCCGCTGGCCATGACTGGCGCCCACGATGTGTCTGAGGAACCGGAAGGCTGGGTCACAGCTACACCTGCGCATGTGGGTCATGTCAGGCAGAACGTGAGTTCAGGCGGCATGCGCCCTGGAATCGACCCGCTGGGTGCTTCACCGATCCGAATCGCGCCATGATGGGCATAGAACGGTTCGGCCCCGGGGTCGGCTTGAAGCGTCAGCGACGTGAAGCCTCGATTTCGTGCAATCTTCAAAAGGTGCTGGAGCAGCCCTCCGCCGACCCCGCGGCCCATTGCGCCGATGTCGACAAAGAGCGCTTCCAATTCGCCGTCGGGTGGAGTTCCGTCGATCGCTGCAAAGCCCAGAACCTGGCCGTCCTGTTTGGCGACGAAGACGTCTCCCGATGCACACTTTTCGGCCGAATAGGTGAGTTCATCTCGACACAGTTCGAGGAAGTCCTCGCTGTAGTTCCAGTGGCCTTTCGACCGCAGGGCTAGAGCCGACAGAGTCGCTGCCTCGCCAGCTCGCGCGAATCGAATGGTGTAGGTCACCCACGGAGTCTACAAGGGCGCAAAGATCTGGGGCTTTCCTCTGGACACATGCGCATGCGTTCGCAGAAGATGGGACACAGGCCTGCAGCTTCGGCTGCCGGCCCGCATCGTGACTGGCCACCAGCAAGGAGGCCCCGCGTGGATTCCGCCGAATACGTCGTCATCGGAGCCGGGCTCGTCGGTGCATCGATTGCCCGCAGCCTCGCCAAGCGCGGTCGCGAGGTCATCGTCGTCGACCAGCACGAACCTGCCGGCCCGCGCGGCAGCTCCCACGGTTCGGCCCGCATCCTGCGCATCACCTACCCCGAAACCTTCTATTCCGATATGGCGCTGCGCGCCCGCCGCCTGTTCGACGAACTCGCCGACGAAACCTGTCACCAGCTCATCACCGCCACCGGCACGCTCGACCACGGCCAGGTCCGCCAACCTGATCGCCTCGCCGAAGTCCTGGCCGACCTCGGCGTCGACTACGAACTCCTCACCGCGGAGGCGGCGATGGAGCGCTGGCCGCAGTTCCGCTTCGACGGGCCCGTCCTCTTCCACCGCGACGCCGGCGTCATCGACGCTGGGACAGCGGTGACCGCCTCACTCGAATCTGCGCTCGCCCACGGCGCGCAGCTGCGCACCCAATGGCAGGTCGACAACGGCTCCCGCGCTCGAGGCGGGCCTCCGCCCGGTGCCAACCTCACCTCCACCTCGGCGACGGGGGAGCAGCTGGGTGCCCGCCATGTCATCGTCGCCGCCGGAGGCGGGCTGCCCGGGCTGTGCTCCGGGCTGCCGGTCTGTGATCGCGCGCAGAGCGCGCTCAACCGGGTCACTGTCCGCCAGGAGCAGGTCTACCATTTCCCCATCGCAGCCGGGATGCCGACCGACTGGCCGACCTTCATCCACAAGGATGCTGCGATGCAGGCCTACGGGCTGCCCGGCGGCCGCGACGGCGCCTACACCGATACGTCTGGCACCGCCCGCCTGGCACCAAGCTCGCTGAGTTCAACGGCGGGCAGGTGATCGGCGATGCCGAGGAGCAGACCGGACGGCTCGACGAGGCCGGGCAGGCGCGGATGATCGACTTCGTCAGCGACCGCATCCCCGGGCTGGTGGCCGAGCCGTACGCCGAGGCCACCTGCCTGTTCACCTCAACACCTGACCAGGACTTCATCATCGACACCGCCGAGGACATCACGATCGTCTCCGCGTGCTCTGGCCACGGCGCCAAGCTCGCCCCAGCCACCGGCGAGGCGGTCGCTGCAGCGCTCGCCGAGCGCACCGCTCTGCCGGAGCGCTTCGCCTTCGTCCGGGACTGATCGATGACACACGCACCACGGCTGTACGGCGAGACGCTTGCGCGTAGAGTGGCCCCGGGCATCTCGACGAGAGGGGAGATGATGACGGCAGGAGCTCTGCCGCCTCTGCGCCGGCACCAGCGGGAAGCGCTCGCCGCTCTCGCCGCCGCGAGCGCTGCTGATCAACGCCGGTCGTGGATCGTCCTGCCTCCCGGTGCCGGCAAGACACGCGTCGGGATCGAGCACGCTCAGACGCTACTGGCTCAGCACACCGTTGACACCGTGGTCGCCTTCGGTCCCAACACCGCGATCCAAGGCCAGTGGGCGCATGCGTGGAACGGTCGCGGCGATGACGATTTCGGCGCCGCCGGCACGGACCGGGGGCTGCACGCGACATTCACTGCGCTGACCTATCAGTCACTGGCTGTGTTCGATGACGAGCGCAGCATGGGCAGCCTGCTCGAAGAGCTCGCGCCGGGCGGCAGGGCGCTCGTCGACCGGATCGCAGCTGCCGGCTCGGTGCTGCTCATCCTCGATGAGTGCCATCACCTGCTCGACGTGTGGGGTTCGCTGCTGGCTGAGCTGCTCGACATGCTTCCCGAGGTGTGGGTGCTCGGGCTGACCGCCACACCTCCGGCGACGATGACGCGACAGCAGAACGAGCTGGTGGACAGTCTCTTCTCCGAGGTTCGCTACGCAGCCTCGATCCCGGCTGCGGTCAAGGAAGGCGATCTGGCGCCCTTCGCCGACCTCGTCTGGCTGACAACCCCAACCCGCGAAGAAGCGGACTGGCTGGCAGCGACCAGCGTTCACTTCGACGAATTCATCACCAGCATCCTCAGCCTCGGCCACACCCATGGCAGTTCGGGATTCCTCACATGGGCCGATCAGCGGTTCCTCGGCACCCGCGCTGAAACAGTCAGCTGGACGGACCTCAGCAGGGCCGCTCCCGAACTGGCCGACGCCGCTCTGCGCCTCCACCACGCGGGACTGCTGGGTCTTCCCCCGGGTGCCAGAGTCGGCGAACAGCATCGCCGGGACCCCGACATCGACGACTGGATGAGGCTGGTCGACGATTGGATGCGCAACAGCCTGCGCGTCTCCGGTCACGCCGGTGATGCGGCCAACGCCGAGGCGATCCGCCGCGCGCTGCCGGCCCTCGGCTACCGGTGGACCCGGCACGGCATCCGTGCCGGTCGCTCGCCGGCCGACCGGGTCATCGCCCGCTCGGCTGCCAAACCGCAGGCGTGTGCCGACATCATCGCCATTGAAGCAGCCGAGCTGTCCGAGCGTCTGCGGATGCTCATCCTGTGTGACTTCGAATCCGCCACCGCGCGATTGTCTGCTGACGTCAGCGCCGTGCTGAGCGAACAATCCGGTTCTGCACTCCTCGTCCTCGAAACGCTCATCGCCGATCCGCGCACCGAGCCGCTGCGCCCGCTGCTGGTGTCCGGGCGCACGGTCGCCGGCGCTGCCGGTGTGCTGTCCGACCTTCACGCGTGGATCGCCGAGAGCGACACAGCTCTGGCGTCACGGCTGGCCATGAGCGAGCCGTCGAACGGGGTCAGCCGCCTCGAAGGAGGCTGGACCGCCCGCACCTGGCTGCCGCTCATCACCGAGTACTTCAGCCGCGGGCATGCTCAGATCCTCATCGGCACCCGGGGGCTGCTCGGCGAGGGCTGGGACGCCCCAGCGGCCACCGGGATCATCGACCTGTCCACCGCGACCACTCCGACAGCAGTCACACAGACCCGCGGACGTGCGCTGCGAAAGGACCCCGCATGGCCGGAGAAGGTGGCACTCAACTGGACTGTCGTCTGCTCCAGCTCGAACCACCCGCGCGGAGACCAGGACTGGATCCGACTCGTCCGCAAACACGACGGCTTCTTCGGCACTGATGCCGACGGAGACGTCGTTGACGGCGTCGCCCATATCGATCCGTCGTTCTCCGCCTTCGAACCTCCCGCCGACGCGATGTTCGACGAGATCAACGCTCGTATGATCACGCGAGCTCAGGCGCGGTCTGAGGTGGCCCAGCGCTGGAACGTCGGCGGAGAGTATCGGGACGAGCCGATCAGGACGGTGCGCATCGTCTCCGCGCCCGATGCCGGGAACCGACCGAACAGCGACGCTTCGGGCATCGACGCCATCACCGTGTCGCCTCGTCACCGTTCCGGCGACCCCGGGAACCTGCTGCCATTCCGCCTCGGCTTCGGAGCCCTGAGCGCATGGAGCGGCATCGGGTTGCTTGCCGCTGTCGGCGCGGTCGCGAGCAGTGGTCTGCTCGCCGCAGCGCTGAGTGTCATCGCTGCACTCACACTCGCCAGCCTGCCGGTGACGTTGTCTGTCGCTGGACATCGGCGCCGGCGTCTGTATGGGCGTGCACCGACTGTCGCTGAGATCGCTGGAGCAATCGCCGATGCTCTGCACGACACAGGTGCAAGCTCCGCAGGTGCGGACGCGGTGCGTGTGAGCATCGATGCCTGCGGGGACCAGCGGATCCATCTCGACGCCGATCCTGGATCAGCTGAGGTCTTCGCGCTCGCCCTCGACGAGGCTGTCTCGCCGATCTCAGATCCGCGCTATCTGATTCCCAGCTGGCATCTGGAACCGCGGCGCCCAGGGCTGCGTGGGCTCTGGGAGGATCTGCGCTCCGGGGCCGGAAGGGCACATGAACACACACCGGTGTGGCATCCCGTGCCGGCAGTGCTGGGAGCGAACCGATCCCGGGCAGAGGCCTATGCACAAGCGTGGGAGATGTGGGTCGGAGGCGGGGCACCGGTCTACACTCGCAGTCCTGAGGGAGCCGGCATCCTCACCGCGGTGCGCTCCCACGCGCCGCTGGAGCTGACGACGGTGCTGCGCACAGCGTGGCGCTGAAGCAGCAACCGGGTGAGCCACCGCGGCCGCAGGCATCATGCACTACGCTAGGGAGCACTATGGCCATTGACTTTTCTTCCGAGATCGCTGCCCTCAAACAGACCTACGCCTCGATCCGCGATGTCTCCGACATCGACCAGCTGCGCTCCGAGGTCGCAGAGCTGACCGAGGCTGCGGCGGCACCGGACCTGTGGGACAACCCGGATGAGGCACAGCAGGTGACCTCGAAGCTGTCCCACCGGCAGGGGCACCTGGAGAAGCTCGAGAAGTTCGACTCCCGCATCGAGGACGTCGAGCTGCTCGTCTCGATGGCCGAGGACGAAGACGACGCCGACACCCTTGCCGAGGCCGAAGACGAGATCGGCAAGCTGCGCCGCGAACTCGACTCCCTGGAGATCGCCACGCTGCTCTCAGGCGAATACGACGAGCGCGCCGCGGTCATCACCGTCCGCTCCGGCGCCGGCGGCGACGATGCCACCGACTTCGCCCAGACCCTGACCCGCATGTACATCCGCTGGGCTGAGAGCAAGGACTACAGCGTCCAGGAACTCGACACCTCGTACGCGGAAGGCGCCGGCGTGAAGTCGGCGACCATCCAGATCAACGCCCCGTACGCCTACGGCACGCTCTCGGTCGAGGCCGGGACGCACCGGCTCGTGCGCATCAGCCCCTTCGACTCGAACGCCCGCCGCCACACCTCGTTCGCCGCCGTCGAAGTCATCCCGCTCATCGAGGCGACCGACCACATCGACATCGACGAGAACGACCTGCGCATCGACGTCTATCGTTCCTCAGGCCCCGGCGGCCAGTCGGTCAACACGACCGACTCGGCGGTGCGCATCACCCACGTGCCGACCGGCACCGTGGTGAGCATGCAGAACGAGAAGTCCCAGATCCAGAACCGTGCCGCTGCGATGCGCGTCCTGCAGTCCCGTCTGCTGCAGCTCAAGCACGAGGAGGAGGAGCGGGAGAAGAAGAACCTCGCCGGTGACATCAAGGCCAGCTGGGGCGATCAGATGCGCTCGTACGTCACCCACCCGTACCAGATGGTCAAGGATCTGCGGACCGGGCACGAGGAGTCCAACCCGCCTGCCGTCTTCGACGGCGACATCGACGCGTTCCTCGAAGCCGGTATCCGCTGGCGCAAGGAGCAGCAGAAAGCCGCCGAAGCCGAGGCGGAACTCGCCTGATCTGACCGGTCACCGCAGGCGATCTCACACCGAACCGTGAGCGACTCGCCAGATGAGGTGCGCGCATTGGCCGGTGGAAGTTCGTACAGTGGGAGCGATTGCCACTGTCCCTCTGCGATTGCGAACCTCATTTGATCACCCTCGAATCGGTCACCAAAGTCTACGATTCCAAGGCTCAGCCAGCCCTGAACGACATCTCCTTCACCGCTGAGGCCGGCGATTTCGTCTTCCTCGTCGGCGCCTCGGGCTCGGGGAAATCGACCGTCATCCGCCTGGTGCTGCGCGAAGAGGTGCCCACCAGCGGGCGGATCCGGGTGGCCGGGAAGTCCGTCGTCAAGATGGCCTCATGGCGCGTGCCGTACCTGCGCCGCAATATCGGCACCGTGTTCCAGGACTTCCGGCTGCTGCCGAACAAGACCGTCTTCGACAACGTTGCCTTCACCCTCCACGTCATCGGCAAGACCCGGGCCGCGATCTCAACGCTCGTGCCCGATGTGCTCGAAACCGTTGGTCTCGAGGGCAAGCACAAGCGGTATCCCCACGAGCTCTCCGGCGGTGAGCAGCAGCGCGTGGCCATCGCCCGCGCAGTCGTCAACAAGCCGGCGATCCTCCTCGCTGACGAGCCGACCGGCAACCTCGACCCGATCACCGGCGACGAGATCATGGAAGTCCTCCAGCGCATCAACCGCGCCGGCACCACCGTGCTCATGGCCACCCACGACGGCGACATCGTCAACCGGATGAATCGCCGCGTCATCGAGCTGAGCCACGGCCGGATCGTCCGTGACGACGAGCACGGCAGCTACGGGGTGAGCGCATGAGGTTCTCCTTCATCCTCTCCGAGACGTGGAACGGCCTGCGCCGGAACATGTCGATGGTTGTTTCGGTCATCCTCGTCACGTTCGTCTCCCTGCTCTTCGTCGGCGCGGCCGCACTGCTGCAGATGCAGATCTCGGGCATGAAGGACTACTGGTACGACCGTGTGCAGGTGGCGATCTTCTTGTGCCCGCCGGATTCCGAGGCACCGACCTGCGCGACCGGCGAGGCGACGGCCGAGCAGAAGCAGCAGATCGAGACGGCCCTCGAAGGTGCTGACCTGAGCCCGTATGTCGAAGACGTCATCTTCGAGGACAAGGCGATGGCCTACAAGCTCTTCCAGGAGCAGTTCGAGGGCACCTCGCTCGAGGGCTCCATCCCCGAAGACCAGATGCAGGAGTCGTATCGAGTCAAGCTCGCTGACGCTGAGCAGTACGAGATCATCAACGAGTACTTCTCCGCCACGCCCGGTGTTGAGGAAGTCGTCGACCAGAACCAGCTGCTCGATCAGCTGTTCTCGGTCATGAACGTCATGACAGCGATCGCGATCGGCATCGCTGGGATCATGCTGCTGTGCGCTGTCCTCCTCATCGCCACGACGATCCGGCTCTCAGCGTTCTCCAGACGCAGAGAGACCGGCATCATGCGCCTGGTCGGCGCGTCGAACATGTTCATCCAGCTGCCGTTCGTGCTCGAAGGCGTGATCGCTGCGGCGATCGGCTCCCTGTTGGCAGCCTTGGGATTGGCTGTGATCGTGCACTTCGGCATCACTGGTTGGCTACAATCGCAATTGTCGAGCTTCGACCTGGTCTCAGTCGCCGACGTCGCTCTCATCGCACCGTTCCTGGTGCTGGTGGGCGTGCTCATGGCTGGACTGTCCTCGCTCGTGACACTGCGCCGGTACATGAAGGTCTGAGTGGGAACAGATGCTGAAGACGAACGGACGGATCCTTCCCGCGCTGCTGCTGGCGGCGATCGCCATGTTCCTCACCCTGCTGATGCCGCTGACCTCAGCAGTGGCGAATCCCAAAGAGCAGAAGAACCGAATCGACAAGCGCGTCGAGGAGCTGCAGAAGGAGTTCCGCGACCTCGACGATGACCTCGCCCGCACCATCGCAGAGAAGGAAGCAGCCGAAGAGGAGATGCCCGGGGCTGAGGAAGCCCTCGGCCAGGCGCAGGAAGAACTCGAGGACGCACAGCGCGAAGACGAAGAACTCGGCGCCCGCCTGACGTCGGCCGAGAACGCCCAGTCGAGCCTGCAGGATGACATCAACAAAGGCGAAGCCGATCTGGACAAGAAGCAGAAGTCGGTGACGAAGATCGCCCGCCAGGCGTACCAGAACTCCGGAGTCACCTCCGATGTGGCGATGCTGCTGCAGATGGCCAGCAAGCAGAACGGTGCTTCGGGAGCGACGCGCGTCGACTCGGCGGTGCGCGCGCAGCAGCGCAGCATCACCCAGCTGTCTGAGCAGCGCTCGCTCAACATGAACAACAAGGACCGCCTCGATGCAGTCACCGAGGAGATCGCAGATCTGAAGGAAGAGGCTGCGAAGGTGGTGCTGCGCAAGGAAGCCGCAGAGCGCGACGCGAAGCAGAAGCGCGATGACCTGGACACGCTCATCACCACGAAGGATGAGGCTTCCAAGCGCATCGAGGACAGCCGTGATGAGGCTGAGCGGCAGCTTGAGGAGCAGCAGGCAGAGCAGGACCGGCTTGCCAAGGAAGTCGAGGAGTGGGAGAAGGAGCAGGAGAAGAAGGGCCTGCCCACCGGCAACGGCGACCTCATCAACCCGGCACAGGGATACCCGATCACCTCACCGTTCGGCTACCGCATCCACCCGATCTCCAAGCGGCGCAAACTGCATACCGGCACCGACTTCGGCATGGGCTGCGGCTCGCCGGTGCGCGCATCCGGTGATGGTGTCGTCGTCTCAGCCGGCTGGGCTGGTGGCTATGGCAACCGGGTCGTGATCTCCCACGGCAAGATGAAGGGCTCCAAGATCGCATCGACCTACAGCCACAACTCCAGCCTGAAGGTGCGATCCGGTTCGCGGGTCAAGCAGGGCCAGGTTATCGCCTCCTCTGGCACGACTGGTGCCTCCACTGGCTGTCACCTGCACTTCGAGATCATGCAGAACGGCTCGTACGTTAACCCGATGCCCTGGATCAGCTGATCCTGCCTATGGGTGCGGCCGAGCCGGAAAGCCGGCCCAGCCACACCCGAAGGGCCACGTGTTTCACTGTGCGGTTTTCAAACAACGGTCGCTCAGCCCCTGTCCTGCGCTGCTGCGACATCGGCTGACACTGGCTGTGCCGACGTGTCGCTGCGGGCCCAGGTGTGAGGGCGGCGAGGTTTTCATGACGGGCATGCTTCGGCAGGGGAGAAGAGCCCGTCGTTTGGTTCGTTGTGTGGGTCTGGCGAGCCTGGCTGGTGGGGTTCAGCTGGTGTGGTGCTGGCGATGAGTTCGGCATGCCGGCGGTGCAGCACTGACCCTGGTGGATGGGTCGTTGCTGTTGTGCCTCCTGGCAGCGTCCATGTCAGCACCCCTGCTCGGGGCTCGCGTCTGAGTCTGAACACCCCTTGCGTCTTGAGCTGATGGTGCTGCTTGCACAAAGGATGCAGGTTTTCCATGGTTGTTGGCCCACCGCGGGTGGGGTGCCGATGGTTGAAGGGTTCGATGTGATCGAGTTCTGCTTTTGTTGCTGGCCGGTCGCAGCCGGGGGCTGTGCAGTATCGCCAGCGAGCCACGAGTGCGTGCCGCATGCGTGCACCGATCGTGTAGGTGGTTGCGACATGGTCGAGGACTTCACCGGTGTTCGGGTCGGTGAGCAGCCGGTAGACGGTATCACCGGCGGAGCCGACCAGCTGGCGGGCCACATCAGCGCTGACGGGGCTACCGTCGACCGAACCGGGCAGCTCGTCAGCGGCTGGACCGTCGGTGAGTGCCATGGCCGGTACGGTGATGGTGATCTTGGCCTGGCGTGCCAGCCATTGGCCGCTGGCCGGGCATGAGACGGGCGTATCACTGAGCAGGTCGGCGCGATCATCCGCCAGCGGATCCAGTGGCGAACCAATGTGTCCCGAAGCTTCCTGCCGTTTGGCCAGCGCCTCCTGTGCGCGGTCGAGGGTGTTGACATCCCCGCCGATCGTTGCGCCGATGAGGAAGTCGTACTTCAGCTGCTCAAAGGAGCGGGAGTCAGCGAAGACATGGTTGTCCGGCAGGTCGAAGCCGGCAGTGTAGCCGCGGACCACACAGCGGGCCATGCCTTCGAGGCGGGCGTGCAGCAGTGCGATCTCATGGGACGGGCCCTGCACGATGAGTGTGCCGCGGCCATGTTGGTCGTAGAATGCCTCGACGCGGCGGCGCTCCCGGATCTGCTGAGCCTGTTCGGCGCGCGTGACCAGCGCGGCAATGGCGGCCTTGACCTCGGAGAAGTACACGCTCTTCTTCGTCGCGGTGATCGAGGCGAGCAGCGTATCGAGCTGACCGAGCAGGGCCGGGTCGACTGATGCTGCCTGCCCGGCGGCGAAGACGAAGCGATCGAAGCTCAATCTGCCCGCGCGCACCTGTGCGGTGAGTTTCGGCAGTCCGATGAAAGCCGTGGCAGCACCGGTCACCCGTGACCATGCCGTGTTGGAGGTAACGTCGAGAGCATGTGCGAGGGCGGTCAGGGTCGGTGTGCCGATGCGCTCCCGCAGCCAGGTCAGCGCCTCTGCGCGCGCTGCGTCGGAAGCCTCGCCTGCCGTTTGCGGCTCAGCAGTGGCGTCGGTCGGGTCGGCACTGGCAAGGGAATGCAGTGCATCGACCTGGGTGTCGATGTTGTCGCGGCTGTCGGCGCGCACTCGTTCGAGCACGACGCCGAACATCTCCTCATAACCCTGCAGCTGGACTCGCTCGAGCGCGCTGAGGGATTTCTCGAAGGCGCAGAACCGGGTCCGGTACGCCCCAGCAGCCACCGCCACGGGCGCTTCAACTGTCGCAGTCATCGCCGTCGCTTCCCTCCGCTTACCGGTGCAGTGGTTCCATCACACCACGAGGCACTGACAACGCCCCCTGACCAGGGGAGACGCCGGAAAGCAGCACCCGTGACGGCCACTGGATTCACGATCATGGCCACCACTCCTTTGTGCTCCTGGCTTCCGTGCTTCTCCTGCCTTGCTTCCATCACAGCACGAGGCACTGACATCGCCACCTCACCAGCCCAAACACACGAAAACGACAGCGAGACCGCGCGCCGGCCACCGCCTCGGGAGCGGCCCGCCCAGCGAGCACAGGGCCCCGCGAGCCATCCGGTACAATGGTGCCTTCGTGCGCACACACGTGCGCCCAAAACGTGAGAGGAGGAGCATGGCCAAGGAACAGGGCAGGAAGACGATTGCCAAGAACCGCCGCGCCCGATACGAATACCACATCGAGGACACTTATGAGGCCGGGCTCGTCCTTACCGGCACCGAGGTCAAGTCGCTGCGCGAGGGACGCGCTTCGCTGACCGACGGCTTCGGGCTCATTTTCCAGGGTGAGGCGTGGCTGGAGAACGTCTACATTCCCGAGTACCTGCAGGGCACGTGGACGAATCACTCGGCCCGCCGTAAGCGTAAGATGCTGCTGCACAAGGACGAGATCCTCAAGATCTCGCACAAGCTTAAGGAATCCGGTCGCACGCTCGTTCCGCTGGAACTGTACTTCGACGGTTCTAGGGCGAAGGTCGAGATCGCGGTCGCGCGCGGTAAGAAGGACTGGGACAAGCGCGAAACGCTGCGCCGCAAGCAGGATGAGCGCGAAGCTCAGCGCGCAATGTCGCTGCGTCGCCAGGCCTGATTCTGAGGAGGCGGCAGTGGCGCTGCCGCCTGGTCCATACGTGCCTGTGACCTCTCGTGGGGCCGTTCCCGAGGCGGGCCATCCACAGCATGCCATCCCGCCTCTGGCCTGTGGTTAGGTGTGGATTGCAGACATGTTGTCCACAGTATCTGTGGATATGTGTGGATAACATCCTCGCTGCTGTGCATGAGCTCATCCGGACTCATTCCAGCTAAGCGCAGACCCCCACCTGACAGTTCTCTGACCAGTATCGATGCAGGATTTCGCGGGCTGTGATAAAGGCCGACGCTGAGGTCGAGTGCAAACGCCGCAAAGCCTTTCCCTGTAAGGAAACAGCCGGGTTTCCACAGTTTTGAACGGGGGCTGTGGACAGGGGGCTGGCTTGTGGAAAAGAGTGTGACCTATGGTCGTCTGCGCCACCTGCGGGCGTGGGAATCGAACCAGCGGTTCTGACTGCCGCCGCCCGTCGCGGTGATGCAATGCACCGGCCGGAACCCTACCGCCAGGAATAGACTTGGGCGGCCGCATGTTGTGCTGATAGACTCACGGTCTGCCGTTGACGGACAGTCGCCCCAGGGTGGCCCCGCCAGCGGGTTGTTTGGAAAGTGAATACGGGGATGATCGGTTTCGACGTCGTTCAATGCGTCGGGAGAAGCGGGCCGAGAATGTAGAGTCATCTCGTTAACGTTCTCTGCAAAAAAATAAGTGCTAAGTCTAACGACCGCACCGAATTCGCCCTCGCTGCCTGATTTCAGCGAGCTGCGATTCTGTCAGCCTAGAGTCGCTTCCGCTCTAGTACCTGGCATCAGCTAGGGAGCCACTGCCGCTGGCATATGTTGGGGATGTCAGTGGAACACTTACTCAACTCCGTTCGTTGGCCACCGTGTTCGTGCGAGGGCCAGGACCTAAGAGACGTTTTCACGAACTGCGCCCGGAGAAGTCCCGATAACTTGCCGACGGACGCGGGTTCGATTCCCGCCATCTCCACTTTCGAAAAGCCCTGTGGGCCGGTGCATCACCGGCCCACAGGGCTTTTGTCATGTCCGCTGGGCCGCGATGCTCACCCGGACCGAGGCGGTGGTCGCCTCACCATCCCGGCGGCCGGTTCATCGCCGCGTACGCCTGCTGACGCGCCCGCGCATTGTGGTTGCCAGCCGCGACGCCAGCCCAGATCGCACACACCGGCCAGGTGAGGAACAGCCCGAGCCCAAACGTCAGGATCCCGATGACGATGTTGACCCCGAACATCACGAGCGCACCGATCCCGGTCGCATAGATCATGCCGATGGGCCCGAAGAAGAATCCGAGCAGCGCGGCCACCGCGACGTTCTTCTCCACCACGATGACCTGACTGTGATGGGTGACCGTGTGTGGACCGGTGACCGGATAGTGGGTCTGCGGATGCATCCCCGGCTGCATCGGCTGCGGGTGACCGACCGGCGCTGAGGGATAGCCAGCCGGGTCCGACGGGTTGCCAGCCGGGGCCGACGGGTGGGACGGCTGCATCGCTGGAGGGGCGCTGTAGGGCTGCAGCGCCTGCCCCGGCGGCGGCCCCGAAGCCGGGGAAGCCTGCGGGAATCCCTGCGGTGAGTGTCCCTGCGGCGGGAACGGCCGCGGTGCCGAACCGGCCGGCATCGGCCCGGTGACCGGAGGAGCCGGGGGTCGGTTCGGTGGCTGTGCGCTGTACGGTTCCGGCATCGTCGTGCTCCTTTGCAGATCGGCTGGCTGGGCGCTCCCGCCGCGCGACGACGAACAGCCGGCAGCGAGCCACATCTCCACTGTAACCCCGTCCGGGACGAAAACAACCGGTTTCCGCAGCGCTCGTGACCGCCCCCGAGGCGGATGGCACCTGCCAGCCCAACGCCACCGGTGACCTGGGCTGATGATGGAACGCAACCACCACCTCGGGCGCGGGGAGCAGACGACATATAGATCTTCCCGCGCCGTGGAATGCCCTTGAACGGATGATGAATGAGATATACGTTACAGTGACGGCTTTACTGACGAGGCGGTGAATCCCCGGCTGCCTCAGGCCATCCAGCGCGGGTATGTCGCGAAGGAGCGCTGCCGGCGGGGTGAACGACCTGGAAGGACGACATGCTCTCACACACTCTCCGGCGCTGTGCCGCCGGCACTATGGCGCTGGCACTCACAGGGCTGACCGCCACCTCTCTCACTGCGCCAGCGAGCGCCTCGACCGAGCAGGCCCCAGCCGATGAGTCGACGATGCGCATCGCCACCTCGGGCCAGGTCGACAGCTTCAACCCCTTCACCTCGATCTACCTCACACCCACTGCGATCAACCGCTACGTCTACGAGAGCCTCGTGCAATACGACTCCACGGATTTCGGCCCCACCGAGGGGATGGCCGAGTCGTGGGACACAAGCGACGACGGCAAGGAGTGGACGTACAAGATCCGCGAGGGCATGAAGTGGTCTGACGACGAGCCGATCACCGCCGACGACGTCATCTACACCTTCACCCAGATGATGGAAGACCCTGCGATGGGCGCGGCGAACGGCTCGCTGGTGCAGAACTTCGACTCCGTCGAAGCCACCGACGACCACACAGTGACGATCACACTCAAGGAGCCGCAGGCCCCGAACCCGGGTGGGGAAATCCCGATCGTGCCCGAGCACATCTGGTCCGAAAAGGACGACCCGGCAGGCGACGACAATGACACCGAGGTCGTCGGCTCCGGCCCGTTCACGCTGGAGAGCTACGAGGCCAACCAGTCGATCACGCTCAAGGCCAACCCGAACTTCTGGCGCGGGGCACCGAAGATCGACACGATCCAGTACGTCTACTACACCAACAGCGACGCCCAGGTCCAGGCCCTGCGGGCCGGCGACGTCGACTTCGTCACCGGCCTCAGCCCCGAGCAGCTCAAGGCGCTCGAGGGCGCTGACAATGTCGAGACGAACATCGGCAAATCCCGTCGCTTCACCGCCCTCGGCCTCAACTCCGGCTTCGAGACCCCCGAAGGCGAGGCCTACGGCACCGGCGCAGAGGCGCTCAAGGACGTCAAGGTCCGCCAGGCGCTGCGCCTGGGCATCGACATGAACACGCTGCGCGAGCAGGTGATGCAGGACTACGCGACCGAGGCGACGAGCTTCGTGCCCGAATCGTTTGAGAAATGGCACCTGCCGAAGTCGGACAAGATCGTCTCCTCGGACCCGGAGGCGGCGAAGAAGCTGCTTGACGAGGCCGGCTGGACCGAAGGCTCCGACGGCATCCGCGAGAAGGACGGCGAGAAGCTGTCGCTGCGTCTGCTCACCGATGCGCAAGCGCCGACCGAGCAGACGATCGGCGAGTTCCTCACCCCGTGGATGCAGGACATCGGCGTCGAGCTCAAGGTCGAATCGAGCGACTCGGACACGATCGCCGACCGCTCTCTCGTCGGTGACTTCGACTTGTACATCACCGGCTGGTCGGTCACCCCGGACCCGGAGTTCCAGCTCTCGATCAACACCTGCGCTTCCCGCCCGGACGCGGAGGGCAACGGCCCGACCTCCCAGGACGGCTACTGCAGCGAGAAGTTCGACGAACTGTACGCCAAGCAGCACGCCGAGCTCGACGAGTCCAAGCGCATCGAGTACGTCCACCAGGCCCTGCAGCAGCACTATGACGACGTCGCGCAGATCACACTGTGGTACCCCAGCCAGCTCGAGGCCTTCCGCTCGGACCGCTTTACTGGCTTCACCACCCAGCCCACCGACGGCGGCGTCATCGGCAACCAGTCCGGTTATTGGGGCTTCCTGTCCGCCGAACCGGCCGCTGAGGCCGACGCCGGTGACAGCGGGGGAGGACTCTCCGCGATCGCCTGGGTGGGCATCGGCATCGCTGTGCTCGCCGGCGCCATCGGCATCCCGCTGGCGCTGCGCCGCCGCAAGGCCGAGGACCGCGCCTGACCAGGTGGCCGGCTGATCCGGTGACAGGACACCCCGTGCCGGAGGCGGTGGGCGGCACCCGCGTGCGCCCCGCCTCGGGACCGGGCTCCGGTCACTATGAGCACCATGACTGCGCTGCGCACGTGTGCGGCAGCGTGTGGAAGGCAGGAGACTGACGTGTCAGTGAACGCAGAGACCGAGGCAGCCGACCCGCAGTCGGCCGACGGGCGGGAGGACATCGACGCACCCCCACCGGGGCAGTCGTTCGGCGGATACCTGCTGCGCAAGGTCGGCGGGGCGCTCATCAGCCTGCTGATGGTCGTGCTGCTGGGCTTCTTCGCCTTCAGGATCCTGCCCGGCGACCCGGTGCAGAAGATCGCCCGCGAACGCCAGATGAGCCCGGAGCAGATGGAGTTGCTGCGCGCCGAGTACGGCCTCGACAAGCCGCTGGTCGTGCAGTTCTGGGACTACCTCGTGGGCATCTTCACCGGCAATCTGGGCACCAGCTACGTCTACCGGCAGCCGGTCAGCCAGCTCATCGCCGAGTACGCCTGGCCGACCCTGCTGCTCACCGGCACGGCGGCGATCCTCGCGATCGCCCTCGGGCTGTGGATGGGACAGCTGGCGGCCTGGAAGCGCGGTTCGCTGTTCGACAAGCTCACCACCTCGACCAGCCTCGTGTTCTGGTCGGTGCCGACCTTCTGGCTGGCGCTGCTGCTGCTCATGATCTTCGCCGGCCGGCTGCAATGGCTGCCGACCGGCGGAATGGTCTCACCTGGTGTCGAGTCCGGCAGCCTCGAATACGTCGTCGACGTCGCCAAGCATCTGATCCTGCCGGTCATCACGATGACCGCTGTCGTCTACGCCCAGTACCTCATGGTCATGCGCGCCTCGCTGCTCGGCGAGATGAGCGCCGACTACCTCACGACCGCCCGCGCCAAGGGCCTGCGCGAGGATGATGTGCGGCTCAAGCATGCGGTGCCCAATGCGCTGCTGCCGACGGTCACACTCGTGTTCATGCACATCGGCGGGCTCATCACCGGTGCGGTCACCGTCGAGACGGTGTTCTCGTGGCCGGGGCTGGGGAAGCTGACCTATGAGGCGATCTCGGGTCCGGACCTGCCGCTGCTGCAGGGCACCTTCGTCGTGTTCTCCTCGGCGATCATCATCATGAATCTGCTCGCCGACCTCATCTACCGGCAGCTCGACCCGCGTGTCAGGAGGGCATGAGATGGCACATTCCAGCACCAGCCAGCCCAGCACCAGCCAGCCCAGCACCAGCCAGCCCGGCGCTAGTAAGACCAGCCAGCCAGGCACCAGCAGGACCGGCCCAGCCACCGCCTCGGGTCCGGCCAGCCCGCGGGCACTCGCCTGGAACCGCCGCCTGGCCGCCGCACAGAAGAACTGGAAGGTCTTCTTGGAGGACCGCGCTGGAGCCGCCGGCGGGATCGTCCTCATCCTCGTCGTCCTCGTCGCCGCATTCGCCCCGCTCATCGCCGACCGGTCCATGCTCGACGTCACCCAGAACCTCGACCAGCCGCGCTACGCACCGCCCTCGGCCGAACACCCGCTGGGCACCGACAACTACGGCCGCGAGCTGTGGGCCCGCCTCGTGTGGGGCGCCCGGGTCTCCCTCATCGTCGGCCTGGCTGCGACTGCGATGTCGATGGTCATCGGCACCATCATGGGCATGGCCGCCGGCCATTTCTCAGGGCTGTTCGGCGGGCTCATCATGCGCATCATCGACTTCTTCCTGGTGCTGCCCTCCCTGCTGCTGGCGATCGTGCTGTCCTCAGTGCTCGAACGCGGCGTCCTCACGATTGTCATCGCCATCGGCATCACCTCCTGGGCCGGCACCGCGCGCATCGTGCGCGCCCAGACGCTGTCGGCTGAGTCCCGGCTCTACATCGAACGGGCCAAAGTGCTCGGCGCCGGGCACTGGCACATCATCCGCACCCACCTGCTGCCGGCCGTTATGCCGCTCGTGCTCGCCAACACCACCCTGACCGTCGGCTCGGCGATCATCGCCGAATCGACGCTGGCCTTCTTGGGCCTGGGCGACACCACGCAGCAGTCGTGGGGCACGATCCTGAAGAACGCGATGGACGTCTCGGCCGCGACCTCGGGCTACTGGTGGTACATCCTCACCCCCGGGCTCGCCATCGTCGCGGTGGTCCTGGCCTTCACCCTGGTGGGCCGGGCCATCGAAGCCATCGCCAACCCGACCCTGAGGAGCCGCTGATGAGCAGAACCGACCCAGCCACCGCCTCGGGAGCCCAGCCGGCCGGCAGCGACCTCGTCTTCGACGACGTCTCGATCCTGTACTCCTCGCGCACCTCCCGCGGCGACATCGCCGCGGTCAAGAACGTCACCCTCGAACTGCCTGCCGGTGGCACCCTCGGCATCGCCGGCGAATCCGGTTCCGGGAAATCGACGCTCATCCTTTCGGCGCTGCGGCTGCTGCCGCACAATGCGGCGCTGACCGGTCAGGTGCGCTTAGGCGGCACCGACATCGCGGAGCTGAACTTCGGGCAGATGCGCGCGGTGCGCTGGTCGCAGGCCGCGATCATCTTCCAGGGCGCCCTGCACTCGCTCAACCCGGTCCGCCCGGTCGGCAAGCAGATCCTCGAAGCCCTTGAACTCCACGTCAAGGACGACTGGCGCACCGATGCCGCCCGCAGCACGCGCATGCACGAGCTGCTCGGCCACGTCGACCTCGGACCCGAGATCGCGAAATCGTATCCGCATGAGCTCTCCGGCGGGCAGAAGCAGCGCGTCATGATCGCGATGGCGCTGGCCTGCGACCCGGACATCATCATCGCCGACGAGCCGACCACCGCCCTCGACGTCATCGTCCAGGAACAGATCCTCACCCGCCTGCGCGCACTCGTCGAAGCCCGCGGTATCTCGCTGCTCATGATCTCCCACGACCTGTCCGTCCTCGCCGCCGCCTGCGACCGGCTGGCGATCATGCGCGATGGCGAGATCGTCGAACTCGGCCCGTCTGAACAGGTGTGCAACGACCCCAAGGAGGAGTACACCCGGCAGCTGGCCGACGCGTTCCCCACCATCGGCGACCCGGACTCCCGGCTCAACCCGATGACCCGCAACCCCGCCCGCATCACCACCGACACCCCACACGAGATGACCGACGAGGTGATGCTCGCCGCCGAGAACCTCAACGTCACCTTCTCCGCCCGCGGGCGCACCGTGCGTGCTGTGCGCAACGTCGACCTCACCCTGCACCGCTCGGAGATCCTCGCCGTCGTCGGCCAGTCCGGTTCGGGCAAGACGACCCTGGCTCGCGCACTGCTCGGTCTGCAGCCACCGGATCGCGGCTCGACGCTCACCTTCCGCGGCAAGCCGCTGCCCACCTCGGCGAAGGGTCTGCGCGCGTTCCGCCGGGACGTGCAGATGATCCTGCAGGACCCGTCAGGATCACTCAACCCGGCATTGTCGGCGTACGAATCGGTCGCTGAGGGTCTGCGGGTGCAGAAGTTCACCGGCGATGAGCGCGAGCGCGTGCGCGAGAGCCTCGAATCGACTGAGCTCATCCCCGGTGAGGACTTCTTCGAACCGATTCCGCAGGAGCTCTCCGGCGGACAGCGTCAGCGCGTCGTCATCGCCAGCGCGCTCGCCCTCAACCCCGACATCCTCATCGCCGATGAACCGGTCGCCTCCCTCGATGCCTCCGTGCGCGGGGAGATCCTCTCGCTCATCCTCGCGCTGAAGAAGAACCTCGGGCTCACCGCGCTCGTCATCACCCACGACCTCGGCCTGGCCTGGAACATCGCCGACACGGTCGCGGTGATGTACCGCGGTGAGATCGTCGAGCGCGGGCCGGTCGAACAGGTGCTGCTCGATCCGCAGCACGACTACACCCGCCAGCTGCTGGCCGCCGTGCCGAGCTTCCGTTCCCAGCGGGTCGCGATGACCGCGTCCGAGGCGCCGGGCACCCCCTGGCGCCCGGGTGCCCCCCAGCACAGCGCCACTGAGCGCACGGGTGCCTCCCAGCACTCCGGCGGTGTCGCGCAGGCGGTGAACCCGCAGTGACGGACCCCACCGGGCACACCGCTCAGGCACCCCTGGCAGCCGGCGACCGGGTCTGGCTCATCGCACCCTCCGGGCCGGCACCTGAGGGCACCGTCGAACCGGCCATCGCCTGCCTCGAAGACTGGGGTCTGGAAGTGAAGGCCGGCACCCACCTGCGGTCAGTCGACCGGCGGGCGAGCTACCTTGCCGGCAGCGACGCCGAACGGTCAGCAGACCTCATCGAGGCATGGACCGACCCAGATGCGGCCGCGGTCATCGCCTTGCGCGGCGGGTTCGGGGCGATGCGCCTCATCGACGGCCTCGACTTCGACGCCCTCGCCGCTGCTGCGCTGCGCCCGGACGGGCGGGCGAAGCTGCTGACCGGCTCGAGTGACCTCACCGCTCTGCACCAGGCCTGGGCGCACCACCTGAGAATCCCGACCCTGTTCTGCCCGATGGTCGGCAACGACGTCTTCCGCAGCAGCGAGCGGATCCGCACCGACGTGCATCGCTGGCTGTTCAGTCCATGGGCCGACCAGCCGGTCAGCCTCGGTGAGCACGCCGAGGCGCTCGTGCCCGGCGAGCACTTCGGCATCACCTACGGCGGCAACCTCAGTCTGCTCGCCGCCGGCCTCGGCTCCCCGGAGTTCGCGCCCGGCGCCCCGGAGGAACCGGGCATCCTCATCCTCGAAGACGTCGACGAGGAGGTCTACCGGCTCGACAACCTGCTGCTGCAGCTGAAGCGCGCCGGCTGGCTCGCCCGCGCCGGTGCGGTGGTGCTCGGCTCCTGGGAGAACTGCGGGGAGAAGCCCGCCCAGCGCGAACTGCTGCGCGAGTACTTCGCAGACGCCGGCGTCCCGGTGGTGTGGGAGGCCGAGCTCGGCCACCATCCGCACGCCGGTTCGATACCGTTGGGAGTGCCCGCCCAGCTCACCGCCGGCAGCCCAGCCACCGACTCGGGCGCGGTGAGCCTCACGATCGCCCCGATGGAAAGGACTCGATGACCGACATCTTCACCCAGCTCGACGGGGTCGAATTCTCCGCCCGCGCCATCGACATCGACACCGGCTATGAGGTCTTCAGTCACCAGCCCGACCGGGTGCTCTCGACCGCCTCGATCGCCAAGATCTTCTTACTCCACGCCGCACTGCGGATGCGCGAGGCCGGCGAGCTGCGACTCGAGGAGCGCCTCACCCGCACCGCTGCCGAGCGGGTGCACGAATCCGGGCTGTGGTACCTGCTGGATCAGCCGGACCTCACGGTCCACGACATCGGCATGCTCATCGGCGCCTTCAGCGACAACTACGCCACCAACGTCCTCATCTCCCGCATCGGCCTCGACCGCGTCGCCGAGGAGGTCGCCGCACTCGGCTACACCGACTCCGCCCTGCACGACTTCCTGCGCTGGCCGCGTCCGGCAGGCGCCCCGGCTCGCCTGTCGTCTGGGACCGCCAGTGAGCTGAGCGACTACATGGCACGGCTGTCGCTCGATGAGCTCTTCGACTCCTCGACCTCGGAGATCATGCGCCGGTGGCTCGGCGCCGGAGCCGACACATCAATGGTCGCCTCCTACTTCGAGCCCGACCCGCTGGCGCACTACTACTACACGCGCGGGGAGTGGATCGTGAACAAGACCGGCACCGACGACACCGTCCGCGCCGACACCGGCATCGCCTTCACCCGCCAGCGCCGCGTGGCCTACGCCGTGTTCGCCAACTGGGAGGCCGGCACCGACCGGGTGCTGGAGGTCATGCCGCTCATGCGCGCAGCCGGCGGCCTCATCAGCGACCACCTCCACGCCTGAACCGCGCCTGATTCGCACACCTGACCTGCGCCGGCTCCAATCCCCACACCTGCGCCACCGACCGAAAGGACCCCGATGACCGCAGAGCCCATCCCGATCTTCGACGGCCACAACGACCTGCCCTACTACCTGCGCGAGACCCGCGACTCCTCCGTCGCCGGGCTCACTGATCCTGCGACCGCTCCGCAGACGGTCATTCCGCAGCTGCGCGCAGGCGGTGTCGCCGCCCAGTTCTGGTCAGTGTTCGTCCACTCCGATGTCACCGGGGATGAAGCCGTGCGCGTCACGCTCGAGCAGATCGACCTCGTCGACCGGCTCATCACCGCCTACCCCGACGACCTCGCCTGGGCGACGACCGCCGAGGCGATCCGTGCCGCCCGCACCTCCGGGAGGATAGGCGGGCTGCTCGGCATCGAAGGCGGCAACCAGATCAACGAATCCCTCGGCGCCCTGCGCATGTTCGCCCGGCTCGGCGCCCGCTACATGACCCTGACGTGGTCGACGACCCACAGCTGGGCGGATTCGGCCACCGACGATCCCGTCCACGGCGGTCTCAGCGACTTCGGCCGCGAGGTCGTTGCCGAGATGAACCGGATCGGCATGATCCTCGACCTTTCGCACGTCGCCCCCACCGTCATGGACCAGGCCTTGGAGATCAGCGAGCTGCCGGTGCTGTTCACCCATTCGAACGCCCAGGCGCTGTGCTCGCACCCGCGCAACGTCCCCGATGAGATCATCGACCGGCTGCCGGCCAACGGTGGCGTCCACATGCTCACCTTCGTGCCCTCCTTCGTCTCCGAAGCCCGCTACGCATGGGTCAAAGACGGCGAGAAGGGCACCGCCCCAGAGGTGACGATCGCCGATGTCGCCGACCACATCGACTACGTGCGCGAACGCATCGGCGTCGACCACCTCGGGCTCGGTTCCGACTTCTGCGGCACCGACGCCTTCCCCACCGGCCTCGACAACGCCGGCACCTACCCAGCACTCATCAACGAGCTGCGCAACCGTCGCTGGTCCGAGGCAGACCTCACAAAGCTCGGGTTCGACAATGTGCTGCGGGTACTCGAGGCCAACGACGACAACTACCGCCGCTTCATCGCCGCAGGTCAGGAGTTCGCATGACCCGGGTCCTCATGATCGTCAACGACATCGACTCCCAGCCGCGCCGGTTGCTCACCCGGCTCATCGCCCACCACATCGACGTCGACATCCGCATCGGCCCCGGCCGTGACGGCACGTGGAATGCGGTGCCCGGGCCCGAGGCGGTGGACGCCTACGACGGGTTCGTCTACTTAGGCGGTGGGCTCATGCCCGATGAGACCGACCGGGCGCCGTGGCTTAAGAACGAGGCAGCGCTCGCCCAGGCCGCACTGGACGCTGACAAGCCGCAGCTGGGCATCTGCCTCGGCGGGCAGCTGCTGGCCCACATCACCGGCGGTGAGGTCCGCGCCCAGACCGGCGCCCCGGAGAAGGGCGCGACAGCAATCACGATGCTGCCAGCCGCAGTCGAGGATCCGGTGTTCGGCCAGGTGAGCCGGCGGACGCACTTTATCGAAAGCCACGTTGACCGGATCACCGCACTACCGCCGGAGGCGACCCTGCTGGCCAGCAGCGAACTGTGTGAGATCCAGGCGTTCCGCGTCGGCCGGTCGTGGGGCATGCAGTTCCACCCCGAAGCCTCGGCCGAGTCCGTGCGCGGCTGGGAGGCTGACAAGCTCGCCGCCCTCGGCTTCGACAAGGACACCCTCGTCGCCGAAGCCGACGCGGTCGAAGCTACCAGCGCCCGCGACGCCCAGGCACTCTTCGACGCGTTTGCGCAAGAGGTCATCGGCACCGGCAGCTGAGACGACAGCGGGCCCGGTGACTTCTGAGAGTCACCGGGCCCGCCTGCATTCACGCCAGCAGCGGCGCGCAGCGCCGTATCAGCGTGCCAGGCGCTCCCGCCACGCGGTCATGACCGCAGGATCGGTGGGCTTGGAGGCAAGCGAGCCGATGACGTAGGCGACAGCTGAGGCGGTGAGCGCCAGGTAGATCGCGGAGTTGGCGAACACGTCGACGAAGGCCATGATGCCGATCGCGGTGGCCGCACCGGCGACCATTGCCGCGAGCACGCCGACGATGGTGCCGCGCTTCCAGATGAGCCCGCCGACGATCGGGACGAACAGGCCGCCGACGAGCAGGTTGTAGGCGACCGTGAGCGCCATGACGACATCGGGCATCGCGATCGCCAACAGCAGGGTGACGATGCCCAGCAGGACGAGGTAGACGCGGGAGTCGCGGACCTCGTCGCCGGTCTCGCGCACGAGTGCACCGGCCAGCTGGCCGCCGAGTCCGCCGTCGGAACCGGACTTGGCGATCCGGCGGCTTTCGAAGACGGGCTCGATGACGTCCTGGCGGAACACTGTCGAGGCCGCCAGCAGCGCACCTGAGGACGTCGACATGACAGCTGAGAGTGCGGCGGCGAGGACGAAGCCGGCGATGAGCGGTGACATCGTGGCGTCGACGACGGCGGGGAAGACGTCATCGCGTTCGGCGATGCCGGGCACGATCTTCTGTGTGGCCACACCGACGAGCGCTCCGGCCACCGCATAGAACAGGCAGTAGACACCGGCCGAGACGCCGCCCCAGCGCGCCACGCCGGGGGTGCGGGCGGTGAAGACGCGCTGCCAGATGTCCTGGCCGATGAGCAGGCCGAGGCCGTAGACGAGGAAGTACATGAGGATGGTGTCCCAGCCGGTGGCCAGCGGGTTGAACATCTCGTCGGGCAGCTCAGCTTTGAGCGTGCCGAGGCCGCCGGCTTTCGTCAGCACGATCGGCAGCAGGATGAGGAAGATGCCGATGGTCTGGATGATGAACTGCACGAAGTCGGTCAGGGTGATCGACCACATGCCGCCGAGCATCGAGTAGATGATGACGATCGAGCCGCCGAGCAGGATCGCCGGGACCTTGTCGATGCCGAACAGGGCGTGGAAGATCGTGCCGTAGGCGACCGTTGAGGTCGTCGAGATCATGAGCCCGTAGCCGGTCATGATGATGCCCGAGACCATGCGCGAACCCTTCCCGTAGCGCAGTTCGAGCATCTGGGAGACCGTGTAGATCTCCAGACGCTGGATGCGCGGGGCGAAGAGCAGGGATAGGGCGATGATGCCGAAGCCGATGAAGAAGACCAGCCACATGCCGGAGATGCCGTTCATATAGCCCAGCCCGATGCCGCCGACGGTCGAGGCCCCTCCGAGGACAACGGCGGCCATGGTGCCGGTGAAGAGCAGGGGACCGAGGCGGCGGCCGGCGACGAGGTATTCCTCTTGGTTCTTCGCCCGCATTCGTCCCCAGACGCCCACGGCGAGCATGCCGATGAGGTAGAGGACGACGACTGCAATGTCCATGGTGTGTCCTTTCTGTGCCCGCAGGCAGCGGGTCGGTGGTGCGTGGCGTGCCCGCAGGCGGGTGTTCGCGCCGGGGGATGGAGCTGTGAACGACGCAAGCGCCGGTGCTCAAGGGGTGAGCTGCGGGCACCGCAGGCCCGGGTTCGTCAGCCTGAAGCTGTCAGCCCGGGGACTGCCGGCCCCGCGGTTAGGCGCCGGGCAGGGTGACCCGGATGACGGCCGGACGGTCGCCGGCCAGGGTGGTGCGGATCGCCTCGGCGAGCTCAGTGTCGATGGCATCAGCGCTGATCGTCACACCGCGGGCGCCCATCGACTCGCCGAGGGCGGCGAAGTCGGGCCGGTGCAACCTGACGGCATAGGGGTCCATGTCCCGGTCCTCCATCTGGTGTTCGATCTCCGCGTAGCCGCCGTTGTCGACGATGACGAAGGGGATCGGCAGCCTGAGTTCGACGGCGGTGACGATCTCCTGGATGGAGAACATCGCCGCACCATCGCCGACGACGCACACGACCGGCCGAGGCGGGGCGGCGAGCTTCGCTCCGATCGCTGCCGGGATGCCGTAGCCCAGGGTTGCGAAGCCTGGCATGTACAGCAGCTGGTCCGGGGTGTGGGCAGTCAGCGCGTGCACCGTGCCGTCGTAGGTGATCTGCGAGGAGTCACCGGCGATGATGACATCGGCACCGGCGGCTGCGGTGATGACCTCGTGCAGGTGCACGTTCGTCGACGCGAAGTCGAAATCGGCCTGGTAGGCCTCGGTGAGCGCCGTGACCCGGTTCTGTCCGTCGCGCTCGCCGGCAGCACCGGCAAGCCTGTCATGTTCGAGCAGTGCGGTGAGGAAGTCTGTGCAGTCGGCAAAGGCGTGGATGTCTCCGCGCAGGTTCTTGTTCAGCTGATCGGGGTCGATGTCGCAGCGGATGACCGTCTGCCCAGCCTGAGAACCGGCCACGGCTTCAGCCCCTGCCTCGGCGTTCTCGCCGTTCGCGCCGATGCGCCCGCCCCACAGGTCGGAATCTGCCAGCTCGGAGCCGAGCACGAGCAGCACATCAGCCTCGGCCGAGGCGCGCTGGATGGCCGGGAACCTGACGTTGGCGCCGAGTGAGAGTGGATGGTCCTCATCGAGGATGCCCTTGCCGTTGGCGGTCGTGACGACCGGCGCGTCGAGCGCCTCGGCCAGCGCCCTGACCTCGGCAGCAGCCCGGCGTGCCCCGCCGCCTGCGACGATGAGCGGCGTCCGGGAACCGGCCAGCGCCTCGGCGGCGGTGGCGACCATGTCCATGTCGAGTACCGGGCGGCGCGGGGCCTGCGGGGCCGGGACGGCACCCCACCACTGGCCTTCGAGCACGTCGAGGGGCACCTCGATGTGGACCGGTCCGGGCCGTTCGGAGGCGAAGAGCGCGAACGCATCGGCGACCGCCTGCGCGGCGCCCTCGGCGGTGCGGGTGCGACGCGAGGACACGAGCAGGTGCGACAGCGCCCCGGAGGAGTCCTTCGTCTCGTGCAGCATGCCGATGTCAGCGCGTTCCAAGCCGATCGGCACACCGGGGGAGAGGATGAGCATCGGCCGCGATTCGGCGTAGGCGGTCGCCGCGGCGGTGATGACGTTCGTCAGCCCCGGCCCCGAGGTGGTGATGACGACCCCGGGCTTGCCGGAGACGAGGAAGTACCCGTCGGCCCCGTAGCCGGCGCCCTGTTCGTGGCGCGGGGTGATCGCCCGGATCCCGAAGTCGGGCAGGTGCCGGTAGAACTCCAGGTTGTGGGTGCCGGGGATCCCGAAGATCATGTCGACGCCGTGGGCGGCCAGCGCTGCGACGACGGCCAGGCCGCCGTTATGGAAGCGCTTTTCCGTCGCCGAGGCGGTGGTCGCCGCGGCCAGTGTGGTCTCCTGGGTCATGCGTCCTCCTTCCCGAAGCCGAGGCCGGTCGCGGCCGGGCCGCTGGGTTCGCTGTGTCCGCCGGCATCGGCGGCCCACAGGCTCAGCAGCTCGTAGCCGAGCTGGGCTGCGGCCAGGCCGGTGATCTCGGCGTGGTCGTAGGCGGGGGCGACTTCGACGATCTCAGCGCCGACGACGTTGAGGCCCTGCAGTCCGCGCACGGCGTTCATGAGCTCACGGCTCGTCAGCCCGCCGGCTTCCGGGGTGCCGGTGCCAGGTGCTGCGGCCGGGTCGAGGACGTCGATGTCGATGGAGATGTAGACCGGGGCATCGCCGAGGCGGCGGCGCATCCGGGCGACGATGTCGGAGACCGGGGAGAACTGGAAGTCATCGGAACGGATGATCTGGAAGCCGAGCACCTCATCGTCTTCGAGGTCTTTGGCACCGTAGAGCGGGCCGCGGATGCCGACGTGCATGCAGCGCTCCAGATCGAGCAGACCCTCTTCGCTGGCGCGGCGGAACGGGGTGCCGTGCGTGTACGGGGCACCCATATAGGTGTCCCAGGTGTCGAGGTGGGCGTCGAAGTGCAGCACGGCGATCTTCCCGTGGGTCTTGGCCACCGAGCGGATGTTCGGCAGGGCCAGGGTGTGGTCGCCGCCGAGCGTCAGCAGCTTCGCGCCATCAGCGCGCAGCGCATCGGCGTTGTTCTCGACGGTGGTGATGGCCTCTTCGATGTTGAAGGGGTTGACGCCCAGGTCGCCGCAGTCGGCGACCTGCTGAGCGGAGAACGGGTGCATGCCGGTGGCCTGGTTGTACGGCCGCAGCAGCTTCGAGGACTGGCGGATGTGGGCCGGGCCGAAACGGGCGCCGGGCCGGTAGCTGACACCGGCGTCGAAGGGCACGCCGAGGACCTTGACATCGATCGGCGCGCCGGGTCGGGCGGCCTCGACCTCGTCGATGCGCGGCAGCAGCCCGAAGGTCGGCGGCCCGGCAAACCGGGGTGTCAGGCTGTAGTCCGCCGGTCCCAGCGGGGTGGTCTCATTCGTCATCGCGAATCCTCTCTCGTCTCGGAATGCTCGGCCGCGTGCGCAGGCAGCTCTGCCCGCTGACGGCAGACCCACCCTACGGGTATGTGCACAACCACCGATATGTCCACCATGGCAGGGTGTGGGCAATCACAGTCCACCACGGATAGAATCAGCGTTGTGGTCACCCTTGGACAGTTGCTCTCCCTGCCCGAACTGCACCTGCAGGTCGTCTCCGATCCGCCAGGCTGCCGCAGCGTACCGGTGACGATCGTGCACTCGTCCGAGCTGCCCTCGGTCGACCAGTGGCTGGCCGGCGGCGAGGTGCTGCTCACCATCGGCGCGCTGCAGGACCTCGATTCCCCGGACGCCGCCGACTACATCCGCCGCGTCCACGCCGCAGGAGCCGTCGCACTGGGCATCGGGCTCGGCGAGCACCTGCCGAACGCCCGCGCGCCCGAGCAGCTCATCACCCACGCCCGCGCGGTCGGGCTGCCGCTGTTCATGGTGCCCGAACCGGTGCCCTTCGTCGCTGTTGTCGAGGCTTTCACCCGTCTGCGCGAAAGCGAATCCGCCCACGAGGTCTCAGCGCTCGTGCGCACCCAGCGCCGCTTCGCCACCGCCTTGGCCGCCCGCGGCACGAACGCCCTGCTGGCCGAGATCTCCCGGGCGCTTGGCGCCCCGGTCGCGCTCGCCTCACCGACCGGCCGGCTGCTCGGCACCACCGAACGTGTGGCCGCCCGCCAGGCGCTGCCGGGCCTGTTGCGCGAGGAGCTCATCACCGCTGCCGCCGCCGGTGGGACCGCGCCGCGGCTGCTGCGGGCCACCGCGCCCGAGGTGGTGGCCGGTTCGGATCTGGAGGCGATCCCGGTCGGCTCGGAGACGGTGACCGGTTGGCTGCTCACCCCGGTCGCCGGCACCCGGCCCGGTGGGGACCGGCACAATTCTCGCACCCTGCTGCTGGCGACCGCGGCAGCGCTGCTGGCGCTGCAGGACACCCGGCTGGCCGATCGCCGGGAGCTGGCCGCACAGCTGTGCACCGGGCTCATCGGGGCCGATGAGCTGCCTGAGCGCTTCGCAGATTCCACCGGCTTCAGCCTGCCAGCCGCGCTGAGCTTCGCGATTGCCGGCGGCGAGCGGGCGGCAGAGCACAGCGAGGAAAGCGGGGCGAACTCCCGATTCGACGCGCTTCTCACCGATCTCAGCCCGGGCGTGCTCCACCATCCCACCGCCTCGGGAACGGCGCTCATCTGCCCGCCAGGGCTGCGCGGCTTGGTCGAGGCCATCTGCCGTGCGCTCGGCATCCCGGTGACCGATTGGTCGGACGGCACCCCCGACCAGGTGCATGATCGGTGGCATGAGTGGCGCTACGGTGCTGGCGATCGCCGCTCACAGCTGGGGCAGCTGCTCGCCTCTGTCAGCCGCGAGGCCGCCGCCGATTTCGTCCAGCGCACCCTCGGCCCGCTCACTGCAGCCGATGACGACGGGATCCTCATGCGCACCTTAGAGCACTTCGCCTCAGCTGGCGGCAGCCGTGATGCGGTCGCTCAGGCCCTCGGCGTGCACCGCCACACGGTGCGCGCCCGGCTGGAGCGGATCCGCCAGATCCTCGGCTACGACCCGCGCGAACCCGGCCACCTGCAGGCGATCGGCATCGCCTTCCTGCTGCGCGAGACCACCACAGCCCACCGTTGAGACCCGGCCCCGGCCGCAGCCATGCGGCTGTGCGGGCGCCTCGTCACCAGGGTTTGGTGTCGCTGCCGCTGCTGTTGTCGCCCCGGTCGTCCTCATCGTCGCGCTGACGCTGGTCGGCCTCCCGGTTGCGCTCCTCGAGCTCACGCTGTTTGCGTTCGGCTTCGGTCTCCTGACCACCACCGTCGCTGCCATCGCCGCCAGAGCCTTCGTCCTCGCCGTCACCGGGCTCGCCACCGCCGCCGTCGCCGGAGTCGTCTCCGCCGTCACCGCCTTCGTCGTCTCCACCGGAGCCGTCACCGCCATCGTCGCCGCCGTCTCCACCGTCGCCGGGGTTGTTCATGTCCTCCTGGGACTCATCGATGCGCTGTTCGGACTCGTCCATCTGCTGGTCGCTTCTGCTGCCTTCCGGCCGACACTCCTCAGGAGCCTCCTGGAGGGTGGTGCGGGCCAGATCGAACTTCTCATTGGCCTCATCAGTGCTCTCAGCGGTCTTGAACTCCTCGGCCTGCTGCTCGTAGACGTAGGAGAGGTTGACCCGCACAGCGCACTCATCGCGCACCGGCGTGAGGTCGAGGGCGCGTTCGAGCAGGGGCTGGGCATCGTCGTAGCGGCTTTCGGCGGCTGCCACGGTGCCGATGTTGAACGGCGGCTTGTGGTGTTCGAAGAGGCTGATCTTCTCGAACCGCTTTGAGAGCCGGACAGTCTCGTCGTAGTCCGCCTGCTTGTAGGCCCGGGATGCGCTGTGCAGCGTCCAGACGCACATAAGACTGTAGATGCACACGAGCGCCAAGGCAGTGCCCAGCGTCCCGCGGATGAGGTGCGGCCACAGTCGGCGGCGCGGCTTCTTCTCCGGTTCCGCGGTCGGCTTCGCCTGTGCATCAACCTTCGTTTCGCCTGGCTTTGTCTCACCCGGTTTCGCCTGCGCGGACTCTGCCGGCTGCTGTGCAACCGGATGCTTCTTCGGGTCCTGTGGCTGCCGGTCAGTCGAGTTGTTCACCGTGACCTCCTCAGCAGTGCGTAGAGTCGGTTGAGGGACCGGAACTGGCCCAGGGATCGCCCGGCGTCGACGGTCAGCAGCGCGATGACGCCGAGCAGCGGAATCCAGAAGTAGTCGCTGCGGCCGTCTGCGACGTGCTCGTCGTTGTGCTGCTCTTCCAGCTCCGGCATCGTCACCGCCGCCTTCAGCTCGGTGCCGGCGGTGCGGTGGGTGTAGTCGACCCCGAGGTCCTTGGCGATGGCCTTGAGCTGGTCCTCATCGATGACCGACAGGGCATCCTTGCCGGTCTCCGGGTCCTGGATGTACTCAGGTGGTTCCGGATCGGTCGTGCTGCCGTCGATCGACCAGTCGAAGCCGGCGGTCTCCAGCATCCGCCCACCAGCAGAGGTACCGTAGCCGAACACCCCGCCGCCGTCGATGCGGTCGCCGATGTCGGCCAGCGACTCGGGCTGCTGATCGGAGGTCTGCTCACCGTCGCCGAAGTAGAACACGAACCGCTGGTTGTCCGGATGGTTCTCCTCGCTTTTGTCCAGCCGGGAGACCAGCTCACCGCGGGCGGCGGTGACCGAGCTGCCGGTCGACGAGGTGGTCCGCTCCGGGCGCATCACCTCGAAGGCGGAGCGCACTGCGGCATGATCGGTCGTCAGCGGTACCCGCACGCTGGCACGGGAGTCGAAGGTGATGACGCTGACGCGCGCGCCTGGCAGCTGTTCGAGCAGCGCGTCGACATCGGCGCGCACACCCTCGAGCCGCGGCTTGTCGCCGTCCCAGTCTTCGGCCACCGCCGAGGCGGTGGTGTCGACGAGCAGGAATACGTCGGCTGCCGCGACGGGCACCTCGGTGGTGACCTCGGTCGGTACGCCCGGTCGCAGGCATGCGCCGATGAGGAGGGCGGCAGCGACGGCGCGCAGGATCCAGGCGATGCGCCGGCGGCGGATGAGGATCGCCAGGGTGATGCATCCGCCGATGAGCAGCACGGCGAGCACGGCCAGCAGCGGCCACGGCATGATCGGGGCGATGCTCATAGCCGGAACCTCCATGCGAAGACGAAGGCGATGATGACGCCGATGAGTGTGAGGGTCAGCGGCACGACTGGCCGATCGTGGACAAGCGTGACCGGGGTGGCATCGGTCAGCTTGGCCTCCTCTTCCTGGATCGAGCGCACGATGCCGTCAACGGCGGACTGCCCGCCGAGTGAGTAGTGCTCCCCGCCGGTGCTGTTCGCGGTGTTCTTCAGCTCGCCCATCGGGCCGGCGCCGAGGAAGGAGAACGGCGGGGCGAGGGTGTAGACGTGGATGTCGCGTTCGACGGCGAGCTCGGTGGCCTCATTGAGCTGGTAGATCGGCACTCCGGCCAGTTCGTTGTCGGTGGCGAAGATGATCGAGCGGGAGCGCTCCTCGTCCTCCTTCTTGTCGAAGGAGCCGATGCAGGAGGCCAGCCCGTCGCCGATGAGTGAGGATCCGCTGACGTTCGGGTCGATGGTCCCGGCCATGAAGCCGGTGCCCTCGGTGCCCCAGGACTCGAAACCGGCCTTGGCCTCTTCGAGGAATTCGCGGACCATGTCGTAGTCGTCGGTAAGCGGGAAGACGGTCACGGCGGTGGAGTTGAAGACGGTCATGCCGATGCGCTCGCCTTGGAAGGAGTCGAGCATCTGGATGTAGGAGTCGACGATGTCGGCGTCGTAGGTGAGCATCGAACCTGAGGCGTCGAGGCAGAGTACGACGTCGCGGCGGTGCTGATCAGGGGTGATCGTCTGCACGGTCGAGGGCCGGGAGACTCCGACAAGCGCGCTGAGCAGCGGCAGCAGCGTGACGAGGAAGACCGCGAGTGCGCCGAGCAGCAGCCGCTTGCGGCCGCGGGCGAAGGCCGGCAGGGCGGTGAGCCGGCCGATGTGGGCAACCGGGACGCGGCCGTGGCGCTCGTGCTTGCGCGGCCGGGAGAGCAGCCAGATGAGCACGGCCAGGACGGGCAGGAGGGCTAAGGGCAGCCACCAGAATGTCAGGACCATCGGTCGACCAGCCCCCTCACACGCGCAAGCTGAGTGCCGGCGTTCGTCGGCTCCTCGCGGGCGAACTCATCGGCATACAGGCGCTCGACGACCTCGGCGACGGTGCCCAGCCGGAAGGCCTTGAGCTCGCGCAGGGTCATGTGCCGGATGTTGAGGTTCCAGGCGTCGCGGGCGAAGTCGCGCACGATCTCCGAGAGCCGGTGGGCGACCTCGCGGTCGGACAGCTCGCCGGCCTGCCAGGACTTCCCGACCTCGTCGACGGTCACCAGGTACTTGTGCCGGACACGCTCCGGGACTCTGGCGGTGCCGTCACCGCGCAGCCCGGCGCGGTAGACGCGCGCGCCCAGCGGCCACAGCAGCAGCACGGCAGCGGCCAGCGCGGCGAACACGACGGCGGCATACCACCAGTCGCTGGGTCCCAGGGCCGGGTGCAGGCTAGCGGCGAAGAGCATGCTGTTTCCTCATGAGCCGGCGCAGCTGGCGCAGCGCGTGCCGGGAGTCGTCAACACGGACATGGGCGATGCCGGCCGAGCGGAGGAACCCCTCGGTGCGGTGCTTGCGTTCGGCCTCGGCGTGGGCGTACTGCTCAGCGAGCTCCTTGCCGCCGAGCAGCTCGTGCGGGATCGGCAGGTGCCGGTCATCGGAGATGTCGAAGGGCACCGCGCCGCGGCCGAAGCCGGTCAGCTGCGCATCGGAGACTGTCAGCCACATCATCTCGTGCTGGGCGCTCAGCCGGCGCAGCAGCGGCATGTCCTCACGCACCAGGCCGATGTCATCGGCGATGACGAGGAGCATCATCCGCCGCCTGAGGTGCTCTGCCGCCCAGGTCAGCTGCCTGCGCACATCCGAGGGGCGCCCGCGGCCGCCGGCGGACTGGATGCCGCGCAGCAGCTGCTCCAGGTGAGCTTCGGTGCCCTTGAGCCGGCTGGCCGCGGTGTGCTCGGCATCGCCGTGCATGAGCATGACGTCATCGCCGTGGCGCACTGCCAGATACCCGGTCATGCCCGCGAGCAGGATCGCCAGTTCGCGCTTGCTCTCACCGCTGGCGGCGATGGCATCGAAGTTGCGCCCGGAGTCGGCGATGATGCCCAGGGCGTGCCGGCGGTGGGCGACATAGCGCTTGACCAGGGGAGAGGTGTGCCGGGCGGTGGCCTTCCAGTCGATGTCGCGGATCTCGTCGCCGACGACGTATTCGCGCAGGTCATCGAAGTCCATGCTGTGGCCGTGGTAGATCGAGGCGTACTCGCCTTCGAGCAGCCCGCGCATCTTGCGGTGCGCGTGGATCGTCATGTTCGCCTTGACCTTCGTCAGCAGGGCAGTCATCACGGAGTCCTGATCGCAGCGAGCAGGTCGTTGATGATCCGCTCGACCTTGACGTCCTCGGCCACGGCCTCGAAGTTCAGCAGGATGCGGTGGCGCAGCACGCGGTGGGCGATGTCCTTGACGTCTTCGGGGATGACGTAGTTGCGCCCGCGGATCATCGCCAGAGCACGCGAGGCGTTGGTGAAGGCGATCGAGGCGCGCGGGGAGGCGCCGCACTCGATGAATCCGGCCAGCGGCCCGATGTAGCGGCCGGCTGAGCGGGTGGCGGTGACGATCTCGACGAGGTAGCGGGTGATCGCCGGGTCGATGTAGATGCTGCGCGCATAACCGCGCAGCATGTGCACGTCCTCCAGCGAGCACGCCGGCGGCATCTTCGCGGCCTTGTCGAACACCCCGGCATCGAGCCGACGCAGGATCTCCATCTCCTGGTCCGGGTTCGGGTAGTCGAGCAGATCCTTGAGCATGAACCGGTCGAGCTGGGCCTCGGGCAGCTGATAGGTGCCCTCCTGCTCGATCGGGTTCTGGGTGGCCATGACGAGGAACGGCTCGGGCAGCGGATAGGTCCTCCCGCCGATCGTCGTCTGCTTCTCCTGCATCGCCTCGAGCATCGCCGACTGCGTCTTCGCGCTCGAGCGGTTGATCTCATCGAGCAGCACGAGGTTGGCGTGCACCGGGCCCAGCTGGGTTTCGAACGCACCGGTCGAGGAGTTGTAGATCTGCGAGCCGATGATGTCGCTGGGCAGCAGGTCGGGGGTGCACTGGATGCGGTTGAAGGAGGCCTCGACCGAATCGGCCAGCGCGGCAGCCGCCGTCGTCTTCGCCAGTCCCGGCACGCTTTCGAGCAGCAGGTGCCCGCCGGTCAGCAGTCCCAGCAGCAGGGTCTCGCGCAGCCGCACCTGTCCGACGACAAGTGAGTCGAGGTACTTCTGGATCCGTGACAGGATCGCCTGTGCCTGGGTGATCTCCTGCGTATTGGCCGGACGCTCATCGGGTGCCATGGTGCTCCTCATGTTGCCTGCCCGGGCCCGGCCCGGCGCAGCGGGGTCATCTGCGTGGTCCCCACACTATCGGCCAGCACTGACGTCTGGCTGACCGTGGTGTGACAGGCCTGCCACATGTGTGACATGGTCGGTTCCCGGTCCCGAGGCGGTGGTCGTCTTACCGTGGCGTCGGCCACGTGCCGGCGGTGGGTCCGGTCACAGGATTCGGGTCCGGTGGAGCGGTCGCGACACGCGGCTGAAAATATTCGCGGGAATTTTCGGCTGTGGATAGAGCGGTTCGTCATGGGGAGGAGATGTGGGTGTTTCCAGGGTGTGAATCGCGCTTGCCCGCACGGACGCTGGCAAGCGAACTACACGCATGTTGTTCACATGGTGTGGATGGCCGGTGTGGGCCGTGTGCACCGCTTGTGCAAAACCGTTGACACGCTTCAAATCACACTGGTGTAACACATGATCTAGGGGTACGCTTGTGGGCAGACACAACATCTAGTGGTTGAACTGCCGGCGCGGGTCTATGGCCCCGATCACCGTCAGGACGGGGAGAGCGCCGGATGACCGCCCATCAGAACACCGCATCAGACACCGAATTCCTCTGGAGGAAGACGCCATGATCACCGTGTACACCAAGCCAGCATGTGTGCAGTGCACCGCAACTTTCCGCGCGCTTGATTCGCGGGGAATCGACTACCGAGCCGTCGACCTCACTGAGGAGCCCGGTGCACTCGATGTCGTCAAGGCAATGGGCTACATGCAGGCTCCGGTCGTCGTGACCGACAGCGATCACTGGTCGGGATTCCGCCCGGACAAGATCGCCACACTCGCCGGCAGCGGTTCCGCCTCCTCTGTCGTGGCCTCGTGATGCAGTCGTGCTCGTCGTCTACTACTCAAGTGGATCTGAGTACACCCATAAATTCGTCAACAAGCTGGACCATCCCGGCCTGCGGCTTCCCCTGCTGACAAAAGAGCCGACTCCCATCGTCGGCGAGCCCTTCGTGCTCATCACCCCGACCTACGGGGCGGGCAAGAACCGGGGAGCGGTGCCCAAACAAGTCGTCAAGTTCCTCAACGTTGAGGAGAACCGCAATCGTCTCGTCGGCGTCATCGGCGCAGGCAACACCAACTTCGGTGAGTACTACTGCGCTGCGGCCTACAAGGTCGCTGCCAAGTGCCAGGTGCCGCTGCTGTACAACTTCGAGTTGCTCGGCATGCCCGAGGACGTCGAGAAAGTCAACAAAGGATTGGATTCACTGTGTCAACAACCGTTGAAGACCGCGACCTAGAAGCGATCATCCGCGAGGAGACCGACCTCGACTACCACGCGCTCAACGCGATGCTCAACCTCTACGATTCCGAGGGACGCATCCAGTTCGCACGCGACCGTCAGGCGGCCCGGCAGTTCTTCCTGCAGCACGTCAACAACAACACCGTCTTCTTCCACGACCTCAAGGAGAAGATCGACTACCTCGTTGAGCACGACTACTACGAGAAGGAAGTCCTCGACCAGTACTCGTTTGAGTTCATCGAGAAGCTGTCGAAGCAGGCGTATGCCAAGAAGTTCCGCTTCCAGACCTTCCTCGGCGCGTTCAAGTTCTACACCTCGTACACGCTCAAGACCTTCGACGGCAAGCGCTACCTTGAGCGCTTCGAGGACCGCGTCGTCATGGTCGCGCTGTTCCTCGCCCGCGGTGACGAGCAGCTGGCGACCCAGCTGATGGAGGAGATCATCTCCGGTCGGTTCCAGCCGGCCACCCCGACCTTCCTCAACGCCGGCAAGCGCCAGCGCGGCGAGCTCGTCTCGTGTTTCCTGCTGCGCATCGAGGACAACATGGAGTCGATCGGCCGCTCGATCAACTCTGCTCTGCAGCTGTCCAAGCGCGGCGGCGGTGTGGCCTTCGCCCTGACGAACATCCGTGAGTCCGGTGCCCCGATCAAGAAGATCGAGAACCAGTCCTCGGGCGTCATCCCGATCATGAAGCTGCTGGAGGATTCCTTCTCCTACGCCAACCAGCTCGGCGCACGCCAGGGTGCCGGTGCCGTGTACCTGCACGCCCACCACCCGGACATCTACAGCTTCCTCGACACCAAGCGCGAGAACGCCGACGAGAAGATCCGCATCAAGACCCTCAGCCTCGGCGTCGTCATCCCGGACATCACGTTCCAGTTGGCGAAGAAGAACGAGGACATGTACCTCTTCAGCCCCTACGACATCGAACGCGAGTACGGGGTGCCGTTCAGCGAGATCTCGGTGAGCGAGAAGTACTACGAGCTCGTCGACAATCCGCACATCAAGAAGAAGAAGATCAACGCCCGCGAGTTCTTCCAGACCCTGGCTGAGATCCAGTTCGAGTCCGGCTACCCGTACATCATGTACGAAGACACCGTGAACCGCGCGAACCCGATCGACGGCAAGATCATCATGTCGAACCTGTGCTCGGAGATCCTCCAGGTCTCCTCGCCGAGCACCTACCATGCTGATCTGTCCTACGACGAGGTCGGCAAGGACATTTCGTGCAACCTCGGTTCGCTCAACATCGCCATGACGATGGACTCGGAGGACTTCGGTCGCACCGTCGAGACCGCCATCCGCGGCCTGACGGCAGTGTCGGAAGCTTCGAACATCGACTCGGTGCCTTCGATCGCCCGCGGCAACGACATGTCGCATGCGATCGGGCTCGGGCAGATGAACCTGCACGGCTACCTGGCTCGTGAGTGCATCCACTACGGCTCCGACGAGGGCCTGGACTTCACGAACATGTACTTCTACACCGTCGCCTATCACTGTGTGCGCGCCTCAATGCTGCTTGCCAAGGAGCGTGGCCGCGCCTTCGAGGGCTTCGAGCGCTCGAAGTACGCGACAGGGGAGTACTTCGAGAAGTACATCAAGGGCGACTGGACGCCGCGCACCGAACGCATCGCACAGCTCTTCGCCGACGCCGAGGTGCACATCCCGACCCCGCAGGACTGGGAGGAGCTCAAGGCGCAGGTCGCCGAGCACGGCATCTACAACCAGAACCTGCAGGCCGTCCCGCCGACCGGCTCGATCTCCTACATCAACAACTCGACCTCGTCGATCCACCCGGTCGCCTCGCGGATCGAGATCCGCAAGGAAGGCAAGATCGGCCGCGTGTACTACCCGGCTCCGTTCATGACCAACGACAACCTGGAGTACTACCAGGACGCCTACGAGGTCGGCTACGAGAAGATCATTGACACCTACGCTGAGGCCACTCAGCATGTTGATCAGGGGCTGTCGCTCACGCTGTTCTTCAAGGACACCGCGAGCACCCGCGACGTCAACAAGGCGCAGATCTACGCGTGGCGCAAGGGCATCAAGACGGTGTACTACATCCGCATCCGTCAGCTCGCCCTGCAGGGGACGGAAGTCGACGGCTGCGTCTCCTGCATGCTGTAAGCCGGCACGAGGCAACCTCACCACATCTTTGAGTTATCAGGAGTGAACATGACCGAGCAGCTCAAGCTCGTGTCCCATGTGGACGCAATCAACTGGAACCGTATCCAGGATGATGTCGACCTCGAGGTCTGGGATCGGCTGACAGCCAACTTCTGGCTGCCGGAGAAGGTGCCGCTGTCCAACGACGTGCAGTCGTGGGCAACGCTGACCGAGGATGAGAAGACGCTGACGATGCGCGTCTTCACCGGACTGACCCTGCTCGACACGATCCAGGGCACCGTCGGCGCAGTCTCCCTGCTGCCGGACGCGCGCACCCCGCACGAAGAGGCGGTGCTGACGAACATCGCCTTCATGGAGTCGGTGCACGCCAAGTCGTACTCGTCGATCTTCTCGACGCTGGCCAACACCCGCCAGATCGACGACGCCTTCCGGTGGTCGACGGAGAACCAGTCGCTGCAGAAGAAGGCGCAGATCATCCTCAAGTACTACCGTGGGGACGATCCGCTCAAGCGCAAGGTCGCCTCGGTGATCCTGGAGTCCTTCCTCTTCTACTCCGGGTTCTACCTGCCGATGTACTGGTCGAGCCGGGCGAAGCTGACGAACACCGCTGACCTCATCCGCCTCATCATCCGCGACGAGGCCGTGCACGGGTACTACATCGGCTACAAGTACCAGCGCGGAATCGCCGAGGTCGACGACGCCCGCAAGCAGGAGCTCAAGGACTACACCTTCGAGCTGCTCTTCGAGCTCTACGAGAACGAGGTGCAGTACACCCACGATCTCTACGACTCCGTCGGGCTGGCCGAGGACGTCAAGAAGTTCCTGCATTACAACGCCAACAAGGCGCTGATGAACATGGGCTACGAGGCGATGTTCCCGTCATCGGTCACCGACGTGAACCCGGCGATCCTGTCGGCGCTGTCACCGAATGCCGATGAGAACCATGACTTCTTCTCCGGCTCCGGTTCGTCCTACGTCATCGGCAAGGCCGAAAACACCGAAGACGAAGACTGGGATTTCTGATTCCTGGCTCAGCGGCTCACCTCCTCAGCGGGGTGGGCCGCTTTCGTCATTCAGTCCTGAACGGCAAGCTGAGGGCACGCTATCGCGTTACCAACACTTATTCTCTTAAATGTTGGTAAAATCAGATCATGTCGTCAGCCTCGGACACGGTCGTACCGATCGACCCGGTCTCTTCGGAGACGTTCGGCTGGGTGCCTCGGGCGCCCGGTCTGTACTCCCGTGTTGAGGTTCGACGCCAGACAGGTCCCTATGACGCAACTGTTCCGGCCGCTATCGCCAGCTGGGAACCACACATGGCCGGTGAGATGACAGCCGACATCGAGGACGCGACCCGGCAGCTCGTCGAATTCGACGCGCACGCACAGAAGCGACTCGGAACAGACAGCCCGGCACTCGGCCCGATGACCGCCATCCTGCTGCGCACCGAATCAGCATCGAGCTCACAGATCGAGCAGCTGACGACATCCGCAAAGCAGCTCGCCCTCGCCGAGATCCACGAAGGAGACAAGGCGAACGCCGTCACCGTGCTGGGCAATGTGCACGCCATGGAAACCGCACTCCAGCTTGCAGGCGACATCACAGCCGAGGACATCCTCGGCATGCACTCCGAGCTCATGCGCCATCAGCACGAGTTCGCACCTGTTGATGCGGGACGTTTCCGCGAACAGCAGGTCTGGATCGGACGCGGAGATGCCGGCCCGCGAACTGCAGACTTCGTCGCTCCGCACCACGCACGGGTTCCGGACGCAGTCGAGGACCTTGCGGCATTCATCCGGCGTGAGGATCTGCCTGTGCTCGCTCAGGTGGCAGTCGCACACGCCCAGTTCGAGACCATCCACCCGTTCACGGACGGCAACGGGCGCACCGGACGGGCCTTGGTCCACGCAATGCTGCGCCGGACCGGCTTGGTGACGTCCACTGCCGTTCCGGTCTCAGCTGGCCTGATGACCGACATCGACCGGTACTTCGCAACCCTCGGTGCCTACCGCCTCGGCGACGCCGGCCCCATCATCCGCGCCTTCACACACGCTGCCCGAACGGCTGCCGTCACAGGTGCAGACCTCGTCGACAACCTGGCAGCCGAACTGGAGAACTCCCGAGCCAAGCTCGCCGGCCTGCGCGCAGATGCCGCCGCCTGGACGATCCTGCCCGTGCTCATCGGACAGCCGGCGGTGAACACCCGCTACCTCATGAACCGGCTCGGCATGGGGGAGATGACTGCGCTGCGAGCCCTGGCCACGCTGACCGAACGCGGAGTGCTGACCGAGATCTCCGGTCGAGCGCGCGGCCGCGTCTGGCAGCACCGAGGCATCCTCGACGTCCTCGACGACTACGCCGCCACCATCCGCCGCATGGCCGCCCACTGACCCCACACATGGCTCTGTCCGCATTCCCCTCAGCGGCGAGCCGCCGCTACTCTGGACTCCGTGCCTCCCACGCAGACGACGACCAGCCCGCGGGCGGCGGCAGATCAGCTGCCGAACGCCCGTACCGCCGTGCCGGTCATCGTGCTCACCGGCTACCTCGGCGCCGGCAAGACCAGCGTTCTCAACCACCTGCTGCGCCACCCAGCCGCCCGCATCGGCGTCATCGTCAACGACTTCGGCGAGCTCAACGTCGACGCCGGACTCATCAGCGGCCAGGTCGACGAACCGGTCTCGATCTCCGGCGGCTGCATCTGCTGCCTCACCGACGCCGGCGGCATGGAAGACGCCCTCATCGCCATGGCCGCACCCGCGCTCGCCCTCGATGCGATCATCGTCGAAGCCAGCGGATTCGCCGAACCCCTCATCCTCGCCCGCATGATCTCCCGCTGGGGCCGCAGCCGCTTCCGCCTCGGCGGACTCATCGACGTCATCGACGCCTGCGAGCACTTCACCACCATCGACGACGGCGACCTGCCGCCGGTCCGCTACGCCGCAGTCACCCTCGCTCTGGTGAACAAGCTCGACCTCCTCCCCGAAGCCGAACGCGGTGCCCGTCTTGATCGCATCCGCGACCGGGTGCACGCCCGCAATCCACGGGCCGCGGTGCTCGGCACAGTGCTCGGCCGCATCGACCCGCACCTGCTCTTCGACGGGGCTGCCGCGTCCGAGGCGGAGGGCACCACAGCAGATCGGTCACCTGACGGCGCAGAGAGTTGGCAGCAGGGGGAGCTGCCGTTGCACGAGCTGTTCATGGATGCTTACACCGCCCGTGACGAGGCGATGCTGGCCGAACTGGACACCCCAGTCCACGACCACATCCACGCACACGCCGTTACCGTCGAAGTCCCCGGCGCTGTCGACGCCGATGCCGTGCTCGACCTGTTGGAGAACCTGCCGGCCGGTGCCTACCGAGCCAAGGGCGTCATCGCTGTGCCGACAGGTCGCGGGACGCGCTCGTATGTGGTTCAGGCAGTCGGCCCGAACGTCTTCGCCGCCGTCTCCGACGGGCCGAGTGAGGGCAGTGCGCTCGTCATCATCGGCGCAGAGTTGGATGAAGATGCGGCTCGGGCCGCTGCGACTGCCGCGCTGGCCGAGCTGCCAGCAGATGGCCCCGCGTCGCCGGGGTTGGACCGAATCCGCTCACTCATCCGGCTGCACAGCTGAGGCGCGGGCTTAGTCCCCGCGCGCCAGCCGGCGCAGCGTCTCCTCCATGGCATCGGACAGTCCAGCAGCACCGGCAGCGATCGGCCCGCCGCGGGATTCTTCGAAGGCAAGAGCATCGGCAAAGGTCTGTTCCTGCGGCCGACGCGTCAGCCCGCGGGCGCGTGCTGCATCAGCCCCGACCGTGCCGATGAAGGGCATGTCAGGGATCTCAGCCCACAGCGGCAGACTCTCCGGGCCCATCCACATGCCCGCTCCGGCATCGGTGAGCAGGCCCGCGTCGACCGGAAGCAGCTCCAGCTTCGTGCCGGCAGCCTGCTGCGCGGCGTCGAGCAGCTCTCCGAGCGTGGCCGTCGGCCCAGCGGCATTGAGAATTCCGGTGATCCGGTGCTCAGCGCAGTGCACGATCCAGTCGGCCAGGTCGGTGACGGCGAGCAGGCTGAGAGGGAATCCGATGTCCATCGGAACCACCACCTCGGGCCCGGTGGGATGCGCGAACCGCCACGGGTAGTAACCCGACCGGCCCGTGTCATCGCCAGCACCGCCGAGCAGCCCGGGGCGGATGATGAGGTGATGGGTGGCGAGTCGTTCGACAGCTGCCTCGCAGGCCGACTTCGCGGCACCGTAGTCGGTCATGGCTTCCAGCTTGTCGTCGGCCATCGCCGGGTGGATCGGGGCCGTCTCGTCAGGTTCGAAGATGTCGCCGCGGGCGTAGACGCTGGCGGAGGAGATGTAGATCCAGTGCGCGGCATCGACGGCCCCGAGCGCGTCGCGGACGAATCCCGGGTGGCTTGTCAGATCGATCGCGACGTCCCAGGTGCGGCCGGCCAGTTGTTTCAGAGCGTCAGCGGAGTCGCGGTCGACGGTGATGAACTCGGCGGCCTCGGCAACGGGAGTCGTGCCGCGGCAGGCGCACGTGACGTGATGACCGGCGCCGGCGAAAGCAGTGACGAGCTGCCGGCCGAGCATGCCGTTGCCGCCGAAGAGAAGCACTGAGAGACTCATGCCCTCACGCTAGGGCGCAGGGCGGTCGACGACAATGGTGATCTGCTGTCAGCAGAAGGCGCGAGGCGATAGAGCGGATCATAGCGGTACCGGTCGAAGCTTCCTTCTCGCGGACGGGTTGAACGAGGGATATCCACAGATTTGTCCGATGCGTTGCGGAGCAGGTTTGGGAAAGTACCGTTTTGGAGTATGGGGCGATACTGGAAGAGGCATCCGAAGAAGGAGCTCGAAGCGCTGCTGGGAGAGTTTCATGAAGCAAACTGGAAGATCGTTGGCCCGCGGAAGAAGTACTATAAGGTGAAGTGCCCCTGCGGCAAGCACATTCGAACGATCCACCTCTCGCCGAGTAATCCGAACTACGTCAGGGACACACTTGGGTGGTTGTACAGACAGCCTTGCTATCCCTGGGAGGAGGGCACATGAGTCAGCAACAGAGCGTCATGGTAGTTTCCGAGATCGAGTTCCGCGTTTCCATCAGTGGCGATACTGATCTGGAATCAGTCTTCGATGCCCTCGCCGATGAGCTTGCGTCGTTGGAGGACGCGACAATGGGTCTGCTCGATTCGACCGTCTCCATGGACGCGAACGAAAGTCTCATTGCCGCCACCGTCACGACCGAAGGTGACACTTTCGAAGCGGCGGCTCAGACAGCCGACTCCGCAGTTCGGGCAGCCGTGCACGCGGCCGGCGGCGCGACGCCGGGCTGGAACGCCATCACCGTCAGAGACACCTCAGAGCTCGTCTCGAACTCGTGAATGAGCAAAGCGCCTCGCACTGAATACAGTGCGGGGCGCTTCGTCGTTCAGCAGGTGGGGGTGGTTCTCACCGTCCGGTCCAGCGCGGCGCGCGCTTCTCGGCGAATGCCGTGGCGCCCTCGCGGGCATCGTCGGATTCGATGACCGGGTCGCTGATGGCAGCCTGGCGAGTGAACTTCTCACCGGCCGGCCAGCCGGGGCTTTCGCTGATGATCTGCTTCGAGGCGCGCACAGCCAGCGGCCCGTTCGCGGCGATCCGCTCAGCCAGCGCGAGCGCTCCGTCGAATGCCTGGCCCTCAGGCACGAGCGCGTTGACGAAGCCGTGCTTCTCACCGAAGGCCGCCGGGTAGATGTCACCGGTGAGCGCCATCTCCATCGCCACCGCCCGGTGGGTGCGCTCCGGCAAAGTCACGAGACCACCGGCTGCAGCGACCAGGCCGCGCTTGACCTCTGGGATGCCGAACTTCGCCGACTCCGAGGCGACGACGAGATCGCAGGCGAGCATCGTCTCGAACCCACCGGCCAGCGCGTAGCCTTCGACGGCGGCGATGAGCGGCTTGGCAGGTGGTGCCTCGGTCAGCGCCAGGAATCCGCGGCCGGGCAGGCCGGGCAGCTCACCGCGCACGAATCCCTTGAGATCCATCCCGGAGCAGAACGTTCCGCCGGCACCGGTGAGCACGGCGACGCTGAGGCTGTCATCCGCATCGAAATCGTCGATGATCCCGGCCATGAGCCGGGCCATCTCGGCGGTCGCTGCGTTCTTGGCCTCGGGCCGGTTGAGGGTGATGACGAGGACGCCGCCGCGGACCTCGGTGAGCACCTCGGGCTGATCGGTCATGATCCGGCCCCGAGGGTGGCGAGCATGTCGGCCTTGGCAGCCTCGTACTCATCGGCCAGTCGGGCGACGAGCTCACCGGCCGGCAGGGACTCATCGATCGTGCCGATGCCCTGGCCGGAGCCCCAGATGTCGCGCCAGGCCTTCGACTTCTCCGAGCCGCCGGAGCCGAAGTTCATCTTCGAGGGGTCGGATTCGGGCAGGTTGTCCGGGTCGAGGCCGGCGGCTTCGATGCTGCCGCGCAGGTAGTTGCCGTGCACACCTGTGAAGAGGTTGGTGTAGACGATGTCGCTGGCCGTGGAGTCGACGATCATCTGCCGGTATCCGTCGGTCACCTGCGCCTCCGGGGTCGAGAGGAACGCCGAGCCGACATAGGCGAAGTCGGCACCGGCCGCCTGGGCGGCGAGGACCGAACGGCCGTGGGCGAGAGCTCCGGAGAGTGCGATCGGGCCGTCGAACCAGGCGCGGACCTCGTTGAGGAAGGCGAACGGCGAGAGCATTCCGGCATGTCCGCCGGCGCCGGCGGCGACGAGGATGAGCCCGTCGGCGCCTTTCTCGATCGCTTTGTGCGCGAAGCCGTTGTGGATGACGTCGTGGAGCACGATGCCGCCGTAGGAGTGCACGGCGTCGTTGACCTCGGTGCGCGCGCCCAGCGAGGTGATGACGATCGGCACCTGGTGCTTGACGATCGTCTCCAGGTCGGCCTCGATGCGGTTGTTCGACCGGTGCACGATGAGGTTCGCAGCGACCGCGCCGACCGGCTTGTCCGGGTTCGCTTTGGCGAAGGCCGCATTGGATTCTTTGATCTCGTTCAGCCACTCGTCGAGCAGCTCGGCCGGGCGTGCATTGAGAGTGGGGAACGCGCCGATGACACCGGCCTGGCACTGCGCGGTGACGAGCTGGGGGCCGGAGGCGATGAACATCGGCGATGCGATGACCGGCAGCCGCAGGGGACGGGTGAGGACCTCGGGAAGAGCCATGTTTCTCCTCGGAAATATCGGGGTGACCGAACGATTGTTAAGCACTGTCGCCCACTACTGTAACCCACACCACGCGCAAGGCGGCGGTCACCCGTTCAGGTGACCGCCGCCTCGGGCGCGGTTGCCGGCGGCTGCCGGCAGAACCGATCAGGTGTCGGTGAAGTTCGGGTCGCGCTTCTCGACGAAGGCGGCCATGCCCTCAGACTGGTCGTTGGTCGCCAGCGAGGAGTGGAACAGACGGCGCTCGAAGAGCAGACCCTGCTGCAGCGTCGTCTCGAAGGAAGCGTTGACGGCCTCCTTGACCATCGCCGAGGCGATGCGCGACTTGCTAGCGATCGTCGCGGCGATCTTGCGGGCCTCGTCCATGAGCTCGTCGTGCGGGACGACGCGGGCCACAAGCCCGGAGCGCTCGGCTTCCTCGGCGTCCATCATCCGGCCGGTCAGGCACAGGTCCATCGCCTTGGCCTTGCCGATCGCGCGGGTCAGGCGCTGGGAGCCGCCCATGCCCGGCAGCACGCCGAGGTTGATCTCCGGCTGACCGAACTTCGCCTTCTCCGAGGCAATGAGGATGTCGCACATCATCGCGACCTCGCAGCCGCCGCCGAGCGCGAAGCCGTTGACCGCAGCGATCGTCGGCTTGCGCACCGAGGTCAGGCGGCTCCAGCCGGCGAAGAAGTCGGTCTTGAAGGCGGTGGCGAAGTCGAGCTCGGCCATCTGCTTGATGTCGGCACCGGCGGCGAAGGCGCGGTCGGTGCCGGTGATGATGATCGCCTTGACGGCATCATCGGCATCGAACTGCTCGGCGGCGGTGGCGATGTCCTCGAGCACCTGCTGGTTGAGGGCGTTGAGCGCCTTCGGGCGGTTGATCGTGATGACGGCGATGCCGTCGGCGGATTCGGTGAGGATCGTCTCGAAGTCGGTCATGAGAAAACCTTCCTGTCCTGTTCGGTGTTGAGGATCGCGTCGACCTCGGCCTGCTCGACCTCGCCGAGGGTGGCCGGGTTCCACTGCGGGTTGCGGTCCTTGTCGATGACCTGGGCGCGGATGCCCTCGCGCAGATCCGGGCGGGCGGCGATTTCGGTGCCGGCGCGCAGATCGCGTTCGAGGACCTCCTGCAGGGTCATCGTCTTGGCGGTGCGGATCATCTCGAAGGTCACGGCCAGCGACTGCGGCGACTTCGACTTGATGACCTCGGCGGTCTTCGCGGCGTCCTCGTCGCCGTGGGCGAGCAGGGCTGCGATGATCGCCTCGACGGAGTCGTGAGCGAAGCAGGTGTTGATCCACGCCTCGGCTTCGGCCAGCTCATTGGCCGGCGCGTCTGCCGCGAAGGTCGCCAGGGTCTGGACGGCCTTCGTGCCGTCGGCCTCGAGGGCTGCGACGAGCTCGTCGACCTTGTCCTGGGGGACGAAGGTGTCGGCCAGCCCATAGGCCAGTGCCGCACCCGGTCCGATCGGCAGGCCGGTCAGGCCCATGTACATGCCGATCTCACCGGGGGTCTGGGCGAGCAGGTAGGTGCCGCCGATGTCGGGGAACAAGCCGATGCCGGTCTCGGGCATGCCGAGCTTCGTCGTCTCGGTCACCACGCGGTGCGAGCCGTGGACGGACACGCCGACGCCGCCGCCCATCGTGATGCCGTGCATGATCGCGATGTAGGGCTTGGGGTAGTTGGCGATGTCGAAGTTCATCCGGTACTCCTCAGCCCAGAAGTCCTGGGATTCGGAGGTGCCGGCGACCAGATCCTGGTAGATCGCCTTGATGTCGCCGCCGGCGCACAGGCCGCGCTCGCCGCGGCCTGTGATGAGCACAGCGGCCACGGCGTCATCGTCGCGCCATTCGTTGAGTGCGCTGTCGATGGAGGCGATCATGTCGCGGCCGAGGGCGTTGATCGCCTTGGCCTTATTCAGCTCGATGCGGCCGAGGCCGTTCACCACGCGTGTGATGACGAGCGCGTCGTCAGATGACGTCATTTATCCCACTCCTGTGCTCTTGCGGGAGATGATGACCCGCATGATCTCGTTCGTGCCTTCGAGGATCTGGTGGACGCGCAGATCGCGCACCAGCTTCTCGATCCCATACTCGTTGAGATAACCGTATCCGCCAAACAGCTGCAGGGCGTCGTTGGCGACCTCGAAGCCCGCGTCGGTGGCCGCCAGCTTCGCCATCGCCGCCAGCAGCGAGGTGTTGGGGTCCCCGGCATCGTAGGCGGCCGCTGCGCGGCGCAGCAGCGAGCGGGCGCCTTCGAGCTTGGTCTGCATATCGGCCAGGCGGAAGCGCAGTGCCTGGAAGCCGTTGAGCTCGGTGCCGAAGGCCTGCCGCTCACCCATGTAGGTGATGGCCTTCTCGAGGGCGGACTGGCCGCCGCCGAGCGAGCAGGCGCCGATGTTGAGGCGGCCGCCGTCGAGGCCGGACATCGCGATCTTGAAGCCCTCGCCTTCTTCGCCGAGGCGGTTCTCGACGGGCACCTTGACGTTCTCCATGAACACCTGACGGGTCGGCTGGGCGTTCCAGCCCATCTTGATCTCATTGGGCCCGAAGTCGAAGCCCTCGGTTCCCTTCTCGACGATGAATGTCGAGATGCCCCGCGATCCCTCCTGGCCGGTGCGGGCCATGACGAGGTAGATCTCCGAGGTGCCGGCACCGGAGATGAACTGCTTGACGCCGTTGAGCACGTAGTGGTCGCCGTCGAGGCGGGCGGTGGTGCGCAGGGCTGCGGCGTCGGAGCCGGCGTTGGGTTCGGTGAGGCAGTAGGACCCGAGCTTCTCGAAGGCCACGAGCGGCTGGAGGTACTTCTCCTTCTGCTCCTCATTGCCGTACTTGTCGACCATCCACGCGACCATGTTGTGGATGGAGATGTAGGAGGCCACCGACGGGCAGCCGGTCGACAGGGCCTCGAAGATGAGCGCGGCATCGAGCCGGCCGAGTCCCACGCCGCCGGAGTCCTCGGAGACGTAGATGCCGCCCATGCCGAGCTCGGCGGACTTCTGGATGACGTCGACGGGGAAGTGCTTGTTGGCATCCCAGTCAAGAGCGTGCGGAGCGATCTCGGCATCGGCGAAATCGCGGCACATATTGGACAGTTCGATCTGGTCGTCGGTCAGCCCGAATGTCAGAGCGGACGCGGTTGAGCGTGCCATCGTGGCTCCTTCTGCTGTGGGTCGTGCCGTGCACCGGCGGGCGTGCGGCAGCCGCGGAATGCACGACCGGTCTGTTTCTAAGGGTAGTGAAGATTACTTGGACGTCCAACTAATTTTCCTTGGCCACCATTGTGCCATCCGCGCCCGAGGCGGTGGGCACCCAGGTGCCGGGAACCGGGGTCTGGCAGGTGGTGGCGGTAGGCTGTCGGTGCGACCGCGGTCATCCCGCCGCAGTCGGCCTGCCTCCTCGATCCCCAGAGATTTCCCCGGAAGGTCATCCCCATGGTCTCCTCGCAGACTCTCAGCCTTGCCCACCGGCGCGCAGCCGCCGCCTGGGCTGCCGACTGCGCCTGGCGTGTGCTGCCCCTGATCGAGGCCGAGACATCTGATGAGCGCATCCGCGATGCGATCGAGCGCGCCTACGCCTTCAGTCGCAGCGAGCTCGGGGCCGCCGGCCAGATTCAGTGCCGCGTCGACGCCGTGCGCGCAGCCAGCTCCGCAAGCTCACCAGCCGGCGCGGCCGCGGCCCGGGCCGCAGCGCAGGCAGCAGCGGTGGCGCATATGGGTGCCCATGCTCTCGGTGCTGCCGCCTATGCGGCCCAGGCGGCCGGTCTTGCGCTGCCGGCCGACGCCGAGGCGGTCGATGATGAGGTGCGCTGGCAGCTCGGGGCGCTCACACCCGATGCCCGCACGGCACTGCGCCAGCTGCCGCGGCTGGGCACCGACGACGGCGGCCCGCTTGGATTCGGGCTGCCGACGACCGGCGTGCGTGGTCAGGTCATCTCCATCATCCAGGCCCACGCCGGCGCCCAGTGATGGGCATCAGGCCTGAGCGGAGTCGCCGAGTCCGGCGCGCAGTGAGGCGAGCTCACCGAGCAGCCGGCTGACATCGGCAGCATCAAGGCCGGGCTGTTCGAACACATCCCGGTTGAGGTCAGCTGTGGCCTCAGTGACGAGCTGACGGCCGGCCTCGGTGATCTCGACGAGCGTCGTGCGCCCGTCAGCCGGGTGCGGGCGGCGGGCGACCAGGCCTGCGGCCTCCAGCCGGTCGACCGAATTCGTCGTCGAGGTCGCATGCACCTGCAGTCGCTTGGTGATCTTGTTCATCGGCAGACTGCCGCGGCGGGTGAAGGACAGCAGGGCGAGCACTTCATAGCGGGAGAAGGTCAGCCCCAGCGGCCGCAGGGTCTGATCGACCCGGGCGAGCAGCAGCTGGTGGGCGCGCATGATGGAGATGACGAGCGTCATCCCGTCGGCGGCGTCGGTCCAGCCATGGGCAAGCCACTGCCTGCGCGATTCGTCGATCGGGTCGAACTCCCGTTCCACGTCGTTCCTCCTGCTGGATCTGCTCACCTGCGAACACTTGGCACCAGCATACTGACGTGGCACGATCAACATATGTGCGGACGACTGAACATGGCGACCGATCCACACGACATCGTCGGTGAGCTCGGCATCGATGTCGTCGACTACACGTTCGCGCCTCGGTACAACGTCCCTCCTGGCGCCGCCCTGCCGATCGTCGCCGAACGGGTCGAGGACACAGGAGAGGTCATCCGCCGGCTGGAGACCGCCCGCTGGGGACTCGTGCCCGGCTGGGCGAAAGAGGAGAAGATCGGCTTCAAGGCCTTCAACGCCCGCGGTGAGACCGTGCACGAGAAGCCGATGTTCCGTCATGCTTTCGCCTCCCAGCGCTGCATCATCCCAGTCACCGGCTACTACGAATGGGAGAAGACCGAGACCGGCAAGCAGCCGTGGCTCATGCAGGCTCAGACCGAGCGGCCCCTCTATATGGTCGGGCTCTTCGAGTTCCGGCGCCGCCCTGACCTCGACGGACAGGTCGTGACAGACCCGGCGATCAAGAACGGATGGCTCGTCTCGACCACGATCATCACCTGCCCCTCGACAGGGCACCTGGCCGATGTGCATGACCGCATGCCGGTGATGGCCGAGCCCGAGGCCCTCGGTGACTGGCTGGATCCATCGCATGAGCGCGAAGGCGCGCGCACGGTTCTCGACGGCCTCATCGCAGGCTTCGACCCAGCATCGGTTGGACGCGTCAAAGTCGGAGCAGCGGTCGGAAACGTGAGAAACCAAGATCCTGAGGTCGCGCAACCTGTCGAATGACACCCGCCCGGCAGGCGCAAATGGCGTCAGCAAGCCGATCGTGGCGGTGTATCCGCAGCCTGCGGCCACTCCTGTGACGAAGGGCACAGCGTTCGGAGTTGCATCGGCGCTTCGCAGGGGTCTAAGTTAGTACTCGTTGCCCAGCGCGACGGACGCAAGTTCAAGTGCTCTGACCAGGCAAAACGCTTGGAAAGACGGGTAACTCTGCTCCATGTCGGAGGGGATGGAAACATCACCCGGAAGACGGACCAACAGGCAGGTGAGCGAGACCGCAGACAGCGACTTGCACATCGGGTCGCAGATCGTCTAGAGTAGAACACCGCCCGCCTCGCAGGGCGGCTGCGGAAACGCAGCGAAAGCGGGGCCACCCACACGAACTTCAAAACCCGGCCGAGTGTCGAGTTGACAAAGTCTGAGTGGGAGGTAAGATAGAGAAGTTGCCTCGACGAGGCCGGCGCAAGCCAGGCGGAGTCGATGAGCGTCTGTTCTTTGAGAACTCAATAGCGTGTTTGTTTGTTTTTGTGATGCCAGAATGTTTTTGTTTCTGGTTGAAGCAAGGATGTAATGACATTTGATGACCATTTTTGGTTTGTCTCTTGTCTTTTTCTTTGATTTCGGCTGGGATTGTTTTTCATATTTTTTATGGAGAGTTTGATCC